>NZ_BRCG01000002.1:0-324041 GCF_023708005.1 Pseudarthrobacter sp. NCCP-2145 | reverse complement strand
GCCCGCCCGGATCTCCTCAGGGGTGCGGCTGTCCTCCTCGTTGACCCGCATCACGTCGCTGATCCCCAGACCGGTCGCCCGGCAGTGCTCCAGCAGCTCCGCGGCGGTCCGGAACGGCAGCGGGAGCTCCTTCTTGGACTCCTCCAGCTCCTGCAGCGCCGCGTCCTCTTCACCCTCGCGGACGATGAACCCGCCACCCACCGAGAAGAACGTCGCGGTGTGCAGGACCTGGCCGCCGGCGTCGGACACCGTGAACGTCATCCCGTTGGTGTGCCGCGGCAGGACCGTCAACGGCCTCAGCACCATGTCCTTCACCCCGTAGGGCAATGCCACCGCACCGGCCAGCTGCAGAGTTCCGGTCTCGGCGATCGAGGCCAGCCGCTCCTCCACTTCCTCCGGCAGGATCAGCTCCGGATGGAAGCCCTCCAGGCCCAGCAGGACCGCCGTCATCGTCCCATGCCCATGACCGGTCGCCGCCAGAGACCCATAAAGATCCACCCGCAACGAGGCCACCTCCGCCAGGGCGCCGGAAGCCTTAAGCTCCTCCGCAAAAACAGCAGCAGCCCGCATCGGCCCCACAGTATGAGAAGAAGAAGGCCCGATCCCGATCGAAAACAGATCAAAAACGCCGACTGCCATGGTGTGTTCCTAACTGGACGGAGAAGGTGAGATAGCGCGGCCCCACCGGGCCAAGGGTGACCAGACGATCAGGACAGTGGTGCGACGCCCGGGTAGAGCGGGTGTGCTTTGGCGAGTCCCTCGACGCGGTGACGCAGCCCGGAAAGATCCCCATCGGCGTCGGCCGTCAATGCCTCGGCGATGATGTCCGCAACCTCGCGGAAGGCAGCCTCACCAAACCCGCGCGTGGCGAGCGCCGGCGTGCCGATCCGGAGGCCGGAGGTGACCATCGGCGGGCGCGGGTCGAAGGGGACGGCGTTGCGGTTGACGGTGATGTCGATGGCCGCGAGCCGGTCCTCGGCCTGCTGCCCGTCGAGCTCGCAGTTGCGCAGGTCGACGAGGACCAGGTGCACATCGGTGCCGCCGGACACCACGCTGATGCCCTTGGCGGTGACGTCCGGCTGGACCAGGCGCTCGGCCAGGATCCGGGCGCCGGCCAGGACGCGCTCCTGCCGCTCACGGAACTCCTCGGACGCGGCGATCTTGAACGCCACGGCCTTGCCCGCGATGACGTGCTCCAGCGGGCCGCCCTGCTGGCCGGGGAACACAGCCGAGTTGATCTTCTTGGCGATGTCGGCGTCGTTGGTCAGGATGATGCCACCGCGGGGACCGGCGAGGGTCTTGTGCGTGGTGGACGTGGTGACATGCGCGTGCGGGACCGGCGACGGGTGCAGCCCCGCGGCCACCAAGCCGGCGAAGTGCGCCATGTCCACCATCAGATAGGCGCCCACGGAGTCGGCGATGCGGCGGAACTCGGCGAAGTCCAGCTGCCGGGCGTAGGCGGACCAGCCGGCCACGATCAGCGCGGGCTTGGTCTCCTGCGCCAGGCGCTCCACCTCTGCCATGTCCACCGTGTGGGTGTCCTCGCGGACGCCGTAGGGGACCACGTTGTAGAGCTTGCCGGAGAAGTTGATTTTCATGCCATGCGTGAGGTGGCCGCCGTGGGCCAGGTTCAGGCCCATGATGGTGTCGCCGGGCTTGATCAGCGCGTGCATGACCGAGGCGTTGGCCTGCGCGCCGGAGTGCGGCTGGACGTTGGCGAACCCGGCACCGAAGAGCGCCTTGATCCTGTCGATGGCGAGCTGTTCGATCACGTCCACGTGCTCGCAGCCACCGTAGTAGCGCTTGCCCGGGTAGCCTTCGGCGTACTTGTTGGTCAGCACCGATCCCTGCGCCTGCATCACGGCGACGGCGGTGTGGTTCTCGGAGGCGATCATCTCCAGGCCGTCACGCTGGCGGGTGAGTTCGTCGTCGATCTTCGCGGCGATCTCCGGGTCCAGCGCGGCGAGGTTGGCGTCCAGCGACGGCGACACCACCTGTTCGAATGCGGCGGCCACTGTGCCGGCGCCTGCAGCCGCGGGGCTCACAGTTCGCCGCCGTTGGCTGCCGCGTATTCTTCAGCTGACATCAGCGGGCCCTCTTCGGTGACGGCCACCTTGAAGAGCCAGCCGGCGCCATAGGGATCGTTGTTGATCAACGCGGGGTCGGAGACAACGTCGTCGTTGATCTCCACAACCTCGCCGGTGACCGGGGCGTAGAGGTCGGAGACGGACTTGGTGGATTCCACCTCGCCGCAGGTTTCCCCCGCGGTCACGGTGGAGCCGACCTCGGGCAGGTCCACGTACACAATGTCGCCCAGGGCATCGGCGGCGACGGCGGAAATTCCGATGTTCACCGGTCCCGATCCATCAACAGCAACCCACTCGTGCTCGGCGGAGTACTTCAGTTCAGCAACAACTTTTGCCATGGTGTGTTTCCTTCAATCTGGTGTTTGAAAAGTGAGAGAGCGTCGGGCCAAAAGCCGCATCAAGTGAGAGAGCGTCGGGCCAAACCGCGCATCAAGTGAGAGAGCGTCGGCCCCTTCGGGTCCGACCTCCGGCAGCATGCGTCTAAGGGAGCGTCACGTCCGCTCAGCGGGCGTCTTCGCGACCGAGCATGCAGAGGAGGTCGGACCCGACGGGCCGTCGGCGTCCGTTACTTCTGGCGCTTGTAGAAGGGCAGGGCTACTACTTCGAAGGGCTCTGGCTTGCCGCGGAGGTCGATGTCCAAGGCGGTGCCGGGTTCGGAGTGTTCGACGTCGACATAGGCCAGGGCGATCGGGTAACCGAGGGTGGGGCTTGGCTGGCCGGAGGTCACCTCACCCACGACGTTGCCGTCCTTGAGCACCGGGTAGTGGCTGCGGCCGGCGCGGCGGCCCAGTCCCTTGAGGCCCACGAGCTTGCGGCCGGAGGTGGAACCGGCACCAAGCTCCTTGAGCTCCGCCAGTGCCGCCTTGCCCACGAAGTCCGACTCCTTCTTGAGCGAGACAACCGGGCCGAGGCCAGCGGCGAAGGGGTTGCCTTCACGGGAGAGTTCGTTGCCGTAGAGGGGCATGCCGGCTTCCAGGCGGAGCGAGTCGCGGCAGGCGAGGCCGGCGGGGATGAGCCCGTGGCCGTCGCCGGCTTCCAGCAGCGCTTCCCACAGGCCGGCGGCGTCCCCGTTCGGGACGTAGATCTCGAAGCCGTCCTCGCCGGTGTATCCGGTGCGGGCCAGGAGCAGGTCCTGGACAGCGCCGTTGACGGTGATCCCTACTTCGACGGCCGCGTAGTACTTCAGCTCAGTCACCAGGGAGTGCTGCTCGGCGGGGACCAGCGTCAGGAGGATGGCTTCGGCGTTCGGGCCCTGCACGGCGATGAGGGAGGTCTCGGCGGAGACGTCCTCCACGGTGACATCGAAGCCGGCGGCCCGCTCGGCCAGGGCAGCGGCCACCACCTTGGCGTTGCCGGCGTTGGGGACCACCAGGTACTTCTCTTCACTCCGGCGGTAGGAGATGAGGTCGTCAATGATGCCGCCGTCTTCCTGGCAGATCAGCGAGTACTTGGCCTTGCCCACGGCCACGGCGGACAGCTTGCCGGCCAGGGCGTAGTCCAGGAAGGCTGCGGCGTCCGGGCCGGTGACCCAGACCTCGCCCATGTGGGAGAGGTCGAACAGGCCGGCGGCGTTACGGACGGCGTGGTGCTCGGCCAGCTCGGAGCTGTACTTAAGGGGCATCTGCCAGCCGCCGAAGTCGGTGAAAGAGGCGCCGGCCAGCTTGTGCTGCTCATAGAGCGCTGTGTAGTTCTCAGTCATCAGGAAATCCTTAGTTCTCAAATGCAGTTTTGTCCTCGAACGCGTCGAGGGGAGGGCAGGAGCAGACCAGGTTGCGGTCACCGGCGGCGCCGTCGATGCGGCCAACCGGCGGGAAGTACTTGTCCTGCCGGAGGGAGGACACGGGGAAGGCTGCCTGCTCGCGCGGGTACGCGCGGTCCCAGTCGGAAGAGACGACGGCGGCGGCCGTGTGGGGTGCGTTGCGCAGCGGGCTGCTGGTCACGGTGAAGTCGCCGTTGGCCACCTGGTCGATTTCCTTGCGGATGGTGATCATGGCTTCGATGAAGCGGTCGATCTCCGCGAGGTCCTCGGACTCGGTGGGCTCCACCATGAGCGTGCCCGCCACCGGGAAGGAGAGCGTGGGGGCGTGGAAGCCGAAGTCGATGAGCCGCTTGGCCACGTCCTCCGCGGTGACGCCGGTCTGGGCCGTCAGGTCGCGCAGGTCCAGGATGCACTCGTGCGCCACCAGGCCGCTTTCGCCGGTGTAAAGGACCGGGAAGTAGTCGTTCAGCCGTGCCGCGACGTAGTTGGCCGCGAGCAGTGCGGACTTGGTGGCCTCGGTGAGGCCGGTCCCGCCCATGAGCTTCACGTAGGCCCAGGAAATCGGGAGCACACCCGCAGAACCGAAGCGCGAAGCGGAAATCGCAACGCCATGCCCGGCTTCATGGGCGGCCTTGTTTGCATCACCGGGCATGAAGGGTGCCAGGTGTGCCTTGGCAGCAACCGGTCCGACGCCGGGTCCGCCGCCGCCGTGCGGGATGCAGAAGGTCTTGTGCAGGTTCAGGTGCGAGACGTCGCCACCGAACTTGCCCGGCTGCGCCAGCCCAACGAGCGCGTTCAGGTTCGCGCCGTCAACGTACACCTGGCCGCCGGCGGCGTGGACGGCGTCGCAGACCTCGCGGACGTCGGAGTCGTACACGCCGTGCGTGGACGGGTAGGTGATCATGATGGCCGAGAGGACGTCCTTGTGGGCCTCGATCTTCGCTTCCAGGTCGGCGTGGTCGATCGTGCCGTCCGCAGCGGTGGCCACCACCACAACCTTCATCCCGGCCAGCACCGCGGACGCGGCGTTGGTGCCGTGCGCCGAAGCCGGGATCAGGCAGACGTTGCGCTGCTGGTCACCGCGGGAATGGTGGTAGCCGCGGATCGCCAGCAGCCCGGCGAGCTCACCCTGGGACCCGGCGTTCGGCTGGATGGACACCTGGTCATAGCCCGTGATCTCGGCAAGGTCCGCCTCCAGGCCCGCAATCAGCTCACGCCAGCCCTCAGTCTGCGAATCCGGGGCAAACGGGTGGATCGACGCGAACTCCGGCCAGGAAATGGCTTCCATCTCGGCCGTGGCGTTCAGCTTCATGGTGCACGAACCCAACGGGATCATGGTGCGGTCCAGCGCCAGGTCCCGGTCGCTGAGCTTCCGGATGTAGCGCAGCAGCTGGGTCTCGGAACGGTGCGTATTGAACACCGGGTGCTGCAGGAAGTCGGAGGTGCGCAGCACGGACTCCGGCAGTTCAAAGCCCTGGCCGGACACAACCGGACCGGCACCAAAGGCCACCGCAACCGCGGAGAGGACCTCCGGCGTCGTGGTTTCATCGACGGACACGCCAACCGTGTCCGCGTCGATGAGCCGCAGGTTGATGCCGCGGGCTTCGGCGGCGGTGATCACCTTGGCGGCCTTGCCGGGCACGCGGACGGTGATGGTGTCGAAGAAGGTCTCGGACACCAGCTCGCGGCCTGCATGCTTCAGCGTGGCGGCCAGGGCGCGGGCGTTGTTGTGGACGGTTTCGGCGATCGCCTTCAGCCCGTCGGGGCCGTGGTACACGGCGTAGAAGGAGGAGACGATGGCCAGCAGTGCCTGGGCGGTGCAGATGTTGGACGTGGCCTTCTCGCGGCGGATGTGCTGCTCGCGGGTCTGCAGGGCAAGGCGGTAGGCCGGGACGCCGGCGTTGTCCTTGGAAACGCCGACGATGCGGCCGGGGAGGGTGCGTTCCATGCCGTCGCGGACGGCCATGTAGGCCGCGTGCGGTCCCCCAAAGAACAACGGCACGCCGAAGCGCTGGGTGGAGCCGACGGCGATGTCCGCCCCCTGCTCGCCAGGAGGGGTGATGAGGGTGAGGGCCAGGAGGTCGGCGGCGACCGTGACCAGTGCACCGCGTTCCTTGGCTTCCGCGATCACGGCGGACTGGTCCCAGACCCGGCCGGAGACGCCGGGCTGCTGGAGGACCACGCCGTTGATGTCGCCGTCCGGCAAGCCGTTGGTGAGGTCGGCGACCTCCACCTCGAAGCCGAGGGCCTCGGCGCGGCCCAGCACGATGGCGATGGTCTGCGGGAGGAGGTCGGCGTCCAGGACGGTCTTGCCGTCCTTGGCCGTCTTGTTCTTATTCGCCCGGCGCATCAGCAGCACGGCCTCGGCCACAGCGGTGGCTTCGTCGAGGAGGGAGGCGTTGGCCACCGGGAGCGCCGTGAGGTCCTGGACCATGGTCTGGAAGTTGAGCAGCGCCTCGAGCCGGCCCTGGGAAATCTCCGGCTGGTACGGGGTGTAGGCGGTGTACCAGGCGGGGGCTTCGAGGATGTTGCGGCGGATCACCGGCGGCGTCACGGTGTCGTAGTAGCCCTGGCCGATCATCTGCACGGCCATCTTGTTCTTGCCGGCCAGCTTGCGGAGCTCGGCAAGAACCTGGACTTCACTGAGGGCGCTCTCGAGTGTGAGGGGCTTGTCCTGGCGGATCGAGTCCGGGACGGCGCTGTCCACCAGGCCATCAAGGCTGTCGTAACCGACCGCCTTGAGCATGGTGTCGACGTCGGACTGGCGGCGCGCGCCGATATGGCGGTCTGCGAAGGTGGTTGGGGACGAGTGAACCGTCATGAGGGGAACTCCATAATTCAGGTGGCGCCTTAGCACCACGTTGATTCGGGTTCCTCCCCGCTCTGTATTGGACCTGAGAGTTTTGCGTTGCCCTGCTGTTCAGCAGGGCGCCACTTGCACCGTCGGTGAGCCCGGTTGCCCGGACTGCTTTCCAGAGTTGCCTTGCCGCGGCGGTACGTGGGCCTGAGAGATTCCTGGGGAGGATTTGCTCCTACGGCGCCTGCTGAACGTACCGGCAGGACTCTCCCGCCGCAGATCATAAGCATGTGCCACTGGTGGGTGACACGACTCACAGGATACCAAGATGCGCGCCGGGATCCAAACTTCCGGACCCGCAGAGGCGGGATGGCGACGGCGGGACGCGACGTCGTCGGCCGCTTGGGCTTAGGGCTGGCCAGGAGTTGTTGGCGCAGCTTTCCTGCCGGTTCTGTAGCCCGCCCAAAAGGCAAGCAGCAGCAGGCCCACGACGGCGATTGCCAGGCCCGCCTGCGTCCCCGGGCTGAGGAACGCCATCCCGGTGCCGGAGAAAGGCTGGTTGCTCAGCGGCGCGTAGGCGAACCAGCCAATGTAGGTGTTCCGGTTGAGCCAAGCCACCAGGCACCCGGCCAGCAGGACCACGAGCCCTGCGATCGGCAGGACCACTCCAGGTACCCGGGCCGGCTTCCGTGGTTCGCGTTGTTCGGGCGCGCGTTCGTGATCAGGTGTGTTGTTGTCCCCCATGCAGGCGAGTCTAGCCGGGCTGCCGGCCGCAGCCGCGCCGCGGTCCGCCTCCGGGGCCGCCCTCCCGAGGCCAGGGAACGAGCCCAGCCTCCGGGAACAAGCCCGCCGGGCACAGCGTTGGGATACCTACGACACTTCCGCCGCCCACTGCGCGGCACCCAACAGAACGGAACCACATGGTCAGGGCTATCTGGAACGGAAAAGTCATTGCCGAATCCACGGACACCGTGGTGGTGGAGGGCAACCACTATTTTCCCCGCGACGCCGTCAACGCCGGCTACCTGAGGGACAGCGACCTGTATTCCGTCTGCCCGTGGAAGGGCCGGGCCAGTTACCACACGCTGGAAGTGGACGGGAAGGTCAACGTGGACGCGGCCTGGTTCTACCCCGAGCCAAAGCCCCGCGCCAAGCAGATCGAGGACCGGATCGCCTTCTGGCGCGGTGTCACCATCGAGGGCTAGCAGGCGCCCACCTCAGGCGGGAGCTGCCTGAACCAAACGGACGACGGCGGGACCTCCCGCCGTCGTCCGCTTCTGTTGTGGGGGTGGCGCGGACGGGCCTACCGGCCGGTGATGCCCGGGGGTAACGTGGCGATCAGGCTGACACCCGTTCAAGGAGGAACCCGGCATGGAAATCATCACGATCGAAACGCCGCAGCTGGGCGACCGTACCTACCTGGTGCATGACGGCGCGGTGGGCGTGGTCATTGACCCCCAGCGGGACACGGACCGGGTGGAAAAGGCCGTCTCGGACGCCGGGGTGCGGATCACCCACGTGGCCGAGACGCACATCCACAACGACTACGTCACCGGCGGGCTGCAGCTGGCCCAGGACCACAACGCCGCCTACCTGGTCAACGCAGCGGACGACGTCCCGTACAGCCGCCAGCCGATCTCGGACGGGGACACGGTGCAGGTGGGACGGATGGTCCTCAAAGCCGTGGCCACGCCGGGGCACACCCACCACCACCTCTCCTACATCGTGACGGACGGTGACCGCCAGGCGGTGTTCTCCGGTGGAAGCCTGCTCTACGGCTCCGTGGGCCGCACCGACCTGGTCAGCCCGGAAGACACCGTGCCGCTCACCCACCACCAGTACAGGTCGGTCCGGCGGCTGGTGGATGAAGCGGGTGGGGACGCCGGGCTCTACCCCACCCACGGCTTCGGCTCCTTCTGCTCCTCGGGCCCGGCCAGCGGGGCGGAATCCTCTACCATCGGCGAGCAGTTGAGCGGGAACCATGCCCTGACCGACCCGGACGAGGACCACTTTGTCCGCGAGCTGATCCACAACCTCACGGCCTATCCGTCCTATTACGCCCACATGGCCCCCATCAACATGGCCGGCCCCACCGCGCCGGACCTGGACCTGCCCGACTCGCTGGACCAGGATGAGCTGGTGTCCCGGCTGGAGAGGGGCGAGTGGGTGGTGGACCTGAGGAACCGGGTGGCCTTCGCCAACACCCACCTGAGCGGCAGCGTCAGCTTCGAGTACGGCGACGGCACGCAGTTCACCGCCTTCCTGGGGTGGGTCCTGCCCTGGGACGAACAGCTGACGCTCGTGGGCGCGCGCCGGGACGTGGAGAACGCGATCCGGGACCTGTCCCGCATCGGCATCGACAACCCGGATGCGGCCATCGGCTCCGGACCTGCGGAGCTTGCGCCCGGGGCGGCAACCTCCTCCTACGACAGCGTCGGCTGGCAGGAAGTGCTGCAGAAGCCGGAGGACGACCCCATCATCGACGTCCGCCGCACCGACGAGTTCGCAAAATCCCATATCCGCGACGCAGTGAACATCCCGCTCCATGAGCTGCTCCGGCGCCTGGACGAGGTCCCCGCCGGACGGCTGTGGGTGCACTGCGGTTCCGGGTACCGCTCCGCCGTGGCTGCGAGCCTGCTGCAGCGCGCCGGCCGCGACGTGGTGCACATCGACGCCAGCTTCCGCGACGTGAACAAGGCCGGCTTCACCATGGCGTGAACCAGCGAAGGGGGGCGGACGACAGCGGGACCTCCCGCCGTCGTCCGCTTGCGTTGTGCCCCGACTGAAGGGGTGCCGCCTACAGGGTTGCGGCTTCCTCCTCCGCCAGCCTGATCATGCGGAGTTCATCCTCCACCGCCCGGGACGGCCAGTAGTCCTTGGCCAGCTCGCTGGCCCGGACCCGGTCCGCCTCCGGGAAGAGCTTGCCGAGCAGTCCGGCCGCCTGCATCAGGGCGATGAGCGCTATGGTCCTGGCCTCGGGCGCTTTGGTCCCGGGCTTCGGGGTTCCGGGCTTCGAGCCTGGCGTGGCATCCTGCGTTGCCGCTTCCGGCCCACCGCCTGCAGCCGCTGCGCCGGCCGCTGCGTCCTCGGCCGCGCCGGTTTCCGGCGGCTGGAGGTCGGACGGGGCAGCCCTGAGCGCTGTCCGGATCTTTTCAAGCAGCGCAGCCTCCGGGGCATGGTCCTTTTCCGGATACCGCACGGCCCGGAACCGGCCCAGATGCTTCTCGCCGACGTGTTCCACGATGCCCGCCGCCGCCATCTGTTCATAGATGCGTTGCGTCTGGGCGCGGCCTTCCAGCATGGAGACCCAGCGCCTGGCGCTGTGCGGCCGTGACTTGCCGCGGATGAGCTCCAGCTCGTGCTGAAGCTCCGTTCCAGGTGTGGCGCCGGTGGCCCGGACGTGCTTGCCCTGCAGCTCAATGGCACCAACCAGGTCCAGTTCGGCCAGGATTGCCCCTGCCACCGTGGTCCTGAGTGCGAACACCGGAACTTCGGGTTTGCCGTCTTTGTCATCGGTGGCCAGGAGGAGGAAGGCCTGGGGAAGGCTCAGTTCAACCGCTTGGGGAGTTTCCGCATTCATAGCACCATGGTGCGCCCGCACAGCGGCACCCACTACGGCCGAAATACCTGTCTTCCTGCGGAAGTGCGGGCTTATGCTGAGACCACAAAGTCCCTTCCAGCGCCGCGGAGGCCGCCGTGGACACCGAAACCGCCGATGTGGTCGACCATGACGTCACCACCATCACCTGCGTCTGCGGGAACACCGTCAGCAAGGACGGGCTGATCCAGGCCAACGCGCAGGGCATCCCCGTCCACTCGGGAGATGCCCCTGCCCCGCCGGAGCTGGCGGAGTGGCCCGTAGACGAGGACCTCTACACCCTGTGCCCCTCCTGCGGGCGCGTCTACCGTGACGCCGTCATCGAGGAAACAGGAACCGCGCCCGTCGCTTTCCGGGTCGACGTCAAGGCGGCACCCATTGCTGAGGCCATCCGGGTCCACTGGAACCTCAGCACCTAAACACCTGAACACCTGGGCGCAGCGAAGGGGAAGCGGACGACGGCGGAACCTCCCCGCCGTCGTCCGCTTGCGTGTCGCACCCGGAGGGGGTGCCCGCGCCCCGCGATGCTGGCACACTAAGCCAATGAACGAGGCACTCTCCCCCTCCCGCCGTCCCGGCATCCGGGCTGCGATGTTTGTTGATTTCGACAATGTGTTCACCGGCCTGCAGGCCCTGGATCCGCTGGCGGCCAAGCGGTTTGCCGAGGACCCCAAGCATTGGGCGGATGCCTTGTCAGCCGGAGGGTCCGGGGAGGGCACCCGCCGGTTCCTGATCCGCAACTGCTACCTGAACCCGATGGTGTACTCGAAGTACCGGACCTACTGGACCCGGGCCGGTTTCCGGGTGATCGACTGCCCGTCGCTGACCCAGCGGGGCAAGAGCAGCACGGACATCAACCTGGTGCTGGACGCGATGGACGCCCTGTCCGGCAGCGGCGGGATCGAGGAGTTCTTCATCGCCTCGGCCGATGCCGACTTCACATCCCTGATCCAGCGGTTCAGGGCCGCAGACCGGATGACCACCGTGATCGCTGCCGGCGCCGTGGCCTTCGCCTACCGGGAGATGGCGGACCATGTGGTGGAATCGCACGACTTCGTGGCCATCCTCAACGGCACCACCGTTGATCCCATCCACGCGGTGGCGTCCCCGAAGCAGCCGCAGGCCCCAGCCGCTTCCAAGGCGAAGGCCAAAGCCAGCTCCCCCGCCATCCGCGAGGTACTGGACTTTGTCCGGTCCGCGCCGGGACCGGTGGTTGGCGCGATGGTGGCCCACCGGG
The DNA here is from genome assembly GCF_023708005.1 of Pseudarthrobacter sp. NCCP-2145. Classification (NCBI taxonomy): domain Bacteria; kingdom Bacillati; phylum Actinomycetota; class Actinomycetes; order Micrococcales; family Micrococcaceae; genus Pseudarthrobacter; species Pseudarthrobacter sp. NCCP-2145. Next base: position 312,563 of record NZ_BRCG01000002.1, on the reverse strand, counting down.
CGCTGACGGCCGATCCCTCGCTGAAGACGGATTGGGGCGGCTTCGGGAAGTTCGGGACGTGGGTCTCGCAGATCGGCAAGGACGTGGAATATTCGGCAGCGCAGGGCGGCTGGGTGTGGGACGCGAAGAGGTTCTCCAGCGAGGACATGCCCGTACCGGCGGACCTCCAGCCGGGTGTCGAGGAGCAGGTCACCCGCGTGACGGACGTCCCGGCACTCTCCGCCGCCCAGTTCCGGCAGATTTTCAAGGCCATGGCTGCCCGGCTCCGGGACCTGCCCGCGCTCAACCGCACCGAGCTCTCCCGGCAGGTGCGGGACGATTGCGTCAGCGCCGGCCAGCCGGTCTCCCGCAATGCGGTCAGTTTTGTCCTGCAGGGCCTCGCCTACGCCAATTTCCAGCTCAGTGACAAGGCGACGGCGGCGGAACTGGCAGCGGCGTGGACGGCCAACGTGGAGGAACTCTGCCGGGTGGCGCTGCTGGAGTTCGACGCCGCCGAGAAGGCTGCGGTCCGGCGCTGGGCGAGCGGCGGACTGCTGGAGAACGGACAGGCTTAAGCGGACGACGGCGGTTTCGGCTTCTGGTGGGCTGGGTACCGCGTGCGTTGGGTACCGCGCGTGTTGCATACAGGGACGTTCGGCTCTGGGGCCGTTCCCCTCGTGTTGGAAGACTGGCGTGCATGAAGTTCCTTCACAACCCGCCGCGCTTCCTGTTCTTCACCGGCAAGGGCGGGGTGGGCAAGACCTCCGTGGCGTGCGCGTCCGCGCTCTCCCTTGCCCGGGCCGGCCGGAAGGTGCTGCTGGTCAGCACTGACCCTGCGTCCAACATCGGGCAGGTCTTCGGCCTGGCTGTTGGAAACACCGTCACCGCAATTCCGGACGTGCCCGGACTCTCTGCCCTGGAAATCGACCCGGAGCAGGCAGCGGAGGCGTACCGGGAGCGGATCCTCGCCCCCGTCCGGGGAGTCCTGCCGGAGTCCGAACTGGCAGGCGTGGCCGAGAGCCTCTCGGGTTCCTGCACCACGGAGGTGGCCTCCTTCGACGAGTTCACCAGCCTCCTCGGGGACGATGCCGCCTACGCGGAGTACGGCCACATCATTTTCGATACGGCTCCGACAGGCCACACCATTCGCCTGCTGCAGCTGCCCGGCTCGTGGACGGATTTCCTTGCCACGGGTGCAGGGGAACCGTCCTGCCTGGGCCCGCTGTCCGGGCTGGACAAGCACAAGGAGGTGTATGCCAGGGCGGTCCGGGCACTCGCTGATCCCCTGCGCACCCGCCTTGTCCTGGTCACGCGGGCGCAGCCGTCGTCGCTGAAGGAGGTGGAGCGGACCTACCTCGAGCTCAACCAGATCGGCATCCGCGGCGGGTACCTCGTGGTGAACGGAGTCCTGCCCGACGCCGCGGGCGATGAGGAGCTGGCGAAGGCCCTGCGTGCCCGGGAGGCCGCGGCCATGGCGGCCATTCCAGGAGTGGTCGCGGAGCTCCCCCGCGACGTCCTCGAGCTCAAGCCCGGCAACATGGTGGGCATTCCGGCGCTCGAATCGCTGGTGGATCCCGCGTCCGGCGCGGATGCTGGGGAGGGCCCGTCGTCGGCCATTGATATCGAAGACTCACCCCTCGCCGCGCTGGTGGACGGCATCGAGTCCGATCGGCATGGACTCGTGATGTGCATGGGCAAGGGCGGGGTGGGAAAGACGACGGTGGCTGCGGCCATCGCGGTTGCCCTGGCAAAAAGGGGGCACGCGGTCCACCTCACCACCACCGATCCGGCGGCGCACCTGGCCGAAACGCTGCACGGTTCCGTCGCGGGGCTGACCGTGTCCCGCATCGACCCCGCGGCGGCCATCCAGGAATACCGGGCCCACGTGATGGACACCAAGGGCCGGAGCCTGGACGATGAGGGCCGCGCGGCCCTGGCGGAGGACCTAATGTCGCCCTGCACGGACGAGGTCGCCGTGTTCCGGCAGTTCTCCCGGGTGGTCCAGGAGTCCCGGCGGCATTTCGTGGTGATGGACACCGCTCCCACCGGGCACACGCTGCTGCTCCTGGATGCCACGGGTTCGTACCACCGGGAGATTTCCCGGCAGGTGGGGAACTCCCTGGGGTTCGTGACGCCGCTGATGCGCCTGCAGGATCCGGTGGGAACGAAGGTCATCCTCGTGACGCTGGCCGAGACCACGCCCGTGCTGGAGGCGGAGGAACTGAAGGCCGATCTGGAACGGGCCGGAATCCATCCGTGGGCCTGGGTCATCAACAACTCCATCGCCGCCGCCCACCCGCGCTCGCCGTTCCTCCGGGCCCGCGCCGCCCATGAGGCGGACCAGATCACGAAAGTGCGGGCAATCGCGGACAGGGTTGCCCTCATTCCCCTGCTGCCGGAAGAGCCCATTGGCGAGGCGAAACTGACGGCGCTGACGGCCTTCACCAGCGAGCGCGTATAGCAAAAGGTGGGAAAGGACGACGGCGGGACCTCCCGCCGTCGCGCCTTGCCTCCTGCAACGCTTACGCGGCCAGCGGCATGTCGAACAGTTGCTCGGCGAGGCTGATGAGGTGGTGGGGTGCGTCCGTCTCTTCGCCCGGGTCCACGTAGCCCAGGAAGAGCGCCGTTCCGTGAATGGTGTCATCCGGCTCGACGCCGGCTTCGCGGATGAGGACTTCCGCCCGCAGGTTGGGAAAGGACCGGCTTCCGTCATTGTTCAGGTAGGCGCGCCAACCGCGGCCGGCGATGTACCCGATGTCTCCGGCAGCCACTCGCTGAAGTGCTGTGGCGTCCAGGTCCAGGGGTTTGAGGTGCACCGGGTGGGCCAGGCGGGCCGGAACCACCAGGGCGTTGCAGGAGAAGTTCATGGCGTGTCCTTGGAACTGAGCACGGGGGGTTTGCAGACGGGTGGAGCGCGGGCAGCCGGGCGGGCTAGGAGTTCCGGTCCCGGCTGCCCGCGGGCTTGTTAGCGCTGGTTCTTGCGCGGCTTTGCGAAATTCAGTTCGCTGTTCTCGTTTTTGGCCCTTTTATCGGCACGCTTTTCGAGAATTGTCTTGCCGGCCTTTTTTACTGCGCCGCTTTTGGGGGATTTTCCGGACATCGGAATCACGCCTTTCTGTGCTTTGCGATACCCAGTACCATACCTACTTATATTTTTTAATCCAGTCGGCGAGAATCCCGTAGTTCCGGGGGCAGCAGGCCCGTCGGCTCGCCGCAAGACCTTGACGCAAACAGCGACTGCACTTTCCACCTTTTCGAACCAAACCACTTTTGCAGGAATTTCTTGCCATAGCAGCCCAGGGAAAACAAAAAAGCATCAACTTTCTGCTCTTGAATGCTTCCGAATCTCCGAACGAGCCCCGCAAAAGAGAGTCCTGGCTCATTCCATGACGGGCGTTGGAACCAGCCGTTATGCTACGCGAACCTATCTGAGGGGATGGGTTTGGGGGCACAAGGGATGTGACCTTCGGCGATAAATGACGGCGTTTTCACGACGCTACCTGGCGCATGAGGTAGTTCTGCAAGAGGAATGGCTTACGCCCACGACGGTGGAGCGGTGGCCAGTAGCGCACATGGATAAGCAGCCCCGGCAGCGGAGCCCGCTAGTTAGCCGCGCCGACCGCGCCGGCACTGACGTGGCCGCCTAATGCCAACCAGAGGTAGCGGATTGACCTTTCCACGCCTTGCCGGTCGACGCCTGCCAAGAGTTGCAGCACCAGTCCATCCAGTGACGCGAAGGCAGCCTGGGCCGCACCCTCTTCCTGACCGAATCCGATTCGACGTAAACCCTCTGCGAACGCGGCAACGTAGCTTGCGTACAACTGTTGCACGGCCTCAGCGAGTTCGGGTCTGCGCCGTGATTCCAGGATCATCTCGTACTGGAAGATTTGCAGGTCGGGATTTTCGGCGATCAGCGCGAGGATGCTTTCGCAAAACTCTTCTTCCGTCGCGGGGAGTTTTTCCAGTTGCGAGAGTCCGATGGATTGCTGGACCGACCAATCGAGAGCTGCCTTGATCAGCGCGTCCCGGGTGCCGAAGTGGTGGGCCACCAGGGTGTTGTTGACCCCCGCTTGCTCCGCCACGGCGCGGAAGGTCAGGCCTCTCAGGCCCTTGCGCGCCACGACGTGCACTGTCGCGACCAGCAGCGCCTCTCGGCCTGTGCCGTACCCCTTGTGCTTCTCCCCGTTCATGGCTTGATTCTAGCTTTCCCAGAGCGTCTATTGACGTAAATACTCAGCAGGTGCTTAGATGTGATCCAGCACAGAACTAAGCAGGGGCTCAGCAGAACTTATTCTTTCTCTCGAGGAGACCATGATGTCCACTTCCCCCACCACCACTGGCTTCACCGTCCACGACTCCTTTGATCCGCAGAAGTACGAGCCGTTCATCCTCGGCCAGGTCCAGTGGGTCCGCAGCCCGGGCGACGGGGACCGGCCTGCGCTCTCTGCCGGTTTCTGGCACGTCACTACTGAAGAGGCTCCGGAGCCTTTCGATCTTCTGATCGAGGCCGACGAGACTCTCCACATCATTGAGGGCCACCTCCACATTGAAGTTGAAGGCGGAGAAAGCTTCGACCTTCGTCCCGGCTCCGCGGCTTCCTTCAATAAGGGCACCCAGACCCGATGGACCGTCATTGAAGACACCACCGAGTTCTTCGTCTACTCCTGATCAACAGCCGCCAGCTGATCAATTCCCAGAATCTTTTTGAAAGCAAAAGAGCCGAACGTGACTAACACCAACCCAACCGCGGAGCAAGCGGACGTCATCATCATCGGTGCTGGCTTCGCTGGTCTCACCGCCGCCCGCGAGCTCCGCCAGGCCGGGCACTCCGTCGTTGTCCTCGAAGCACGGGACAGGATCGGAGGGCGCACCTGGCTGGACGAGCAACTGGGCCGTCCCTTGGAGATGGGCGGGACATGGGTGCACTGGACCCAGCCCTATGTCTGGTCCGAGATGAAGCGTTACGGGCTGGGTACCGTACAAAGCCCGGTCGCTGAGTCGGCCTACTGGTGGGCCGGCGGTGAGCGCCACGAGGGCACCCCGGAGCAGTTGCTGGGCGATATTGACGAACCGAACCGGATACTCATGAAAGAGTCCCGAACCTACTTCCCGCAGCCGTTCAGCCCGTTCATCAGCCCGGACATCAAAAGTATTGATAACGTCTCGCTGTCCGAGAAATTCACCGAACTCGGACTCTCGCCCTACTCCCGCGACATCCTGGAATCGTTCTGGGCACTGAACTTCAACGGCCCCGTTGACCACGCAGCCTTCACCCAGGCCCTGCGGTGGGTGGCGCTGACCAACGGCGACTGGATGGTCAACTTCGAAGCCTGCGCGACGTTCAAGATCCAGGGCGGCACCGGCAAACTGATCAACAGCATCGCCGAGGGCACTGACGTACGGCTCGGAACGACGGTCGCCGCGGTCGAGTACGCCGGCGAAAAAGCGTCCGTTATCACCAGCACCGGCGACACCTTCGAGGCAGGACAGGTGATCTGCACCGTGCCCCTGGGCGCTCTGGGATCCATCGATTTCCAGCCCGCACTGCCGGCACCGGAGCAGCAGGCCATCACCGAGGGCCAGGTCTCCAAAGGCATTAAGGCCTGGATCACCGTTAAGGGCGAGGTCAAGCCCTTCGTTGCCCTCGGGGCCGCGGACTGGCCCCTGAACTACGCTCAGGCGGAATACGACCACGATGGCAACACCATCCTGGTGGCCTTCGGCCCCGACACCGCCCGCCTCGATGCGACCGACCTCCAGCAGGTCCAGGCCGCCGTCGACCTCCTTGTGCCGGACCTTGAGGTCCTGGACGTCGCCAGCCACGACTGGACCAGCGATCCCCTCTCGGGACAGACCTGGCCCATGCACCGCACGGGATTCCTCACCGAATCCCTGCCCAGTTTCCAGCAGCCACACGGGCCCCTGCTGTTCGCAGGTTCCGATTACGCCAACGGATGGGGTGGCTTCATCGACGGAGCCATTGAAAGCGGAATGGAAGCAGCACACGCTATCACCCAGCGCCGCGCCTAAGCCTGCACGGCTACACCCCCAAAGAATCCTCAAAGAAGGTTGACATCCACCATGTCAAAGACAGAAACATCCACGGGTTCAACCGCGGCAACGACGCCGGGCACTGACCTGAAAAAGGGCTCCATCGGGGTCCTCGGCATCCTGTTCTTCGTCCTCTCCGCCCAGGCACCACTGACCGGAATCGCAGGGGCATCCGGCCTCACGGTGTTCCTCGGCAACGGGGCCGGGGCTCCCGGGGCCTACCTCACGGCGTCATCATCATCTTCGCCGTCGGATTCATCGCCATGAGCCGCAGGCTCCGCGCCAACGGCGCCTTCTACGCTTACGTCGGGGCAGGTTTGGGCCGGCATACAGGTGCCGGCGCCGCCTGGCTGGCGCTGCTGGCCTACGGCACCGTCCGGGCCTGCATGTACGGGCTCTACGGCGCAAGTCTCAGCGCCCTCATCGCGACGTACACCGGAGTGACCATCCCGTGGTGGCTGCTGGTGCTGGTCACCATGGGCGCCGTCCAGCTCCTGGGTTCAAGGAATGTTGAACTCGGGGCCAAGTTCCTGGCCTTCCTCGTGGGTGCCGAGGTTGCCATCCTGCTCGCCTTCGGCATCAGCGTGCTGGCCTCAGGAGGAGGACCGTAAGGAATCTCAATAGGGATTGTCAAGGACAATCATCGTTTCCAGCAGTGCTGCGCGGCACCCAAGGTGCCCCTAAAGCTATCCGTGGCTGGGGTCAATTCGGATTATCCATGGCTGATTCTTTTGGGAGCCGTTTGGAGAGCTCCCTCGGCAGCGGTAGCGGTGGATAACTCACGAGGATTTGTCCCCGGCTGTGAGTATCGGAGGCATTCCGAAGAGCATTGGCAATACAGGATGAATCCGGCCCAGCGCTACGGGTGTGAGTCTGATCTCGATGGGGTGTTTCCATAGATCTCTTCGCCGGGTCGCTGCGGTTGAAAATGCGCTCGCTCTCATCGTTCAGAGCGCATGGTCGCGGTGCCTTCCGTGTTCTGTTGTAGTGGGCTTACCAGGGTGCCACGATATCTTCTACCAGCCGTCACACGAGCAGAGGGTCTTCGGAGATGAACGATTCAGTGGGTGCGTTCGCGGGGATTGGGAACACGCCCCCTCGTGGAGCTGCGGAGGGTGGTGCCGGCTAACGGTGCCCGGATTTTCGTCAAGTTGGAGTGGGCCAACCCGACAGGGAGTATGAAAGACCGGATGGCCCGCGCGGCGGTCGAAGGCGCGGTGCGTGACGGGCGCCTTGTCCCGGGAGGAACTGTCGTCGAATACACCGCTGGCACGACCGGCATTTCGCTTGCGTTTGCTTGCGCTGTGCTTGGTTTCGGCCTCCACGTCGTCTTCTCCGACGCGTTCAGTGACGAAAAACGCCGGACCATGCTTGCGTTTGGCGCCACCGTCGAGGATGTTCCAAGTGACAATGGCGCAATCACCGAAACGCTGATCAAGCGGATGATCGCCCGGGCCGCTGAAGTATCGAAACAACCGGGCATGTGGTGGTGTGACCAGTTGAATAACCATGACGCGGTCACCGGGTATCTGCCCCTGGGGGAAGAAATTTGGACACAGACAAAAGGCCGGATCGACGCGTTCGTGCACACGGTCGGAACCGCTCACTCCATTCACGGGGTCACGCGCTCGCTCCGAGCGCACAATCCGGACATCAGCGTCTTTGCAGTCGAACCGGCCGAATCCGCTGTCCTGTCCGGTCAACCGACCGGTGCCAACCGGATCGAAGGCATTGGTATCGGTTTTGTTCCCCCGCTGTGGGAACCGGATGCCGTCGATGGCATCCTCACCGTATCCGCCGACGAGGCAATGGATATGGCGCGGCGCCTGGCCCGGCAAGAGGGGCTCTTTGCTGGCACTTCCTCAGGGGCGAATGTTGTCGCCGCTCTTCACACCGCTGAACGTATGGGGCCTGGATCAACAATCGTCACCATCCTCTGCGACTCCGGACTCCGTTACCTCTCCACCGAGCTCTACCGACCCGAAAAAATCTAGCCTCCAAACCAGTGGGCGCCTGCAATTCCAACGGCCAGGAAGCTTGGCGGAGGGATCCGTTGCCTGCTCGGCAGGCGCAGGCCTATACTCGGTCAGGCCGGCAGCTTACCGGTTCGGACGATGACTAAGGAGATCACGGTGGCGCCTAAATTCGGAGTGCTTGCATTGGTTGAGGCGAAACCCGGGAAGGAGCAGGAAGTGTGGGATTTCCTGAACGGTGGCCGTGACATCGTGCTTGGAGAACCCGGCACACGTACTTGGTATGCCTTCCGCGCCAGTGAAACCACTTTCGGCATCTTCGACACTTTTGACACCGAGGAAGACCGCCAGGCCCACCTCAGCGGGGCAATACCCGCCGCCCTCGGCGAACACGGCCCGGCGATGCTGGCAGCGGAACCGGACATCCGGATAGTTGAGCTGATCGCCGTTAAGTAAGCCGTCCTGGGTTTCCAGGACCATTCCATCCGTCTTCTGCGTGGCGTGGCCACGAGCTTAGCCGGCGCTCAGAAAGCTTTGGCGTTGGGTTCTTGGTAGGGGGTGCCGTCGCGGAGCATGGCCCAGAGGACGTTGAGCCGGCGTCTGGCCAGGGATAGAACGGCTTGTTTGTGGTTTTTGCCTTCGGTGCGTTTGCGTTGGTAGTAGGTGCGGCTTTGGGGGGAGTAGCGTGCTGCGGATTGGGCGGCGAGATAGAAGGCATTGAGGAGTCGGCGGTCGTAGCGTTTGGGACGGTGGTGGTTGCCGCTGATCCGTCCTGAGTCGCGGGGGACTGGTGCGAGGCCGGCCACGCCGGCGAGGCGGGCTGCGCTTTCGTATGCGGTGATGTCGCCTCCGGTGGCGGCGAGGAATTCGGCTGCGAGCATGGTGCCGAAGCCGGGCATGCTGAGCAGGATCTGGGCGTGGTGATGTTCGCGAAACCGGGTTTCGATCTGCTTGTCGATCTTCGCCACCTCATCATGCAAATCCAGGACGGTGCGGGCGAGAGCGGCGACCATCCCAGCGCCGATGTCCTGGGCCTGAACGGTGATGCGCTGCGCCTGAGCAGCTGCGACGGCCTTGGCGGCGATTGCCTTTGCGTTGTAGCAGCCCTGGTTCCGCAGCCACGTTGCGATACGCGTTTCGCCTGCCCGGCGGATGCCGGGGTTGTGTACTTCGTCAATAGCACTACCGCGGCTTTGACCATGGCGTAGTCGAATGCTGCTTCCAGGGCGGGGAAGTACTCGAGCAATGTGGCGCAGAGTCTGTTGAGGGCGCGGGTTCGGTCGCAGACCAGGTCAGTGCGCCGGGAACTGAGCAGCCGCAGGTCGGTGCTGATTTGGTCGCCGCTGCGGACGGGTTGCAGATCCCTTCGCATCCGGGCTTGGTCGGCGATGATTGCCGCGTCTTTGGCGTCTGTTTTGCCGTCGCCCCGGTAAGTGCGGGCGGCGTGGTAGACGGTTCTTCCTGGGATGTAGACCAGGGTCTGGTTTTGGGCTTCGAGCAGGCCGATCAACAGCGCGGCCCCGCCTCGGTTCAGGTCGGTGGCCCAGAGGACCTCCCGGCCTGCCGCGAGGTCCGCCACTTCGGTGAGAAGTTCCGTGAGTGCGGCTTCGTCGTTGGCTACCTTTCGGGAGAGCAGCCGGTTTCCTTCGTCGTCGACGAGCACGCAGTGGTGATGAGCTTTTCCGGCGTCGATGCCGGCCCAGAGTTCAGGCATGTGTCCCTCCATCGCGTTGTCCTGGTAAGGCCCAAGCAGATGGCCGCGCCGTCGTGTCCTTACATTGCGATCGGGTCGCTTTTCTCAATTAGCGGTCGAGCCATCGCGGGGTGTCGGGCGGCCATTCCTTCGGAGCCGTGATGCAAAGTCCGGCCATTTAGCTTTTAGCCATACCCGGCACCCCTGGGTTGGTCGAGAGCCTACAATGCTCCCAATCCAGCCTCAATCACCGTAAGGAATCAGCTTTTCCGCCAGCTTCTCACCGGCCGCGATCGCAGCCGGGGCACCGGGGGTGGCCATCATGTTCGCCGTAGCGTCCATGTTCGGCTTCGAATCGACCGCGATCTACTCCGACGAGGCGAAAGATCCACGGCGCACCGTTGCCCGGGCCACCTACATCTCGGTCAGTGTCATTGCGATCTTCTTCGCCTTCATCACCTGGATGCTCGTCTCCTACTACGGCCCGACAGCCGTACAGGGAGCCGCCGGCGCAGCGGTCGAATCCGGTGACGCCACCTCGTTCTTCTTCACAGCAGCCGTCGACAAACTCGGTGCCTGGGCCGGCCCGGTCGGCGTGCCTTCCTCATCACCTCGGTCCTGGCGGGCATTATCGCCTTCCACAACGCCATCAACCGCTACCTCCACTCCCTGGCCCAACGCGGCTCCGTCCCAGCCCGCCTGGCCCGGACCAACTCCCACGGCGCACCCTACGCCGCCGCGTACGTTCAGACCGCGATGGCCGTGGTGATGACAATGCCGTTCGCGATCCTGGGGCTGGACCCGGTCCTGACCCTTTTCGCCTGGTTCGCCGGCGTCGCAGTGGTTGCGTTGCTGGTCCTCTATGTCCTGGCGTCGGTGGCCGTCGTCGTCTTCTTCCGCCGCCACGGCGGGCAGGGGATCTGGCAGACACTGCTCGCCCCGATCCTGGCCGTAATCCTGATGACCGCGGTGCTCTGGTCGGTGGTCAGCAACTTCACCACCCTCATCGGCGGTGACGCCGTCACAGCCAACTGGCTGCTCGTGATGGTCCCGGTCGCCTTCATTGCCGGCATGGTCCTGGAGCGCCGCAACCGAAGCGAACACACCATCGAGTTCACCGACACCGCCGTCACGGCCGAACCCGCTGGGACTACAGCACGATTCGTCCCGCCAGCTCCAAGCAACTGAATACGCAGATAAGAGGGATCTCATGAACACCACAGCTGTCCTGACCCAGGACGCCGTCTCCACCCGGACCATCTTCAACCCCGCCACAGGCGAACCCGTCGGCGAAGCACCCGTCCACACCGTCACGGACCTTCAACACGCCGTCGACAATGCCCTGGCCGCCCAGCCGGCATGGGCAGCGCTTGGGCACGAGGCCAGGTCCGCAGCACTCCTGAAAGCAGCCGACGCCATCGAGGCCCACGCAGAGGAACTCGCCCAATTGCTTTCCCGCGAGCAGGGCAAACCGTTGAACGGCCCCAATGCCCGCTTCGAAGTGGGCGCCTGCGCGGCCTGGCTGCGCGCCGCGGCCGGCACACCGCTGAAGACCGAAACCCTCGTCGATGACGGCGAGACCCGCGCCGAACTGCACTACCGGCCCATCGGTGTTGTCGGGGCCATCGGTCCTTGGAACTGGCCCATGATGATCACCGTGTGGCAGGTCGCCCCCGCCCTGCGGATGGGCAACGCTGTGGTGGTTAAACCGTCCGAATACACCCCGCTGAGCGTGATTGCCCTCGTTGAAACCATCAACGACGCCCTGCCCGAAGGGCTCCTCACCGTGGTCTCCGGCGGACGCGATGTAGGCGAAGCCCTCGCCTCACACCCTTCCATCGGGAAGATCATGTTCACCGGCTCCACCGCAACGGGCAAGGCGATCATCAAATCCTCCGCGGACACCATCAAGCGGCTCACCCTGGAGCTCGGCGGTAACGACGCCGGCATCGTCCTGCCCGACGCCGACCCCAAAGCCATCGCCGAAGGCCTGTTCTGGGGGGCGTTCATCAACACCGGCCAAACGTGCGCCGCGCTCAAGCGCCTGTACGTCCATGAGGACATCTACGACGCCGTGTGTGAAGAACTGACGACCGTGGCCAAGGCCATGCCGATGGGCAATGGCCTGGACGAGAACAACGTCCTGGGACCGCTGCAGAACAAGGCACAGTACGAGATCGTCGCGAACCTCGTAGAAACGGCGAAGGAGTCCGGTGCCCGCGTGCTCCTCGGCGGAAACCCGGACACTGACCAACCCGGCTACTTCTACCCCACCACCCTCGTGGCCGACATTGACAACGACAACCCACTCGTCACCGAAGAACAATTCGGCCCTGCTTTGCCCATCATCCGCTACAACACCATCGACGAGGTCGTGGAAAAGGCCAACGCCCTCGACGTCGGCCTCGGCGCCTCTGTCTGGTCCTCAGACCTTGCCGCAGCCCGCAAGGTCGCAGCACGCATTCAAGCAGGTACCGTCTGGATCAACAAACACGGCGCCGTCGACCCACGCATCCCCTTCGGCGGCGCAAAACAATCCGGCTATGGCCTCGAATTCGGCGTCGAAGGACTCAAACACCTCGGCGTCCCCCAAGTAATCAACGGCTGATTTTTCCCCTCTGGATAGCCCGCGTCTGGCCACCACCGGTCAGGGGCGGGTTATCCGTCTATATCTGCCTCTGCAAAGGATAAACATGTCAAAATCCCATCACCGAACCCATCAGGAAGTCACCGGCTGGTCATCCCTGCAGCCGGGCGACGCAGTCGCTATCTCCGACGATCTCCACTGCCCGGACCCGGCATATGTTGAAATAACAGCTCCCGAGCTCGGTGTTCTATGGATCCACCGGCCAAAGATCGGGGAAAGGCGGCTGCCCCACACCGAAACCCACCGAATTTGGCGCCCAGTCCCGAACCGCCCGAGCTGAACAATAGACTTCGGCCGCAAACACTGCTCGTCGGATCCTCCGACACCGGCTTCGTTCGAGAGCCAACCTCTCATCCCTCATGTGTCTCGAAAAACTAAAGCTTTTCAAGACACTGCTCCGGACCTGATGAGTGGTTACCGGCCGGCTGAGAAAGCCGGGCACCCCGTTGATCTGACAGCGGGCTGATGCGCCGGTCCCCCAACAACCTTTAGCGGGTGGTTGGTTCCGGCTTCTCGCCAACGGCTGCTTGGCCCACCAGATGGTGCAGCTGTTCGGCGTGGCCGCGCGGGGCATGCGCCTTGTCTTCACCATTTTCATAGGCGTTCTCGGCGTGGAGCCTGATGTCGAGTCCCTTCGCCTCCACCGGCCCCGCAACCCGGATGCCCATGGTCAGGTCAAGGACCTTTGCAATCACCCACGTGACCGTGAAGGTGTATGCGAAGACTGCCAGTATGGCCAGAGCCTGGCGCTTTCTGTTTGTCAGAGCTGCCCGGCGGGGCCGCTGTCCTTGACTTCACCGCGCCAGCCGCCGGTTTCGGTGCCGCGCGATTCGATGAAGTCCTTGAACTTCCGCATGTCGGCCCTGACCTGCATCTCGTCGATCTTCAGTGCCGCGCCTGCCTTTTCCGTGGCGGTTTCCGGCGCCCATTCGAAGTGGACTTTGACCTTCGTATGGTTGGCATCCAGCGGGGTGAACCTGATGATGCCGGCATGGGACTTGCCGTCGATGCTGCGCCAGGCGATCCGGTCGTCAGGCTCCTGGTCGACGATCTCGGTGTCGAATTCCCGGTGGACGCCGCCCACGTTGGTGACCCAGTGGTTGGTGGTGTCCGTCAGCTGGGTTACGGATTCCACACCGGACATGAACTGTGGAAAGGACTCGAACTGGGTCCACTGGTTGTACGCGGTCCGCACCGGGACATCGACTTCGACGGTCTCTTCAACGCGTTCCATCTGCTTCCTCCTCATGACGGACGGCCGCAACAGCGGACCGGCAGAGCTTGCCATCCTGCCAGTCAGGCAGCCGCCACTCCTGCACGATAAGTCCGGCTGCCACCGGTGTCCAGACCCCCGCAATTCCCCGGCGGACGACGGCGGGAGGCGCCCGCCGTCGTCCGCTTACGTTTGGTGCCTAGGAGCTGAAGGGGACCTTCTCCCAGCTCAGGACAGGGCCGCCGTCGGCGCTGTTGCCCGCGACCGAGAAGCGCACATAGTTCGTGGCGTTGGCGGATCCGTCCACGGTGACGCGCTGCAGGTTGTCCGCGGCGGGCTGCCCGTAGATCTCCAGCCAGGGTGAGCCGGCGGCGAGGGGCTGGTTCTCGGCAAAGACATGGCTGTCGCCGTTGATCAGGTACACCGGGGCATCGAAGCTGTTGGTCTCCTCGACGATGGCAGCCACGATCGCCCGGAACCCGGACATGATCTCCGGGTTGGCGGTGGCTGCGGCGAGCAGCGACGGATCGAACATGTCGGCCTGCGTCATGAGCACCACGGCACGGTCGTTGCGGCGCTCGGCATCAGCGAACGTGCCGCGTATCTGCTCCAGCGCGGCATCCGTCCGGGCCTCCACCTCAGCAAGCTGTTCCGGCATGGCCGTGGTTTCGCCGAGGCCCGTCCACGGCTGCAGGGAGTTGTTGCTGCCCTGGATGTTCAGCACGGAGAAGGCCACCCGGTTCTCGGTGAACCGGACGTTTTCCGGAAGCCCAACGTCCTCCTGGGTCTTCACCGGCATGGTGGCGCCGAGGGTCTTGCCGGGTTCATTGAAGAAGACCTCCCGTAGCTTGTCCAGCCGTTCCAGCGGGTTGTAGGCGCCGTTGTTGGTGCGGTGGCAGTCCACCCATTCGTTGTCGCCCGGGGTGAAGACCAGCGGATGCTCGAACGTGTCGAACTGGGTGCGGATGTTGGCGAAGTACTCGTCCGAGCAGACGGAGGAGCCGTTCTTGATGTCGCCAACATGCGTGACGAACTCCAGGTCCTGATCGGCGTTGATGTCCTGGATGCGGGCGGGGAACTTGGCAACTTCGGCGTCGCCGTAAGGGATGTCGCCGATGACGCCGAAGGTGAACGCCTCGCTGTTGGAGGAGTTGCTGACCGCGTGGGCGGGCTGGGACGCAAGGAGGCCGAGCGCCAGGACGGCTCCCGCCGTCGTCGTTTTCAAAGTCTTTGAAGGCATGGGTGTGTTCCTGATTCTGCTGGAAGGGCCTAGGCGGCGCGGACGGTGAGGAACTGCTGCAGCGCGGCGAGGTCGTCGGTGTTGATGTGGTCCACGCCGGCCCCGGCGAGCTCGGTCCAGATGGCGTCGCGGGCTGCGCCGGGCTGGTCCGGGGTGGCCCAGAAGCGGACGCGGTAGCCGCTGGCGTGGGCCTCGGCCACGTACGCGTGCAGCTTGGCGCGCTCGGCTTCCGGCATGGGGCCGACGCCCTGCCAGGCGAAGAGTTTGGTCCAGTTGTCGCTGACCAGCGGCATGAGGGCGGCGGGTTTGCCGGAGGTGAGGTCGGCTGAGCGGCCGTCGTAGAAGCTGAACCGCTTCTCCTGCGCCTGCATGGTGGCGAGCGGGCGGTTTCCGCTGATCACGGCGGTGACGGGGCCGGTCTTGGCGGTGCCGTTGGTGTAGCGGCTCATGATGTCGCGGTGCTCGGCCAGTTCCTGCTCGATGGCGGCGTAGGTGGCTTCGCCTTCGCTCTTGATGTCGATCAGCAGCTGCAGGCTGCCGTCCCAGTGCGGGTAAACGCCGTGGCCGGGCTGGCTCCGTACCAGGTCCTGGAGGGGATCAAGGTAGAGGCTTTCGAGCGTGACGCCGGGCTGGACGTCCTCCAGGTCATGGGCCACCAGCAGTTCGCCGTCCACCAGCCACACGTCCGCTTCGACGCTGGTGAAGCCGTGCTCGAGCGCGTCGAACAGGGGACGCCCATGCTCGTAGTCGTTGTGCGCATGGGCCTGGGCGAGGGGCTGGCCGACGACGACGGGAGCCGGCTTGGCTGCCTCAGCTTGGGCCGGGGCTGCCGCTGTTCCCGCCAGGGAGGCGAGGACGGCGACGGCGGCGAGGGTGCTTTTCACGAACACGGAGTACTCCTACGTACAGCTGGAATGTCCGCCCGGCTGTTTGGGTGCCGGGCAAAAGGGGGCGTGAAAAGACTGCTGGTTGCGGGAGAACGCTTCGGGGCCGGCGGGTTGCCAGCGGGTGAATTGGGCGGGACATCGACAGGGTTGCGGTTGGCGGTGGGGCGCACGGGCACCCGAATTACTGCAGGGCCAGGTCCACGCTGAGGATGCGGTCGTCATCGGGCCCGGGCCTGCCCCGGCCGTCGGTGTTGTTGGTGACGAACCAGAGCTTCCCGTCCGGAGCCTCAGTGACATCGCGGAGGCGGCCGAATTCGCCGTCGTAGTACGTGGTCGACGTGGACGGGTCGGCCACGGGAACCGCCCGGAGCACCTGTCCGCGCAGGTTGGCGATGAACAGGGTCCCGTCAATGTGCGCCATGCCGCTGGGGCTGGCCTCGGTGGGCTCCCATTGCTGAACGGGGTCGGTGAAGTCCCCTGTGGTGGCTATCCCTTCTACGGCCGGCCAGCCGTAGTTCGCTCCCGCGATGATGATGTTCAGCTCGTCCCACGTGTTCTGCCCGAACTCGGTGGCGAACATGGTGCCATCCTCCGCCCAGGCCAGGCCCTGCGGGTTGCGGTGTCCGTAACTGTAGACGAGCGAGTCCGGGAAGGGATTGTCGCCCGGGACGCCGCCGTCGGGGGTCATCCTCAGGATCTTCCCATTCAGGGAATCCAGGTCCTGGGAACTGTCGCGCCGGCCCGCGTCTCCGATCGCCACGTAGAGCATGCCGTCGGGCCCAAAGGCGATCCGGCCGCCGTCGTGATAGCTCGCGGAGGCAATCCCCTCGAGGAGCGTTTCGGGCTGCCCCAGCGCCAGGGATCCCGGTTCGCCGGTGACGCCGAAGCGCTGCAGCCTGTTTCCGTCTGTCCCGGTGGAGTACACGTACAGGCGGCCCTGGCTGTCCACGGCCAGGCCCAGCAGCCCGCCTTCCCCCACAGCCGCCACGCCGGGAATGTCTCCAACTGTGCGCGTGGTGCCGTCAGGGCTGAGCTCGAGGATGCGCCCGCTGTCCCGCTCACTGACCAACGGAGTGCCGTTGCGGAACACCACGGACCAGGGAGCCTCCAGCCCGGTGGCCACGGCCCGGGGCGTGCTTGTCGGGGTGGCATTTCCCGCCCTCGCCGCTGTCTCTGCTGGGGAGGATGACGGAGACGGAACTTCCGACGTCGCCGCGGGAGAAACCGGCGTTGGGGATGCCGCCGGCGGCGTGGTGGTGCAGGACGAGAGCAGCAGGCCGGCTCCGAGGGCGGCGGCCAACAGGGTGGGCCGGCGGAGGGGGATGGCGTTCATGGGTCTCTCCTTGTTCGTTGCAGTGTGCTGTTGGCTGGCGCCGCCTTGCTGGCTACCGGGGAAATGCCGTGCGGCGTCCGGCAACAGCGACGGCGAGCGCGACGGCGGCAAGTCCCACCAGCGCGGCCGGCAGGACCATCCCGTCGAAGGTGCTGATCACCACCGCGCCGGCCACACCCGCGGCGAAGATCGCAAGGTTGAACGCGACGCCGAGCATCGAGTTGGCGACGTCGGCATTGTCCCCGCTTGCAGCGCTGATGGCCGTCTGCAGCTGTGCTGCTGCGCCGCCGAAGGCGATCCCCCAGAGGACGATCGCTGCCAGGACTGCCACCACGGATGCGTGGCCAACAATGAAGATCACACCGGCCACCATGAAGCTCCCCAGGCTGAGCAGGACCAAACGTCGAAGGCCCTTGTCAATCACGGCACCGGTGATGGCGATCCCCACAATGGCGGCCGCACCGAACACCACGAGCGCGACGTCGACCGGGAGATCCAGGCTTGCCGCGCGGAGGTAGGAGCCAATGTAGGTGTACATCATGTTGTGCCCAAGCATCCAGCTGACGATGACGCCGAGGACAACCGCCACGCCCGGGATGGCCAGGACCCGCGCGAGGGGTACCCGTGTCCCGGCCCGTTGGCCGGGCGCGTCCGGGACCATGAAGAACGCCAGCAGCAAGGTGGCAACCGTGAGAAGCAAAAGTACGCCGAAGGACCAGCGCCAGTCGAAGGCCGCGCCGAGCCAGGAGCCGAAGGGCGTTCCCACTGCCAGGCCCACGGGGGTTCCAACCGACGCAACGGACAAGGCGCGGCCGGCATGGTGCGGCGCCGTGATACGCCGGGCGTAGCCGGCAGTCATCCCCCACAGCAGGCCGGAGAATGCACCGGCCAGGAGCCGCGCTCCCAGGGAGAGGACGATGTCCGTGGAGAATGCCGTGATGAGGTTCGCGGCCAGGAAGCCGAGGATCCCGGCGAGGAAAACAGGCTTCCGGCGCAGGCCCCGTGTCAACGCGACGGCGGGCATGGCCGCAAGGACTGTTCCCAGGGCGTAGGCACTGACAAACTGTCCCGCGGTCCCCTCGGTGATGTCCAGTCCCGAGGCGATCTGCGGCAGCAGGCCGGCGGGCATGGTCTCGGTGGAAATCAGGAGGAATCCCATCAAGGCCATGACCAGCAGGGCCGCCCAAGGAAAGCGCCCGGCCGGCACGGAAGGATCGCTTGCCGGGCCCAAATTCTTTGTTTCGTCAGTGATGCTGGTGTTTTCGGAGGGCAGGGCATCGATGGGCGCCTCGCGGGCGCCATCCTCAAGGGTTGCTCGGGTCAAAACGGTTCCGTTCTTTTGTGGAGAATGGTTGGAGCAGCCGTGTCATCCCGCTCAGTCAGCGGGAGCCAGCCTGGCGGTAAAACCGCTTGTTTGGTCCCGGATCGCCGCGAGGTCATCGAACGATCCGATCCGCACAATTCCGCGGGAGTATCCGACGCTCTCGTAATAGAGGACGAGGGCCTGGTCGGGCGCGTAGTAGCCGATCGTCAGTGGTTCTGCGCTGTCCCCGGCGGGCACGCCGTCGAGCGAAAGCGCCTCCGGCAGCTCTGCGATCTTTTCCTGGCCGCCGTAGTCCCTGAAGGAGAGCGTCAAGGGAAGCTGCTGGATCAGGGAGCGTGCAGTTGCGTTGCTGGACAAGGCACCTGTCACGGTCCCGCCGTCGATGTCGATGGTGATCGGAGTGGTTTCTGCTGCTGTTGCGGCGGACAATCCTTGCGACGGCGGGGACGACCCGGCCGCCGTCGAGGATGTTTCCTGCGGGGAGGTCGGCGGCTCAGTGATGGGGGCCGGTCCGTTTGGCGAAGTCTTGCACCCGGCCAGGGGTAATACGAGCGCGATGATCGCAGCCAGGGCCAATGCCTTCAGGTGCATGGGAGCTGATCCGTTCCAGTCAGAAAAGTTCGGTCCATTCCAGCCAAGCAGTTGCCAAGGCTGGGTGGGAGCCCCTGTTGTGAGGGGTACTGGGAGGGCCCCTACCGATACCGGTGACGATGACCGCCGTCGGCCAGTTCCCTCGTAGCTGGTGGGCGGCGCTCGTCAGCTCTCTGTCCGGGTCCGTCCAGGTTCAGCATGGACGGCATTCCCGTACTCGCTGGCCGCCCAGGAGGCGAGCAGCTGCATGCGCTCAGCCGACGGCGATCCGGGCTCTGCTGTGTAGATCGTGAGCGTCAGTCCCGGCTCGGCGGCCATCTCCAATCCCTCGAACGCCAGGGTCATCTCGCCCACGATGGGGTGGTTGAAGGTCTTGAACCCGGTGCCGTGATGACGGACGTTGTGCTCACCCCACAGCTTGCGGAACTCCTCGCTGCGGGTTCCCAGCTCACCGACGAGGTCATGGAGTTCTTTGTTGCGCGGATCCCGGCCAGCCTCCGTCCGCAGGATCGAAACAGTCACCTGCGCAAAGGCATCCCAATCCGGATAGAACCGGCGGGCCCGTTCATCCAGGAACGTGAACCGGGCGATGTTCGGTGGCTGGCCGGGCATGTCGTAGCAGTCCTTGTAGAACGCTCGCATCAGGGGGTTGCCGGCCAACAGATCCATCCGGCCGTTGCGGACGAACGCGGGACCGGCCGTGACCGCATCAAGGGCCCACTGCAGGCTCTGGTGCGGCACATAGGACTTCGAGCTCCGCCGCCGCGGCGGCCGCGCGGCCGGGCCCGCAGCTTGCGCAAGGTCGAACAGGTGCGCCCGCTCGGCGTCGTCCAGGCGCAAAGCCCTGGCGATGCTCTCCAGCACCTGGCCAGAGGCGCCGCTGATGGCCCCGCGCTCCAGGCGGGTGTAGTACTCAACGCTCAAACCGGCAAGGATTGCTACTTCGCTTCGCCGGAGACCCTTGACGCGCCGGTTCGCCCCGGCAGGTAAACCAGCCTGCTGGGGCGAAACCTGGGCACGCCGCGAAACGAGGAATTCGCGTACTTCAGCTCGGTTGTCCATGCTTTCCACGCTAGGCCAACCCCCGGGCAGGAGGGAGTCCCTTCCAGGGCCTCCCTCCGGAAGGCCCCTGCCTTCCTAGAGCTGGGTACGGAAGAAGTCCGTGAGCTTGTCGAAGGGGATCAGGCCGGTGCGGTCGTAAAGGTCCACGTGGCCGGCTCCGGGAACCCAGAAGAGTTCCTTGGGGCCGGTGGCGAGCCGGTACGCCTCTTCGCTGAACTCCCTCGAGTGCGCCTGGTCGCCGGCGATGAACAGCAGCGGCCGCGGGGCAATCAGGTCCAGGTCGTTGAACGGGTGGAAGTTCATGAACTTGGTGTTGGTGGCCAGGGCCGGGTGCGTGGTGGTGTTCGGGTGGTAGCCACGCGCGGTCCGGTAGAAGTCGTAGAACTCGCGGTCCACGGCAGTTGAGTCGGCCGTGAGCTCATCCGGTGTGCCGCCGGTGTACTCAATCGCGCCGCCGGCGAACTCGACGTCACGCTGGGCAGCAGCCTGCGCGATGAACGCCTTGCGCTGTTCCAGGGTTACCAATTTGTTCAGCCCGTCGCGGTTGGCGGCGCCCATGTCGTACATGCTCACCGTGGCGATCGCCTTGATCCGCGGATCGATCTTTGCCGCGCTGATCACGAAGCTGCCGCTGCCGCAGATCCCGATCGCCCCGACGCGTCCCTTGTCGACGAAAGCCTGCGCCCGCAGGTAGTCGACGGCGGCACTGAAGTCCTCGGCGTAGATGTCAGGCGAGACGGAGTTTCCGGGCTTGCCGGCGCTCTCACCCCAGAACGAGAGGTCGAAGGAGAGCGTCACGTAGCCCTGTTCCGCCATCTTGGTGGCGTAGAGGTTGGCGCTCTGTTCCTTCACCGCGCCCATGGGGTGGCCCACCACCAGTGCCGGGTGGGCGGTCCCCCGGTTCAGGTTGTTGGGGACAAAGAGGTTGCCCACCACCTTCATCTCGTACTTGTTCTTGAACGAGATCTTCTTCACCGTGACCTGGTCACTGGTGTAGAAGTTGTCGGCACCGTTGGAAGTGTCGCCCGGTTCCAGGTCCTTCCGGGAGGCGGGGGCAGCGAAAGCCGGCCCGGCTCCTGCCAGCCCTGCCGCGCTGGAGAGCCCGATGGCCGCCGCGCCTGCACCTGTCAGCTTGATGATGTTGCGGCGTGACACGCCGGGCTGGATTCCTTGGGTCGTAGGGTCCTGTGCGTTGCAGTCCGTGCTCATCGTCTTCATCCTCGTGATCGTCGGTTACGTATCCTGGTGGACTTCGTCGTCCTTTCGAGCAGACCACGGCGGAACGGCCCGCGGGAGTCCCTGCTAAGGCTGGTCCTGCCAGAGCCCCCTTGGGATACGATGCGAAAAGGTTCCTGCGGCGAACCGGCCTCGGATAGTGGCGTCATGAAGTCCGCAGCGTCAGCCGGTAAATTTGGCTCGGTGATTTCCATTGACCGGGACGACCCCTCACGCGGCGACGTCCATCAGCTCCTCAGCGAACACCTGGCGGACATGTTCGCCACCTCCCCGGCCGAAAGCGTCCATGCCCTGGACCACTCCGCCCTGTCCGCCCCGTCGATCTCGTTCTGGACGGCCCGTGAGGACGGCGGGCTGCTGGGGTGCGGCGCACTCAAACTTCTTGAAGCTAGTCCCGGATCACCGATGCACGGCGAGATCAAGTCGATGCGCACTGCGGCAAGCGCCCGGGGACGCGGCGTGGCCACCCTGATGCTCCGCCATATCCTCGACGACGCCCGCGCCCGGAACCTCGAGCGCGTCTACCTTGAGACTGGCACCGAGGACTACTTCGCCCCCGCGCGCCGGCTGTACGCCCGCAACGGCTTCACGGAATGCCCGCCGTTCGCCAGCTACGTCCTGGACCCCAACAGCGTCTTCATGGAGCTCCGCCTGTAGGACCTGCTCCAGCGGACACAGCGGACACAGCGCGGGGTGCCAGGCGGCGCTGCTTAGGCAGGCGAAGAGCGCGGAGGTTCCCGGTCCGGGTGCTCGGCTGGGTAGTACCGGCGGGACCGGCCCCAGCCCGTCGATCTCGGCCGGTTCGTCGGTAATGCCGAGGAAGGAGAGGACCGGAACGGTCACCAGGACATCAGCCTTGGGGGAAGGCACGTCTCCAACGTCCTGGTTCGCGCTGCCCAGCAGCAGCCCTGCCGCAATGTCGGCGCCCAACTGGCTGAGATTGCGGGGTTCCCGCGGGCCCTGCAGGCCGCGGGCCAGTGCCGTCGACTTGTTCCAGACGGCCAAGGCCGTGTCGCCGGGAAGATAGAGCGACAACCAGGCCATGCCGTCCCGGTCCGGACTGAACTCCGCTCGGCGGTCCGCCACGCTCTTCGCATGGCGTTCCTCGAGCGACTCAGGGTGGTGGCGTTCACGCCAGGCCCGGAGCTTCCGCCGGAACCGGGCGGGCACCAGCTCTCCGGGCGCGGCGCCGCGGCCCGCGTCCGGGCCGAAGAAGTGGGCCTCCAGGGCGGAGACTGCTGCGGGAGTGAGGCCGGCTGTCTCATCCACCACGGTGCGTGCGTGCTGCCAGCCGATGGCGCCGGTTTGCAGCGCATCGAGTGCCGCCGGCAAGGACGTGGCCAGCGCGTGGGATTCTCCCAGCAGGGCGGCTGCGGCGCGTTCGCCGATGGTGAGCGCGCATGCGACTTGTGCCACCTAACCTCCCGCGGTCGTCCGCTGGCGTCAAGAGGCGCGCCTGCCCCCTGCCTGAAGCCCAGCGTCACAAAACGCGGCCGCCTCCGGATCAGGCCAGGCAACGCCCTACCCTTAACCTGTGACTTTGACTAAAATGCGCACCGCCGCCGCGAGCTCCCTCGCCGCTGCCGGTCTCCTGTTGTCCCTCGCCGCCTGTTCCGCGCCGGCCACCACCCAGCCAACCACCTCCGCACCGTCGCCTTCGGCCGCGTCGTCATCCACCGCCGCCGACGCTCCCTGCGACGGCGTGAAGGTCATCGTCGACTCGGGCGCCCTGAAGCAGGAAGCCGCCGACACCTCAGTGTGCGTGCCCGTGGACGGGCCCACGGTCGCTGCCGAGATCCTCGAAGAGGCAGACGTGGAGACCGAGGGCACCACGCAGTACCCCAACGAACTGGTGTGCCGGGTCAACGGTGTGCCCGCCGCGGACTTCGACATCACGCACAAGGAGGGCACGTACCGCGAAGAATGCCAGGGCATGCCCGCCGCCTTCGCCTATTGGGCACTCTGGGTCAAGCCGGCCGCCGGTGACTGGGCCTACGCCCAGGAGGGCCTCGCCACCCTGAAGGTGAGCCCGGGCGAGAGCCTGGAACTGCTCTTCACGGTCGACGGCGAACCGGCCGCCCCCGCGGCATGACCTTCCGGCCCGCGCCATTACGCGCCGCGGCGGCCCTCGCCGTCGTCTTCATCGTGGCGCGGGTCGTCTACCGCATCCTTTTCAACGGGGCGGGCATCGGCGAGCCGGTCCTGCTCGACCTGCCGGCCATGCGCCTGCCTGCCCCGTACGCCCACGTGGTTTTCCTCGGCCCGGTCAGCGGACCCGGGCTGTGGGCGGCGGTCCTGTCCGCCCTGCCGATTGCCGCGATGTTCCTCGGTTTCGGCCTGCTCAACGCGTTTGTGGACGTGGCCCGCGGCTTCGTCCACCTGGCCCGCCGCGGCCCCATGCAGGGCATCGGGCGGATGCTGGTGGTGGCCTGGGCGGCGCTCCCCGCACTGTCCGACGCCGTCACCTCCGTCCGCCTGGCGTTCCGGCTGCGGGGCGAACGCTTCGGGCCTCGCGCCCTGGTGCCCGTCCTCGAGCGCACCCTTGAGCACGCAGGCAGGGTTGCCGCGGCCCTGGAGCTGCGCGGCTTCGGGAGCCGGGCAGGGCACCGTCCCGGGAACGACGACGGCGGCCCGCTTCAGGTGCGCGACGCCCAGTTCCGCATCGGCGACGCGCAGGTCGAAGTCCCGGACTTCGCGCCGCGGCCCGGGTCCATCACGGTGATCACCGGGCCCACCGGCTCCGGCAAGTCCACCATCCTGCGCGGCATCGCCGGGCTCCTCTCGCACGTGGACGGCGGAGACATCTCCGGCACCGTGCGCGTTTCCGGATTGGACCGCGCCGCCACGCCGCCGCGCGATACCGCCCAAGCCGTCGGCGTCGTCCTGCAGAATCCCCGCGCCGCCTTCGCCACCACCAAGGTCCGGGACGAAATCTCCCTGGCCCTTGAGCTGCGCGGCGTGGCGTCCGGGGCTGCCAAGGCCCGGGTGCTGGAGGTGGCGGAGCGCATCGGCGTGGCGGCACTCCTGGACCGGAACGTCAGCACCCTGTCCGCGGGCGAGGCAACACTCGTGGCCATCGCCGCCGCTACGGTGGAAAATCCGGCCCTGCTCCTGGTGGACGAGCCCCTGGCCGACCTCGACACCACAGCCCGCAGGCACGTCATCGCAGTGCTCAACACCCTGGCCCGAGACGCCGGCGTCTGTGTCATCGTGGCGGAGCACCGGGCGTCAGCGCTCGTCCCGGTTGCCGACTCCTGGTGGACCGTCGAGGGCGGCACCTTGATCCCAACCGCAGGGGTCCCGGCGTCGTCCACCTCGGCATCGGTCGAAGGCCGCCAGCTCCCTTCTCAGCCAGCCGGCCCCGCCCCGGTGCTGACGGCGACTAACCTCGCCGTCCACCGCAAGGGCAACACCCTGGTGCGCGACGCGTCCCTGACCCTGCACCGCGGTGAGGTGGTGGCGCTGGTGGGCCCGAACGGTGCCGGGAAGTCGTCCCTCCTGGTGGCGCTGGCCCTGCGTGAGGGCAGCGGCGGTCTACGGGCTGGTGGCGAAAGCGGAGGCGTGGTGGCAACGCTCGACGGCGGCCGGGTCGCCCTGGTGCCGGACGCCTCGGACGACCTCTTCACCAGGGATACGGTGGCGGGCGAGCTGCGCGCGGCCGAGCGTCGCCTTGCGCGCCGAAAGAACGGCGGACAGCCCGCGCCCGGCTTTGCGGCGTCGCGCCTGGCCCGGCTGCGGGGCAGCGCCACGGTCCCCATCGGACATGAGCACCCCCGGGACCTCTCTGCCGGCGAGCGCCGGATCCTTGCCATCGCGCTGCAGACCATGGACGATCCCCAGGTCCTCCTGATCGATGAGCCCACCCGCGGACTCGACCCTGCGGCGCGCACAGCCGTCGCGGCGGCTTTGACAGCCGCGGCGGACTCCGGCGCGGCGGTCCTGGTCGCCACCCACGACCACGACTTCGCCCACAGCCTCGGCGCCCGTATCCTGCCGATGCGTGACGGCGTCGCGCCCTCCTCCGAAGCGGCACCGGCCGAAGAACCCGAGCCGCTCCTCGCGCTCCCCCGGCACGCAGCAACCGGACCGGAACCGAAGACCATCGAACCAGGATCCCCCGCAGCGGAACGAAAGCGCCGCGTCCGCATGCCGCGCGGCGTCGAGCTCGCCGTCCTCGCAGCAGCGAACCTCCTGGCCCTTGCTGCCTTCTGCTGGCCGCTGCTCGCCGCGGCACTTCCCCAGGACGCAGCCGCCGCCCTCCCCTACGCGGCGCTGGCCATCGCGCCGCTCGCCGTCGTCGCCATCATTGTGTCCCTGGACGGCTCGGTCCGCTCGGCGCACACCGTGGCGCTCCTCGGCGTCCTGGCAGCGGTGGGATCGGCGGTGCGGGTGGCAAGCACCGGCGTCGGGGGCGTGGAGGCTGTGTTTATCCTGCTGATCCTGGCCGGCCGGGCGTTCGGTGCCCGGTTCGGCATGCTGCTCGGCGCCGCCACCATTGCCCTTTCAAGTGCCCTGTGGGGCGGGATCGGGCCGTGGACCCCGTTCCAGATCTTCGCCTGCGCGTGGGTGGGCGCCGGCGCCGGGCTGCTCCCCCGCCGGGTCCGCGGCAAGGCGGAACTGTGGATGCTGTGCGGCTACGGCATTGTGGCGTCCTACCTGTTCGGCCTGCTGACCAACCTGTGGTTCTGGCCGTTCGCCGTGGGCGCCGGAACCGGCATCTCCTACGTGCCCGGCGCGCCGCTGGGCACCAACCTGAGCAGCTTCCTGCTGTACTCGCTGGTGACGTCGACGGCGGGCTGGGACACCCTGCGCGCCGTCACCACCATCATCGGCATCGCCGTGGTGGGACGTGCCATCCTCGCCGCGCTGCGGCGGGTGAAGCCGGTCTCCAGCGCGGGTGGAGGCGCCGGCGGGCACGCCCCGCGGGCTTCATCCACCCAGGCCGGGGACCGGCTGCACCTTAGGGTCTGAGCACACCGCCGGGACCCCACCCTCGCGCTGCGGGAAACTCAGGGCGCTGTTCGCGGACCTCAAGGTCGGGGCGGTTCCTCCCGCCCAGAAGCCCTCCTATGCACCCGTCGAGCTGCGAAATTCAGGGATCGTTACAACGCCTTCCCCGGGCCGCGTCACTTCCTCCAGCAGCTCCAGCACGTGCCGGTACTCAGCCCCGGTTGCCCTGGTCATCCCCAGCTCACAGGTGCGGTTGCAGGACGCATGGGCTGACGCGCCCAGCTCCGCGACCTCCTCCCCCTGCTTCCGGGTTGCGGACTCGGTAAGCTCGGGGTGGAGCATGCCGCGGTCCCCCGCGAAGGCACAGCAGCCCCAGTTCACGGGGACATCCACCTTCTCGGCCACAGCACCGGCCACAGCACCCAGGGACGTGTTGATCCCCAGACGCGTGGACGAGCAGGTGGGGTGCAGTGCCAGCGAATCCAGCTTCTTGTGGTCGGGGAGCATGGGCAGGATGCGTTCGGCCGCGAAGTCCACCGCATCCACAATCCGCAGCGGACGCTGCCCCAGCAAGGGAACATCCGATTCCACGGCCTGGCGAAGGCCCTCCGTGCAGGACGACGCGTCGCAGATGATGGCCAGTTCGCCGTCCCGGGTGGCTTCCCGCAGCGCGGCCAGGGTCTTCTCCTGCATGGTCGCCTGGCCGGCCACCATGCCCTTGGAGGACCAGGGGGTGCCGCAGCACAGGCCATCGATGCCCTGCGGCACCAGCAGGGTGATCCCGGCCCGTTCGCACAGCTGCTCGAAGCTGTACTGGACGCCCGGCCCGGGCGTGCCGGACTGATCCGCACCGGCGGGCCCGAACATGGTGCCCACGCACGCGGGGAAGTAGACGGCGTCCGGTGCCCGGTCCGGCGTCGGACGTTTCCGCACGGAACCGCCGCCCGGCAGCTCGGCCGAGTACAGCGGGACGGTGTCGGTGCCCAGGACGGCCCTGGCTGCCTTGTTTGGCGGGACCAGCGCGGCGGCCGGCAACTTGTTGACCACGGTGAGCGCGAGCGAAGCGCCGCGGGTCACCCCTTCCCAGTGCTTGGCAGCCGCGTTCCAGGCGCCGTTGGCCACGGACCCGGCGTCGGATCGCCTGATCCGCTTGACCAGGAGCCCCGTGTTGATGTCCACAGGACAGGCCGTCTGGCACATACCATCCACCGCGCAGGTCTGCACGGACTCGTAGTCGTAGTCCTTCTCCAGCTGTTCCACGAGTGCCGTGTCCCCGGCCAGACGCGCGGCCTCGATGGCACGCAGGGTGACGATGCGCTGCCGCGGCGTAAGGGTGAGGTCCTTGCTGGGACACACCGGCTCGCAGTAGCCGCAGGAGACACAGCGGTCCACCTCTTCGGCCACGGGTGGCGCCGTTTTGATGTGCCGGAGGTGCGCCTCGGGATCGTCGTCCAGGATGACGCCGGGGTTGAGGATCCCGCGCGGATCGAACAGCTCCTTGATCCTGAGCATCACGCCATACAGCTCATTCCCGTACTGCCGCCGCACATAGGGCGCCATCACCCGTCCAGTGCCGTGCTCGGCTTTGAGTGAGCCGCCCTCCCCCAGCACCAGGTCCACCATGTCCTCGGTGAACGAGCTGTACCTGTCCAGCTCCTCCGCTGTGCTGAACCCGTCCGTGAGCATGAAGTGGACGTTCCCGTCTTTGGCGTGGCCGAAGATCACGCTGTTGCTGTAGCTGTACTTGTCGAACAGCCCGATGAGTTCCTGGCAGGTGCGGCCGAGCACGGGAACCGGGACCACGATGTCCTCCAGCAGAGCGGTGGTCCCCTGCGGCCGGGCTCCCGCCACCGAGGCGTACAGGCCCTTGCGCAGGTGCCAGAGCCCCGCCCGTGCTTTGGCGTCACCCGTGAAGTGGGCTTCGGCGGACAGGCTCAGCTCCTTGAGGATGCTTTCACCGCCCTGCTGCAGTTCCGCGAGCCGGTCCTGCCCTTCGGCCGAGTATTCAACCAGCAGGGCAGCGTGGTCCCGCACCACCAGGTCACGCACGACGGCGGGAGTCCCCTTCAGCGTCTGGCCCACCTTGAGGGACAGCGCGTCCATGAGCTCCACCGTGGCTGCGCCGGTTTCCACCAGCGCGGGCAGGGCGGAGTTGGCCGCCCGCAGGTCCGGGAAGACGAGCAGCCCGGTGGCGGCGTGCTGCAGCCGCGGGATGGTGCGGAAGACGGCCTCGGCCACGAAGCCCAGGGTTCCCTCGCTGCCGACGATCAGGTGGGCCATGATGTCCACCGGGCTGCTGAAGTCCAGCAGCGTGTTGAGGCCGTAGCCCATGGTGTTCTTCATGGCGAACTGCTGCCGGATCCTGCGCACGGACTCACTGTTTCCGCGCACCCGCTCCGCCAGCTGGGCCAAACCCTGGTAAAGCTCCGGCTCCAGCGCGCGCAGCTTGGTGTCCGCGTCCGGGGCGCCGGTGTCAATGACTGTCCCGGACGGAAGCACTACGGTGAGGGACTCGAGCGTACGGTAGGCGTTGTCCACGGTGCCGCAGTTCATGCCGGACGAGTTGTTCGCCACCACACCGCCGATGGTGCACGCGGCCTCGCTGGCCGGATCGGGCCCGAACTTCCGGCCGTAGGGTGCCAGCCGGGCATTCAGCGCCCGCACCGTGACGCCGGGCTGCACCCGGACGCGCGCACCGCCGTCGAGCACTTCGACGTCCCGGAAATTGCGCCGCACGTCCACCAGCACGCCGTCGGTGACGGCCTGTCCGCTGAGGCTGGTTCCACCGGAGCGGAACGTGAGCGGGACGCCCTGGGCGGCACTCGCGCGGAGCAGCCCGCCCACGTCGGCTGCGCTTCCGGCGGTGACCACGGCCTGCGGGATCAGCAGGAAGTGGGAGGCGTCGTGGGCGTTTGCGTGCAGGTCGATGGCCCGGGTTTTGACGTGGGCGGGATCGGCGACGGCGGAGCGGAGGGCTGCGAGGTCCAGAGGTGCCATATCAGGGAACCATCCAGCCGAGGACGGGCGTTGACTGCAGGAAGATCAGGACCGTGATGAGGGCGAGGAGGCCCAGGCTCCAGCCGATGAGCTTGCGGAACAGGGTTCCCTCGGCACCGTCAAGCCCCACCGCAGCCGAGGCCACGGCCAGGTTCTGCAGGGACAACATCTTGCCCATCACGCCGGCGGAGGAGTTGGACGCAGCCATCAGCACGGGTGAAAGTCCGGTCTGCTCCGCTGCGGTGGCCTGCATCTGCCCGAACAACGAGTTGGAGGAGGTGTCCGAGCCGGTGAGTGCCACGCCGATCCAGCCGATCAGCGGCGAGAGCAGGGCGAAGAAGCCGCCGGCGGAGGCCAGGGCGAAGCCCAAAGTGGTGGTCTGGCCGGACAGGTTCATCACGAAAGAGAGGCCCAGCACGGCGGTGACGGTGACGATGGTCCAGCGCAGCTGCACCACGGTGTCGCGGTAGATGCGCAGGCCCTGGGATGCACTGATTTTGTAGAGCAGCATGGTAAGCAGGCCGGAGAACAGCAGCAGGGTGCCGGTGGCCTTGAGGTGGTCAAGCTTGAACTTGGTGGCCGCCACCGGCTTGCCGGCCGAGTCCGTGATGTCCAGGCCGGGCCAGGCGAACGTGACGCTGCCAACCTGGGTCAGCCAGGCCTTGACGGCAGGGATCTGGGCCACGGAAAACACCGCAATGATGATCAGGTAGGGCGCGATCGCCATCCAGATCTGGCGCGGCCCGGGCCGCGAGTTGTCCGTGGGGATGGCGGGGTCTGCAGGCAGGGCGCTGCCGCCGCTGCCGCGTGCCGTCGTCGTACCTTCCTGTGCCGCGGAGCCGCCCGTTCCGCCGGCGCTGACGACGGCGGGGACCGCCGCAGCCTCCACGGCACCGCCCATGCCCACGGTTTCCTTCGGCTGCCAGACCTTCAGCATGAGCAGGACCGCGGCCACGGTGACGACGGCGGCGACGACGTCCGTGAGTTCCACGGCGAAGTAGTTGGAGGTGACGAACTGGGCCAGGCCGAAGGCGGCGCCTGCCACCAGTGCCACGGGCCAGGTCTGCTTGACGCCGCGGCGGCCGTCCACGATGAACACCAGCAGCAGCGGGACGATCAGGGCGATGAACGGCGTCTGGCGTCCGGCCATGGCGGACAGCTCATTCAGGGGCAGGCCGGTGACGCCGTTGAGGGCAATGATGGGTGCGGCCATGGCGCCGAACGCCACGGGAGCGGTGTTGGCCAGCAGCGAGACAATTGCGGACTTCAGGGGTTTCATGCCGGCGGCCATCAGCATGGCGGCGGAAATTGCCACGGGTGCGCCGAAGCCGGCCAGCGACTCAAGCAGCGCACCGAAGCAGAAGGCGATGAGGATGGCCAGGATCCGGAGGTCGTTGGAGATGGAACGGATGGTGCGCCCCAGAACCTCGAACCACGGCGTGGCCACGGTGAGCCGGTAGATCCAGAGCGCGTTCACCAGGATCCACAGGATGGGGAACAGCCCGTAGAAGATGCCGGCCGCCGTGGCGCTCAGGGCCTGGTTGACCGGCATCTGCCAGCCGACGACGGCCAGCACCAGTGACAGGGCCAGGCCGGCCAGGGCGGCGAAAGGTGCTTTGACCTTGAAGACGCCAAGGAGGACGAAAAGCAGGACGAGGGGAAGTGCCGCGCAAAGGGCTGAAATCACGAGGGACCCGGCGAGGGGGTCGAGGATCTGCTGAAACATGTGTCTCCAGATTGTGTTAGGCGTCACAACACCGTGGCGCCCTTCGATTGTCTAACAAGTACACATGTTGGTCAAGTATCGATGTTGTTCTGTCTGGCAAGATGAAGTACGTCGGAAAGAACCTTGGGAGGGAACGCACGTGCCCGGTCGCATTGCAGCAGTCTCCATCGTGGAGGCGATCGCCGCAGATCTGCGGAGCCGCGTCTTCTCCGGTGAGCTCGGTTCCGGGGAGGCGCTCACCGAGACGGACGTCGCTTCCACCTACGAGGTGGCCCGCCCCACCGCCAAAGCCTCCATTGAAAAGCTCGTGGCCGAAGGGCTGCTGGACAGGGGAACGCACAAGACGGCACGCGTGGTGGATCTGGGACCGGAGTCGGTCCGGGACATCTACCTGGCCAGGGCCTACCTGGAAAGCGAAGTGCTCCGCCGGCTTGCCTCCGGCCGGACCGTTCCGGCCGGAGCCGTGCAGGCGAACAAGGACATTGCCGCAGTGAAGAGCGGAGCGCCGCTGGACGTGGTGGAACCGGACATGAGGTTCCACACCAGCCTGATCGATGCTGTGGGCAATACGCGCATCAGCAAGATGTACCGGTCGCTCGTTGGGGAAGTCCGCCTGTGCATGTCCCGTGTACAGTCGCTGCACCTCCTCGACACCGCCCTGATCCAGGCGGAGCACCAGAGGCTGCTGGAACTGATTGAGGAAGGCCGGGGCGACGAGGCCGCCGGCCTGCTCGACGTCCATTTGGGGCGCGCCCGTGAACGGCTGGTCGCTGCAATGGGTGGCGAGGCCGGACCTGAAGCCCAGTTGCCGTCCGACCTGGTAGCCGAGTAACGAGCGAGGCTATGTCCCAAGTACTCATGCGCTGGATGAGTCGGGGAGCCGCGTAAGCCGCGGCGCATGCAAGTAGCTGAACGGACGTCGCTTTGAAGGTCATAGTGGGAGGATCGCTAGGATTCGCTATTTCCCGTCGATAGTCTGGGACAGGACGCCACCCGACGGAGGGTCAGTGAGAACGTGATGGAAGCAGTTGCCGCCGTCATCGGCCGGAACAACGTCACCATATCCGGCCGGGATGATGGGCCTGTCATGATGTTTGCCCACGGCTTCGGCTGCGACCAGGCTATGTGGCGGAAGCTGCTGCCCTATTTCGTTGACGATTACCGGCTGGTGCTTTTTGACCATGTTGGTGCGGGACACTCCGACATCAGCGCCTACGACTGGGAGAAGTACGGGACCCTGAACGGGTACGCGTCGGACCTGCTGGAGATTTGCGCCGCCCTTGACCTTGAGGACGTCATCCTGGTGGGCCACAGTGTCAGCACCATGATCGCCGTGATCGCCGCCGTGCAGGATCCCAGCCGCTTCTCCCACCTGGTGCTGCTTGCTCCTTCGCCCCGTCATACGGATGACCCGTACGACGGCTACGTGGGCGGCTTTTCGCGGGAAGACATCGAGGGCCTGCTGGCAGCGCTGGACAGCGACTACTTCGCCTGGGCCGCGGCCTTGGCCCCCATGGTGATGGGCAACCCGCAGGAGCCTGAACTCGCAGAGGACCTGCGCGTCAGCTTCTGCCGGACAAATCCGACCATCGCACGGCACTTCGCGGGGGTAACTTTCTTCTCCGACACCCGCCCTGAACTGAAAAAGGTGCGCACCAGCTGCCTGATTCTGCAGTGCTCCGACGATCGGCTTGCCCCGCCGGAAGTGGGCGCCTACCTGCACAAGAATCTGGAACACAGCACCCTGGCTCAGCTCCAGGCCACCGGGCACTGCCCCCACGTCAGTGCCCCGGAGGAAACAGCCCGGGCGATTCTGCACTACCTCGACACCCACTCCTGACAGGTGACCTGCAGGACCCGGGTTCAGGCGAGTTTGCTTACCGCGTACGTGTGGCCGGCCGCGCGGAGTCGCTCTATGAGCACGTTGCCGAGTGCGGTGGCCGGTGTCAGCGACCCTTTCGCGGTTGGCAGCCTGTCACCGTCGAGGGCAAGAGCGAGTGCTGTCTCCCCTGCCATCACGGCGGTGGCGGCATAGCCGGGATCACCGGGGCCAGCAGCAATCGCCTGGTAACGCTGGCCGTCCTCGGTGCGGGCGGTCACCTGGGAGTGGAACCAGCCCGCGCGCTGCATGCTGGTGCTCGGACCCGCACCCGGTGCCGGAAGAAAGCGGTCGAGCACCTTCCGGGTTGGCGGAAATGCCATCGCGCCCGAGAATGCCCGGAGCCCGAAGGTCAACGCCCTGGCGAGGACCGCTCCCGCCGGTCCGGGGGCCACCCCCATCACCTCGCCGTATTGCAGGGCTCGGCCGTAGGCCCAGCCCTGCAATGCGTTGCTGCGGCGCACAATCCGGGTGTTGAACGGGGCCATCACGAAAGGCGCGGTCCAGGTGCCGTCATCGGAACGGCGCACAGGCCCGGCGTCAGGAGGCTGTGGTGTCGTCGGCTCCCGCGTGCGGTCGGGGCTCAGGGCGTAGGGGTCCGCGGCTAATGACCTCAGGGCGGTGCTCGATCGCATCGCATCGAGCTGCCCGCGCATCGATTCCAGCGTGCCTCCGCTGATGCCGGCCCTGGCCCTCGCAACGAGTTGGACCTCGGCTAAACCGCCCGCGCCATCGGCTTCTGCCGCCTGGTGAAGCAGCAGGACGGCGAGGTCGGACGGCACGGAGTCGTAGCCGCAGGAGTGCACGATCCGTGCCCCGGTCGTCCTGGCCAGGGCGTCGTAGCGATCGATCGCCTCCCGGATGAAGGACACCTCACCGGCGAGGTCGGCGTAGTGGGTACCGGCCCGGGCACACGCCTCGACGACGGGCAGTCCGTGTTTCGCGTAGGGACCGACGGCGGTGCAGAGCACGCGGGTGTTCGCAGCCAGGGCGGCGAGAGAGTCCGCTTCCCCCGAGTCGGCTTCGATGAGGGCCCACCCGTGCGCCACGGCCGGCAACTCGGACCGAAGCGCCTCGAGCCTGGACGTGGACCGGCCAGCGAGCCCAACCCGCATACCGGCCGGTGCATGCTCGGCGACATAGGCGGCGATCAGTCTGCCAACGAAACCTGTTGCTCCGTAGATAACGAGGTCATGTTCCCGGGATGAGATGTCCATAACTGCAGCCTTTCACAGCGGCATCCGCAGGCTGGCCCACGGCTCCGTGCTGGTTCCCTGAATCGGCTTAACCCTCCGGCACCACTTGTGGTCTGCCACACAATGCATATAGGATTCTAAAGATTCCTATATGAAGGGCGTTCGACGATGAGTACCCAGCAACTCTTCCCACAGCGGGATCTTGTTCACTTGGCCACTGAAGCGTTGGCAGCCCGCGGTGTTCCGCACACGGATGCGGACCTCACGGCCCGCTCCCTTGTGCAGGCGGATCAGCGCGGCATCTACTCCCACGGACTGCTGCGCCTCCCCTTGTATTGTGAGGCGCTGCGGCTCGGAGGGATTAATCCACGGCCCAGCCTGAAGTTCTCGAAAGATGAAGGCAGCGTGGCAGTACTCGACGCCGATGCCGCGCTGGGGCAGGTGGCAATGCAAGCTGCTGTGGAACGGATTATCAGCGTCGGTCGCGTGCAGGGCATCGCCGCCGTCGCCGTTCACAACAGCAGCCATTTCGGGGCCGGCGCCTTCTGGAGCGATCTGCTGGCCGAGGCGGGCTTTATGTCCTTTATTACCTCCTCGACCGGACCGGTAGTCGCACCTCACGGGGGAACCACGAAAGTCCTCGGTACAAACCCACTGACACTCGGTGCTCCGAGCTCTTCAGGGTGGCCGCTTACCGCTGATCTGGCGACCAGTAACGGCGCCTACGGCAAGGTGATCGCTGCGAAGAACGAAGGCACCCAGCTCCCGGAGGGCTGGGCCGTTGACGCCCACGGAAACCCAACCACCGACCCTTTCGAAGCTGAAAAGGGATCGATGATCCCCTTCGGCGGACACAAGGGCTCAGCAGTTGCCGTCCTGCTCGAAGCCTTCGCAGCGTCCCTGACGGACGCAACCTATGCTTTTGAAACCATCGACATCTGGTCCAATCCAGCATCCCGCATGAACAACGGCCATCTGGTCATCGGCCTTGATACTGCCGCCTTCGCGGGAAGCGCCCATACGGCATCGCGCGTGGCAACACTGCAGGACCGCGTGCGTTCCTCGGGTCCGGGCGGCCAGCCTGTCGCTGCACCCGGAGACCCGGAGCGGCGTCGCCAAGCAGACGCCGCGGACGCCGTCCCCTTGCCGGCATCCACCATCAGCCAACTGGACCGCCTGGCCAAGGAACTGTCCCTTTCCCCTCTCAAATCCCACTCAACGATCTAACGACCAACCCGTTTTTCGGAAGGATTCAGCAATGAAGCTTGAAACTAACCCCACCAGCAATGTGGCAGCTCCCCGCGGCAAAGGGAAGCTCGTACTCAGCGTGGCGGCAGCGGCCGCCCTGCTGCTGTCCGGCTGCAGCGTCGGTACACCGGTCGACCGCAGCAAGGTCGAGTCCGTTGACGCTAACGCTAAAACCCTGCGCCTGGCCCACGTTTATGACGCCGGCCATCCCGTGGAGGAGTGCGGCGTCGCCACCATCAAGGAGGAGTTGCAGGGAAGCGGCCTGCAGGTCCAGAGTTTCCCGTCCGCGCAGCTTGGCAACGAATCCGAGCTGCTCGAACAGGTCGCCTCGGGCAGCCTGGACATGGCCGTGGCGGGCCCGTCCTTCCTGGGCGTCTGGGAGCAGAACGCGGCCGTCCTCGATGCGGCGTACCTGTTCGAGGACGTGGACCACTTCGTGGACACGGCAAACGGCGAGCAGATGCAGGCCGTTTTCGACAAGCTCTACGAGTCCTCGGACATCAAGGTACTTTCCAGCTGGTACTACGGGACCCGCCACGTGACGGCGAACAAGCAGATCAGCACCGCAGCGGACTTTGCCGGCCTCAAGATCCGCACTCCCAACGCCCCCCTCTACCTGGCCAACGTCAGCGCCATGGGTGGAACCGCAACCCCGATGGCGCTCGACGAGGTGTACCTCGCACTGCAGCAGGGCGTTATCGACGCCCAGGAAAACCCCATTCCCACCATCGCCACCGCCAAATTCAACGAGGTTCAGGACTACATCAACCTCACCGGCCACATGATCCAGGGCGTTCAACTGAACACCGGCCGGGCGGTCTACGAGGGCCTCACGGATGAAGAACGCACGGCACTCGAGGAAGCGATGCAGGCCGGCGCAGAGGCCACCCGCACGTGCGTCGAGGAGCAGGAGCAATCCGTCCTCGAAGAATGGAAGACCGGCAGCGGCATCCAGGTCAACGAGGACGTGGACCGCGCATCCTTCGCCGCCGCTGCAGGCGAAGCCATGCGGCAGCAGCCTTGGGGTGACCTCTACGACCAGATCAAGTCCGCCCGATGACTGAAGCTGTCGGTGGGCAAACATACGGGAACACCGAAAACAACATTGCAGCGGGGCTGCGGGTCCCGCAGGAACCCGATGACCCTGATTTCGCTGAACAGCGGAGCGCCCCCTACCGGTACCTGGTGGTCACGGAGAGGGTCGCAGCATGCGCGTTCCTCGTGGGTACGCTCGGCCTGATCATTCTCCAGGTGGTGAGCCGATACGTCTTCAATTCGCCGCTCACCTGGACTGAGGAGCTTGCGCGGTTCGCCCTGCTGTGGTTCACGTTCGTCTCCGCCGGTTTCGTCATGGCGCGCCGCATCCACATCGCAGTGGACCTCCTCGCCAGCAAATTGGGGCGGAAGGGGACAATCGTCCTGGATACCTTCGCATTGGCCATGGTGATCATCGCCTCGGGGATGATGGCATTCGCGGGAGCAGAATTCGCAGCCGGCGCGGCGCGCCTCCAGGCCCCCGCGACGTCACTGCCCATGAGCATTGTCTACAGCTCCGCCGTAGCAGGATTCGCCCTGATCTGCTTCCACGCCCTCGTGCACATGTACCTCAACATCCGCCATCCCGAACTAGTGCCGGATGCAATGGAAAACCTCGAACGGGAAGCGGTCTAGGAACCAATATGACACTCCTCATCATGGTGATCAGCCTTCTGCTGCTGCTCGCCCTCCGCGTCCCTGTCTCAATCGCACTGCTCATTCCGTCCCTCGGCTATGTCCTCATGGACCCGTCCGTGCGTCTGGGCACCGCCGTCCAGCAGACGGTCTCCGGCGTCGACAGTTTCTCAATCCTCGCCGTTCCAATGTTCATTCTGTTGGGCAACCTGGCCAACGTATCCGGTGTCACGGACAAGCTCTACGACGCCGCGGTGGCAGCCATCGGCCACCTCCGGGGCAGCCTGGGCTACGTCAACGTCGCCACCAGCTTCGGCTTCTCATGGATGAGCGGCGCCGCCATCGCCGACGCCGCTGCGATGGGCCGGGTTCAGGTACCGGCCATGGTCAAGCGCGGCTACAAGCAG
Organism: Pseudarthrobacter sp. NCCP-2145; assembly: GCF_023708005.1. Lineage (NCBI taxonomy): Bacteria > Bacillati > Actinomycetota > Actinomycetes > Micrococcales > Micrococcaceae > Pseudarthrobacter > Pseudarthrobacter sp. NCCP-2145. Next base: position 275,260 of record NZ_BRCG01000002.1, on the reverse strand, counting down.
GAGTTCGCGCTCGGGGTCACAGGCGCTTCAAGCCTGATTGCACCGATGATCCCGCCGAGCATTCCGGCCGTCATCTACGCGGTCACGGCCGGAGTGTCCGTCGGTGCCCTCTTCATGGCAGGGATCGTCCCCGCGCTGATCCTGGTCAGCGCACTGTGCGCTACCGTGTGGCTTCTCATGCGGAAGAAGAACGATCTCCGCCTGCCCAAAGCGACGTGGGCCACCCGTGGCAAGACGGCCCTCGGCGCGGTTCCGGCCCTCGGTTCTGCAGTGGTGATCCTGGGCGGCATCCTTAGCGGCGTCTTCACTCCCACCGAGGCCAGCGGGATCGGCGTCATTTACATCGCAGTCCTCGCCGTCGTCTACAAGGCACTCACGTGGCGGAAGGCGTACCGCACGCTGCTGACCACTGTCGAGACCTCCGGCTCGGTGCTCCTCATCGTTGCTGCGGCGGCGCTCTTCGGCTGGGTACTGGCCAGGGAACAGGCTCCGCAGGTAGCTGCGAACCTGATCCTGGACATCACCAACCAGCCGATCGTCTTCCTGATCCTCGTCAACGTGCTGCTTCTCCTCGTTGGCTGCGTGCTGGAGCCGACGGCGGCGATCCTGATCCTCGTCCCGGTCCTCCTGCCCGTGGCAGAAACGTTCGGGATCGATCCCGTCCACTTCGGAATCATGGTCATCTTCAACCTGCTGATTGGACTGATCACCCCACCTGTGGGGCTGGTGTTGTTCGTCCTTTCCAGCGTGACCAAGGCCCCGGTGCCAGTCGTTATCAAGGGGATACTCCCGTTCTTCGTCCCCATGGTGGTGACACTGCTGTTCATCACCTTCATCCCCGTCGTCACGCTTGGCCTCCCGGTATTGCTCGGCTTCCTCTAAACCTTCCGCCGTTGACCTGCAAGGAAATCACTCATGTCAAAAATTCAATCCGTCCGCACCACGGACGTCCGCTTCCCCACTTCACTCGAACTTGACGGCTCAGATGCCGTCAACGTAGACCCGGACTATTCGGCAGCCTATGTGGAGATCACCACTGACGACGGCGAGAGCGGCAACGGTCTCGTGTTCACCTGCGGCCGCGGCAACGAGATCATCACTGCCGCGATGGACAGTTACGGTGAGCTCCTCGTGGGACGGGACACCGACGAACTCGTCAACAACCTTGGAGACTCTTCCCGGCGGCTCATCCATGACTCGCAGATGCGCTGGCTTGGCCCCGAAAAGGGGGTGTCCCACATGGCGGCCGGCGGGCTTATCAACGCGCTGTGGGATATTCGGGCACGGCGGGAGAAGAAGCCGCTGTGGCTGCTGCTGAGCGAAATGCCTGTGGAAGAAATCATCAGCGCAGTGGACTTCACCCACATCCGCAACGCCCTCACCCCCGAAGACGCCGCGGACATCCTCAAAAAGGGCCAGGTGGGCAAGGAAGCGCGCATCGCCGAACTCAAGGAACACGGCTACCCGGCCTACACCACCACCCCGGGCTGGCTCGGTTACAGCGACGAGAAGCTTGTACGCCTGTCCAAGGAGGCAGTGGCCGACGGGTTCGGCATGATCAAGCTGAAGGTCGCCGGCAGTATCGAGGACGACCGGCGGCGCCTGTCGCTGGCGCGCGAGGCGGTAGGACCGGACGTCCGCATCGCCATCGACGCCAACCAGCGCTGGGAGGAGCAGGAGGCCATCGACTGGGTCAACCAGCTTCAGGACTTCGAGCCCTACTGGATCGAAGAACCCACCAGCACGGACGACATCCTGGCCCACGCCGCCATCCGCAAGGCTGTCCACCCCATCAAGGTGGTAACGGGCGAAGCCGTCCACAACCGCATCATCTTCAAGCAGATGCTCCAGGCGGGCGCAATCGACATCATGCAGATTGACTCGACCCGCGTGGCCGGCGTCAACGAGAACATCGCCAACCTGCTGCTCGCGGCCCGCTTCGAAACCCCGGTGTGCCCGCACGCTGGTGGCGTCGGGCTGTGCGAGTTGGTGCAGCATTTCTCCTTCTTCGACTACGCAGCCATTACCGGCACCATGGAGGACCGCGTCATCGAGTTCGTAGACCACCTCCACGAACACTTCACCGAACCGGCAGTAGTCTCTAACGGGCGCTACCAGGCACCTAAGCTGCCCGGTGTGGGCGCCAGGATGCTGCCCGAGTCCACCTCACGCTGGTCCTACCCGGACGGTGCCGTCTGGCAGGAACTGAATGCCCGCTGAGCTTCCGGAAGGATCTGCCATGCACATGACCACCCTGACCATCGCCACCACTCCCGACCAGGTGGACCAGGCCGCGCGGGAAGCCCACGCTGCCTTCCTTGCCATTGCCGATGAGCCGCCTTCCACACGCGCTGCCCGGCTTAACGCAATCGCGGATGCCCTTCGTGCCAACGCAGACGAACTGGTTGCGTTGGCGGCCGCTGATACGAATCTCGCCGAGGCCAGGCTTCAGGGGGAATTGAAACGGTCAGCGTTCCAGCTGGACCTGTTCGCCGATGAGGTGCGCACGGGCATCGCCTTCGATGCCACCGTGGACCACGCCGATCCGGACTGGGGTATGGGCCCCCGCCCGGATATCCGCAGGGTCAACGTGCCGCTGGGCGTGGTGGGCGTTTTTGGGGCGTCCAACTTCCCCTTTGCGTTCAGTGTCATGGGCGGGGACAGTGCCTCGGCTCTCGCTGCCGGCTGCGCTGTCCTGCACAAGTGCCACTCCGGGCACCAGAAACTCGCGCTGAGGACGGGGGAAGTCGTAGCCGAAGCTTTGGCCGAAGCCGGCGCCCCTCCGGGGTTGTTCGCGCTGGTGGACGGCCGCTCTGCAGCGGAAGCCCTGGTGGATCACCCGCTCGTCAAGGCCATCGGATTCACGGGTTCCACGGCCGGGGGCCGGGCGCTCTTCGATCGGGCCAATGCCCGACCCGTGCCCATCCCGTTCTACGGGGAACTGGGCAGCATCAACCCGGTCTTCGTGCTCCCCCAGGCATGGGAAGCCCGCGCTGAAGAGATCCTCACCGGCTACGCGGAATCCTTCACCGTAGGCATGGGACAGTTCTGCACGAAGCCTGGCTTGCTCTTTGTCCCGGCTTCCGCCTCCGAGGAACAGTTGCGCAGCACTATGGAGTCCGCACTCAAGAAGGTGTCGCTGACCAAGCTCCTCACTCCCGGTCTCAGGGAGTCGTTCGGCAAGGCGCGCGGAGAGGTCGCTTCGATCGACGGCGTGCAGGCCCTCGTTCCGGGCTCCGACGATGAAGTGCCCGCACCCACGGTCCTGCTGGTCGATGCGCGTACCGTCGCGTCAGACCCTGAAGTGCTCCACCGTGAGATGTTCGGCCCGGCAACAGTGGTGGTCCGCTACCACGACGTCGCCGACCTGCCTGCACTTGCTGCGCAGATGGAGGGACAGCTGACGGCCACCGTTCAAGCAGACGACGGCGATTCGTCCCCTGAACTGCTCTCCACCCTTACGGGTATCGCCGGCAGGGTCCTGTGGAACGGCTGGCCCACAGGCGTCACGGTCTCCTACGCGCAGCATCACGGCGGGCCCTACCCGGCGACCACGGCACCGGGTACGACCTCGGTGGGCACGGCCGCGATCAGGCGTTTCATGCGCCCGGTGGCCTACCAGAACGTTCCCGACCCCGTACTTCCGCCGGCACTCCAGGAGGCGAACCCCTGGGGCATCGCCCGCCGGGTGGACGGAAGCCTTGAACCTGCAGGAGGACCCCAATGACACGGTTGGAACCGGAAGCAATACTGCCGCAGGACGCCTCGGCCGCCCTGCTGGTTGGCCGCCTGTGGGACCCGGAAACCCAGGGCCCACGCCCGGTCCTGTTCCACGAAGGCGTGCTGTTCGATCTCTTCGATCATGCGAACACCGTGTCCGCGCTGCTCAATCATGACGACCTTCACGGCGTGCTGGAGGGTGCGCGCCAAGAGGGGGCCCGCAGCTGGAACCTGGAGAGCGTCCTCAACGGGGGAAGAGGCCGGGACGAACCCCATCTTCTCTCGCCGGTGGACCTGCAGGCTGTGAAAGCCTGCGGGGTGACCTTCGTGGACAGCATGATCGAGCGGGTCATCGAAGAACGTTGTGCTGGTGACCTGACGCTGGCGGAGCAGATGCGAGCACAGGTGCTGGAGTCCATCGGTGGAAGCCTGGCAGGCGTGCGCCCTGGCTCGGAGGAGGCCGCACGGGTCAAGGAAGTGCTGGTCCGGGCGGGCTTTTGGTCCCAGTACCTCGAGGTTGGCATCGGGCCGGACCCGGAGGTGTTCACTAAAGCCCCTGTCCTCTCGACCGTAGGATGCGGCGAGGACATCGGCATTCCCTCCTTTTCCTCCTGGAACAACCCGGAACCCGAACTGGTCCTGTTGGTGGACCGGGAGGGGCGCGTGCGTGGCTGCACGTTGGGCAATGACGTCAACCTGCGCGACGTCGAGGGGCGGAGCGCACTCCTGCTTGGTATGGCAAAGGACAACAACGGGTCAGCCGCGCTGGGCCCCTTCATCCGCCTGTTCAACGATTCCTACACCCTGGACGACGCCCGCCAGGAGACGATCCGGCTGACAGTACGTGGAACCGACGGATACACCCTCACCGGCACCAACAGCGTGCAGCGGCTGAGCCGTCCCTTCGAGGAACTCGTGGGCGCGGCCTTCGGCCCGCACCACCAGTACCCGGACGGCTTCGCACTGTTCACCGGTACCCTTTTTGCCCCGAACGAGGACCGGAACGCCCCTGGCATGGGTTTCACCCACGAAACCGGCGACACCGTGCAGATCAGCAGCAGCCGCCTCGGAACGCTCACCAACACGGTGAAACCAACCGAGACACTCGAACCGTGGAGCTACGGCATCGGCAACCTGCTGGAGTATGTATTGAAGATGAACAATCCCGCTGCCCATCCACACCTGCCGGCACACCATGGCTGAGCAATCCCCTGACAACGGATCCCGGGCGCGGCCTGCCGTGGACGTCTATGCGATGCTGCGTGCCAGGATCCTTGACCTTCAGCTGCCGCCCGACGAGAAGGTGAACATCGATGCCCTCGCCCGGGAGTTCGGGGTGTCCCAAACACCCGTACGGGAAGCGCTGAGCCAACTCGAGGGCGACAACCTCATCATCAAGACTCCCGGCAAGGGTTACCGGACAACGCAGCTGCTGGACATGGCTGAACTCCGCGAACTTTTCGAATTCCGGCTGATGGTGGAGCCCTGGGCGGCCGGCGTGGCCGCACTGAACCGCCTCAGCAACCCGGCCCGAATGCTGCAAAAATCACTCGCGACCTTCGAAGCCGGGACGGAGAACGCCACCAGCGTAAGACACCTCCTCGTGGCGCACGACACCCACTTCCATGACAGTATCCTCAGCGCCAGCAGCAACCAGTTTGCACTGCACGCCTACCGGGCTACGCACTGCCACCTGCACCTCTTCCGGCTCCACCGCGCGGACGACAAAGGGAAGCAAACAGTAGACGAGCACCGCAACATTGTGAATGCGATCACGGCCTGCGACTCCGATGCAGCCGAGGCCGCCATGCGCGCCCACCTGATCGGGGCCTACCACCGCTTTGCCGAGGCGTTCTCGCAGGACGGCGGCAGAGGTCTGCGGGTGCCACCACCAGCCAAACTCTGCTGATCAGTCCGCCTCCACTCATTACCTTTAGGGGTGCTTTATGGGCTCATTTTCTGGCATCCGGGCCATTGTCACCGGAGGAGCGTCAGGCATCGGCGCCGCCGTCACCGCCGCGCTCGTGGACCAGGGAGCGCGCGTCGCTGTCCTTGACCTGGAACCGGCCGGCCTTCCCGACGACGTATTGGGCCAGCAGTGCGACGTCGCCGACAGCGGCTCCGTCGAGGCCGCCGTGGAAGCCGTAGCGCGCACGTTCGGCGGCATCGACGTCGTCATTAACAACGCGGGCATCGGGGCCACCGGCACCGTAGCCGACAACGATGACGGGGACTGGCTGCGCGTGCTGGACGTGAACGTCGTGGGCATGGTGCGCGTATCAGCGGCCGCGCTGCCGCACCTGAAACGCTCACAAGCCGCAGCGATCGTCAACATCGGATCCATCGCGGCGACGCACGGGCTTCCACAACGCGCCCTCTACTCGGCGAGCAAGGGAGCCGTTGATGCCCTTACGCGCGCCATGGCCGCGGACCACCTGCGGGAGGGAATCCGGGTCAACTGCGTCAATCCCGGCACGGCGGATACACCCTGGGTCAACCGGCTGCTGGGGGCAGCGGACGATCCGGAAGCAGAACGCCGGGCGCTGGAAGCCCGGCAACCGCACGGACGCCTGGTGTCCCCGGAAGAAGTCGCCGCCTCCGTGCTGTTCCTGGCCGATCCCGCAAACGCGTCCACTTCCGGCGTCTCACTTGCGGTCGACGGCGGCATGCACAGCCTCCTCCTGCGACCGTCCCCCTGAACCACCACCCTTGACCCACTTGAACTAGGAGAACGCCAATGGAATTGATGAGACTGGGCGAGGCGGGACAGGAAATACCGGCTGTCCGCGAAGGAGACACCTACTACGATCTGCGGGGAATAACAGCGGACATCACCGGCGCCGCCATCGGCGCCGGCGTGATCGAGCAGGCGCGCGCTGCCCTGCAAGCCGGCTCCCTGCCTGAATTGGCAGACGCCAACAGCATGCGGGTGGGGGCCCCGGTCACCGGGATCGGCGCCGTGGTCTGCGTCGGCATGAACTACGCCGCGCATGCGGCCGAAACCGGCGACACACCACCCGCGGCGCCCATCATCTTCTTCAAGCACCCGAACACGGTGGTTGGCCCCAACGACGACGTCGTCCTCCCGCCCGGCGCCCAGAAGGTGGACTGGGAAGTGGAGCTTGCGGTGGTCATCGGCAAGCGTGCCTCCTACCTGCGCAGCCACGAGGAAGCGCTGGATTGCATCGCCGGGTACACCATCAGCAATGACGTGTCCGAGCGGGACTATCAACTCCAGCACTCCGGCGGACAGTGGTCAAAGGGCAAATGCGCCCCCACCTTCAACCCGCTCGGCCCCGCGCTGGTCCCCGCCGCCAATGTGCCGGACCCCCAGCAATTGCGGCTGTACTCCCGCGTGAACGGGGAGGAAAGGCAGGACTCCACCACCGCGGACATGGTCTTCAGCGTCGCGGAGATCATCCGCGATCTTTCCCAGTACATGGCCCTCGATCCAGGGGACATCGTGAACACCGGCACGCCCCAGGGCGTGGCCCTCTCGGGGCGGTTCCCGTATCTCAGCCCCGGGGACACCATGACCATCGGCGTCGAAGGACTTGGCGAGCAGCACCAAGAGGTAGCGGCGCAATAACCGGCCTTCACGGCAAAGCGATCCACCCCAGCCAGCCAGTAACCAGATCTTCCACCAGGAGCGACACCATGACAGCTGCCATGTACATCGGCGGACGAACCTTCACGACGGCGGCGCCCACCGTTGGGCCTCCTGAAGCCGGGCAGGTGCAGATTGCCGTTGCCTACACGGGCTTGTGCGGCACAGACCTGCATATTTTCCACGGGGACATGGATGGGCGGGTAGCCACGCCTGCGGTGATCGGCCACGAGATGTCAGGCACCATCGCAGCCATAGGCGACGGGGTTTCAGGATGGGCAGTGGGCCAACCCGTCACGGTCATGCCCACCCTCTCCTGTGGTTCGTGCTCTGCCTGCCGCAGGGGGAACTCCCATATCTGCCACAGCCTGAACTTCATCGGCATCGACTCCGAAGGTTCCATGCAGAGCGCGTGGAACGTCCCGGCCGAGGTCCTCGTTGCCCTGCCCGAGGGACTCGCCCTCGATGAAGCAGCGCTCATCGAACCGACGGCGGTGGCAGTGCACGACGTCCGGCGTTCAGGACTGGCCGCGTCAGACTTCGTCGTTGTGATCGGCGGCGGGCCGGTGGGTCAGCTCATTGCCTCCGTAGCCCTGCGGCAGGGCGCCCGCGTGGTACTGGCAGAGCTCGATCCGGGCAGGAGGGAAACAGCAAAGGGATTCGGCATCACCACGGTCGATCCGCGCGAAGAGAACCTCGTGGACTATGTCCTGCGGGAGACAGACGGGGCAGGAGCGGACGTGGCCTTCGAGGTCTCCGGGGCAGCGGCAGGGGTCAGCTCCGCAGTTGAGGTCCTGACCACCAGGGGACGGCTCGTTATGGTTGCCATCCACCCCAAGCCGAAGGAGATTGACCTCCACCGGTTCTTCTGGCGGGAACTGGAAATGTTTGGTGCCCGCCTTTACCAGCGGGAGGATTTCGAGGAAGCCGTTCGCCTCGTGGCTGGCGGTGCCATCCCCGCCCGCCGGATGATCTCCCAGGTGGTGTCCCTTGAGGACGTTGAGCAAGGGTTCCTTGCCCTTGAAAGCGGCGGAGCCATGAAGGTCCTGGTCGACTGCCGGGCGGCGGCCTCGTGAAAACCCCGGGGCTGTTTGACCTGACCGGCAAGACCGCGGTTGTTACCGGAGCCCGGAGAGGCATCGGCATGGCGATGGCCGTAGCCCTCGCCGAAGCCGGGGCCGACATCATCGGGGTCTCCGCCAACCTCGAGGCCGAAGGCAGCGTGATCGAGCAACGCGTCACTTCACTTGGGCGCCAGTTCACGGCAATGAGCGCGGACTTCGCAGACCGCGCCGCGGTGCGCGAACTCGCCGCCAACCTGGTTGCTGCGGGGCCCATAGACATCCTGGTCAACAACGGAGGCACGATTGCCCGCACGCCAGCGGCCGAGCACCCGGACGACATGTGGGACCAGGTCATCCAAGTGAACCTTTCCAGCCAGTTCATTCTGAGCCGGGACGTCGGACAACAGATGCTCGCAAGGGGCAGCGGGAAGATCATCTTCACCGCATCCCTCCTCAGTTTCCAGGGCGGCATCAACGTGCCCGGCTACACTGCGTCAAAGTCCGGGGTCGCGGGCCTGACAAAGGCACTCGCCAACGAGTGGGCAGTGCGCGGCGTCAACGTCAATGCCATAGCACCCGGCTACATTGCCACTGACAACACGCAGGCTTTGCAGGAAGACCCGGACCGTGAACAGGCGATTCTTGGGCGCATTCCCGCCGCACGGTGGGGGCAGCCTGAAGACCTGGGTGGCGCCACCGTGTTTCTCGCCTCCGCTGCGTCAGACTATGTCAACGGGATAGTCCTCCCCGTCGACGGCGGATGGCTGGGCCGTTGACGCCATGGCACCTTTACTGCCGCAGTAACCAACGTCCACACCAGCTCACCAGTTGAAGGAATAGCCGTGCCTCCACCAGAACAGCCACCAGCCGTCGTCGAACGCGCTTCCGCTTCCCAGATACTGCTGGACACAGGAACCATTGCGGTCCTGCGGGCTTCCCATGCACGTGCTTATGCCCCCGTGGTGGAAGCACTGGTTCACGGCGGGGTGTCCAGCATCGAACTGACCCTGAGCACGCCCGGGGTCTTTGAGGAACTCCCGCTGCTGCAGGACCGGTTCGGCAGCGCGGCGGAATTCGGTGTGGGCACTGTAACCACAGCCGACGAGGCAATACGGGCCATCGACGCCGGAGCAACGTACCTGGTCACTCCCGTGACCGACAGCGCCATTATCTCCGCAGCAGTTCAAAGCGGCGTCGCTATCTACCCGGGCGGGCTGACTCCCACGGAACTGTACAAGGGGTGGACGGCAGGAGCGACGGCGGTCAAGGTCTTCCCCGCATCAGTCGTCGGTCCCGGCTACGTGTCCATGCTGCGCGGACCGTTTCCGGGCATTGAGGTGGTTCCCTCGGGAGGGGTAAACATCGACGACGCCGCCGACTGGATGGCGGCGGGAGCACTGGCCGTCAGCCTGGGCGGCCCGCTGCTCGGCGACGCCTTCAAGGGTGGAGACCTGCGCAAGCTCACAGAGCGCGCACGCCGCCTGCGGGACATCGTCGACGAAGCCAGGGCATCGCTGTGAGCACGGCCGAAGTGGCACCTTACCTGGTGACAATCGGGGAGACTATGGCACTCCTGACCGCCCAGCATCCCGGGCCGCTTGCCCACGTCTCCTCGATGGGCCTCGGCATCGGCGGTTCCGAATCCAACGTGGCCATCGGTGTCCAGCGTCTTGGCGGCACCGCGGTGTGGTGTGGCCGGACAGGGGCCGACTCCCTCGGCCAGCTCGTCCGGCGCGAAATACGTGCCGAAGGAGTCACGGTCCGCAGCATCGAGGATCCGTCAGCGCCGACAGGGCTCATGCTCAAGGAACGGCGAACGATGGCCACGCAAAAGGTGAGCTACTACCGCGCGGGAAGTGCCGGTTCCAAGCTGACGCCGGAGGACCTGGATTCTTCGCTCATTTCGGGAGCTGCGGTCCTCCATGTCAGCGGCATCACGCCCGCACTTTCAGCCACCGCAGCTACGACTATCCGCGAGGCCATCGACATCGCCCGGTCACAAGGGGTGACCGTCTCGTTCGACCTCAACTACCGGGCGAACCTCTGGACCACAGAGGATGCCCGACGCTCGTACCAGGAACTGATTCCCCTCACCGACATCGTCTTCGCCGGCGACGAAGAGGCGGTGATTGCCACCGGACCTGCCCACGAGCCCACCGAACTGGCCCAACGCCTGGCCGACCTCGGCCCGTCACAAGCGATCATCAAGCTGGGAAGCAAGGGGGCCGTGGCGTCCATTGACGACAAGATCTACCACCAACCCGCTGTAGCGATCGAAGCCGTGGACACCGTCGGGGCGGGCGATGCGTTTGTCGCCGGCTACCTGGCGGACCTGATGGCAGGGAAAGCCCCTTCGGACCGGCTCGAGCTCGCCGCCAAAACCGGAGCATTCGCCTGCCTTGCCTACGGGGACTGGGAAGGACTCCCGACACGCCCGGAGCTGGCCCTCCTGCACCAGACAGAGACAGTCAATCGGTGAAAACTCTCCGCGCCATCACATTCAGGCGCTTCACCCAGGCCAAGGACTACTCCCAACTCACACCTTGAAGTACTTCGCCTCCGGGTGGTGGAACACGAACGCGTCGGTGGACTGCTCGGGATGCAGCATCAGCTCGTCGCTCAGGACCACGCCCATCCGCTCGGGCTTCAACAGCTCGGTCACCTTGCGGCGGTCCTCCATGTCCGGGCACGCGGGGTAGCCGAGCGAGAAACGGGCACCGCGGTAGTCGAGCTTGAAATACCCTGCCGTGTCCTTCGGCTCCTCGGCCGCGAAGCCCAGTTCCTTGCGGATCCGCGCGTGCCAGAACTCCGCCAGCGCCTCGGTAAGCTGCATGACCAGGCCGTTGAGCTCGTAGTAGTCGCGGTACTGGTTGGCGGCGAACATCTTGGACGTGAACTCCTCGATCTTCGAGCCGGCGGTGACCAGCTGCACCGGCAGGACGTCCACCTGTCCGGATTCGCGGGACTTCACGAAGTCGGCCAGGCACAGGTGCCGGTCGCGGCGCTGGCGCGGGAAGTTGAAGCTCAGCCGGTCGGTGCCGATCGGACCGCCTGAACCACCGTCCGGGGCGAGGAGCCCCGCAGTGCCCAGGACGCCGTCGCGATCCTCCCCATGGTGCAGCACCACCACCTGCTCCCCTTCGGAAACCACCGGGAAGTAGCCGTAGGCGACGGACGCGTCCAGCATGCCCTCACCGAGGATGCGGTCCAGCCAGTAGCGCAGGCGCGGCCGGCCCTCGCGTTCCACCAGCTCCTCGTAGGAGGCGCCGTCCTCGCCACGGCCGGGCTTGAGCCCCCACTGGCCCATGAACGTGGCGCGCTCGTCGAGGAACGCCGAGTAGTCGTGGAGCGAGACGCCGCGGACAATGCGCGTACCCCAGAACGGAGGCGCGGGCACGGGGTTATCGGTGGCGACGTCGGACCGGCCGGGCATCGCTTCGGGCTCGGTCACCGTGAACTTCGCGCCGCCCTTGTGGATGCGCTTCTTCAAAGGCGGCAGGCCGACGTCGTCCGGCGACTCGCCGCGGGCGACGCGCACGAGCGGCTCCATGAGGGCAAGGCCCTCGAAGGCGTCCTTGGCGTACCGGACCACGCCGTCGAACTGCTCGGCCAGGTCCTGCTCCACGTAGGCGCGGGTTAGGGCGGCGCCGCCGAGGATGATGGGCCACTTCTTGGCCAGGCCACGTGACTGCAGCTCGGCGAGGTTTTCCTTCATCACCACGGTGGATTTCACCAGCAGCCCGGACATGCCGATCACGTCCGCGTTGTGTTCCTCCGCGGCGGCCATGATCTCGGCGATGCCCTGCTTGATGCCGATGTTGACCACTTTGTAGCCGTTGTTGGTGAGGATGATGTCCACCAGGTTCTTGCCGATGTCGTGCACGTCGCCGCGGACGGTGGCGATCACCATGGTGCCCTTGCCTGAGGAGTCGGACTTCTCCATGTGCGGCTCGAGCAGGGCGACGGCGTTCTTCATCACCTCGGCGGACTGCAGCACGAACGGCAGCTGCATCTCGCCGGCGCCGAAGCGCTCGCCCACCACCTTCATGCCCTCGAGCAGGTGGTCGTTGATGATGCCCAGCGGGGTCATGCCCTCGCTGCGTGCCAGGTCCAGGTCATCCTCGAGGCCCTTGCCCTCGCCGTCGATGATGCGGCGTTCCAGGCGCGCGCCCGTGGGCAGCGCGGCGAGTTCAGCGGCGCGCTGGTCCTTGAGCGCGGCGGTGTCGACGCCGGCGAACATGTCCAGCATGATGGCGAGAGGGTCGTAGGTGGTGTTGCCGTCGGCGTCGTATTCGCGGCGGTCCCAGACGAGGTCCAGGGCCACCTTGCGCTGCTCCTCCGGGAGGGAGGCGAGCGGCACGATTTTGGCGGCGTCGATGATGCCGCTGGTCAGGCCCGCCTGGACGGCCTCATGCAGGAACACGGAGTTCAGGACGATGCGCGCTGCGGGGTTCAGGCCGAAGGACACGTTGGAGACGCCGAGCGTGGTGTTTATGCCGGGGTACTTGGCGGTGATCTGGCGGATGGCCTCGATGGTTTCGATGCCGTCGCGGCGGGTCTCCTCCTGGCCGGTGGCGACGGGGAAGGTCAGGCAGTCGACGATGATGTCCTCGACGCGCATCCCCCATTCGCCCACCAGGGCGTCGACGAGGCGGGAGGCGATGGCCACCTTGCCCTCAGTGGTGCGGGCCTGGCCCTGTTCGTCGATGGTCAGGGCGATCACGGCGGTGCCGTGTTCCTTCACGAGCGGCATAATCCGCGCGAAGCGGCTGTCCGGGCCGTCGCCGTCCTCGTAGTTGACGGAGTTGACCACCGGGCGGCCGCCGATGTGTTCGAGGCCGGCCTGAAGTACGGCCGGTTCCGTGGAGTCCATGACCAGGGGGAGCGTGGAGGCCGACGCAAAACGGGAGACGATCTCCTTCATGTCGGCCACGCCGTCGCGCCCCACGTAGTCGATGCAGACGTCCAGCAAGTGCGCGCCGACGCGGATCTGCTCACGGGCGATGTCGACGCAGTCGTCCCAGCGCTCTTCGAGCATCGCCTGGCGGAACGCCTTGGAGCCGTTCGCGTTGGTGCGTTCGCCGATGGCGAGGTAGGAGGCGTCCTGGTCGAAGTTCACGTGCTGGTAGAGGGACGCGACGCCGGCCTCGCGCTCGGTGGGGACGCGGGCCGGGCCGCTGCTCGCTTTCGTCTTCTGGGTGCGGAAGGGCGCAAGGCGTTCGACGACGGCGGCCATGTGCTCCGGCGTCGTACCGCAGCAGCCGCCCACCAGGCCCAGGCCGAATTCGCGGACGAACTGCTCGTGTGCGGTGGCGAGTTCGGTGGGGGTGAGCGGGTAGTGGGCGCCGTTGGCGCCGAGGATGGGCAGGCCGGCGTTGGGCATGCAGGCGATGGCCACGGAGGACTGCTTGGAGAGGTGGCGGAGATGCTCGCTCATCTCGTCCGGTCCGGTGGCGCAGTTCAGGCCGATGGCGTCGACGCCGAGCGGTTCCAGGGCGGTGAGTGCGGCGCCGATTTCGGAGCCCATGAGCATGGTTCCGGTGGTCTCGACCGTCACCTCGACGAAGATGGGGAGCCGGATGCCGCGGGTGACGATGGCCTGCTTGCAGCCGTTGACCGCGGCTTTGGTCTGCAGGAGGTCCTGGCTCGTTTCGATGAGGAAGGCGTCCGCGCCGCCGTCGATGAGGCCCTCGGCCTGGAGGGCGAAGGTCTGCTTGAGGTAGTCATAGCTGGTGTGGCCGAGGCTGGGGAGCTTGGTGCCCGGGCCCATGGAGCCGAGGACCCAGCGCATCCGTCCGTCTGTTTCTTCCGCAGCCTCGGCGCGTTCGCGGGCGATCTTTGCGCCCTTGAGGGCGAGTTCTGTGATGCGGTGGTCGATGCCGTAGTCCGAGAGGTTGGACCAGTTGGCGCCGAAGGTGTTGGTTTCGACGGCGTCGATGCCCGTTGCGAAGTAGGCGTCGTGGATGTCCGCTAGGACATCCGGCCGTGTGTCATTGAGGATCTCGTTGCAGCCTTCGAGGCCCAGGAAGTCCTTCTCGAGTGAGAGGTCCCGGCCCTGCAGCATCGTGCCCATCGCGCCGTCGGCAATGACCACGGAGTGGTTCACGGCGTCCAGGAGCTCCTGCGAACGGGCAGGACGGGGCACGGACTCAATATCAAGCGCAAAACGAGGCATCTAAACAGGTTACGTGTGGGGGCCGGAACGTTGCGCTGTGTGTCCGTGTACTACGACGGCGGGTGGGTGGGCTGGCTCTCTGGGATCTTGATATCGCTCCGGGCACAAACGAGGAACTCGTTGGGAAAGCACTCCCGGCGGTCAAGGACATAGTTGTCATCGCAGAAGCTCGATTGGCGGAATTCAGACAATAGGATCGCTCGCCAAATCGGAGTGCCGGACACCAAAGCCGTGACCATATCTCTTGCACACCTTATGGATTAGGTCGCTTACCCAATCCGGAGCATCCGGTGCGACGTGCACTGCTTGTATCAATTTTTTTAGATCGACGGGAATGGGTATCACAGGAGGCTCGGGACCCAGCGAAATGGCGCTATGTTCCTCCGTGGGGTGCGGGATACTTCGCCCCGTCATCATGATGAGGCGGACTTCGCGTTCGTGAGCAAAACTCAATCGCTTGTGCATGAAGCGATCAAAAAAGTTGCCCTCCGGAATGAAAGTCGTTCTGTAGTCGACGTAATTAACTCGACCGCCGAAGATGCTCCGATCGGACCCAATACTTGCAACCAGACTTTTCCATGTTGTCCTGACAGCGACTCCGCGGCCCTCACGTTGGTAGATGTCCCACATGGCCGCGGATTCGACAGGAGACTCGTGCCAACAGTTGACATGAGTCGTCTTTAGCCCTGATTCGTGCATGATCGGGTACTGGCGATTCATGTCTTCAAACAACTCACCATAAAGCTGGGGGCGCATATCCACGTTGGCCTGGCTGTATGAACCCTCCCACTTATCACTCATCTGGTCTGCTCGCGCAAAATAGATTGCTTCGTCCTCTAGCAAGGAGAGGAACCGGGCAAGATCCATATAGCGCCAAAGCACGTCATCGTTTTCAGGCTGGTTAGTGAAGCTGGGGTGAAATTCTGTAACGAACACACTGGCTAGCCTATCGGCAGGCGTTGTAGCAACGGTTTATTGACGTCTTTGATTGGCAGGCCAAGTTCACTCGTCTTCTCAGGAGTGAAACCGTTGACGCCAAAATCCACAGAATCGAGCGTTTCAGTGATCTGGGCAAATGGAGGGCTTGCCAGACTCAACGCTATTAACACTTCGCCAGCAGCTCGACGTGACGACCGAGTGCTGTCAGCGGCGCTCACCTATCCTGCGGCGTCCAACGTAATCTGAATCCGGGACTCAGAACTCATCCGAACCAACACGTTCATGCCAGTTTCGACTATCGCCGCTAGGTCGGACTGGTCCTGAGCGGCAAAGGTCGCAACCAGCTTCTCGCCCGAGAAGGCCGCCAGTGCGCTCGATCCCCCTTCATGCGTTGAACGTACCTTCAGATCCATTTCAGGTTGATTTTCTGCGGCACCGCTTCGCACCACTTCCAACTCGACGGCTCCCGTTTCCAAGAGCTTGCGCAAAAGGCTTCGCCGCTTCAATCGGGTGAACTCCAATAGGTCAATGATCTCGGAACTCGTGACCTCGAATTGGTCTCTCCAGTCGCTAACAGTCATGTGGCCCAGGTGCTCTCTCAGATCGTCCTCGGTCACATCCTGCGAGAGGGGGAAGCTTTCTGCGATTGCTCGCGCCAACCTGCGAGAACGAACTCCTGATGTCATCAGTAGCAGAGCTAACCGGTCACCTACCCCGTAGCGCACATACCTTCCTAAGTCCGGGCACAAGGCTTGCGGCTTATCCTCATCGGCAAATCGGCTGTTGACCAGTTCAACGATTGCACCGATTGTCCACGCTAAATAATGTTCAAACTGCCCGGTGACGACGTCTACCATCTGCTCGATTCTCCAAGCGGGGTCAGGCACGTCTGAAAGGTAGGCATCAGCAAGGTCCGTAAGCGAATCTCCTGATAACCAGGATTTAAGTAACGCTTGAACTGATACCTCGATCGGCGACCCGCTTGTCGTTCTTCGAAAGACAATCGGAGACGCTTCCGGTAGTCGCAGCAGTGCATCAATGTCTATAAACTCCACAGCTACGCTTGGGAGTTGAATCTGCGCCAAAGTTCCAGCCAGTTCTTGCGCGTCTATCGAAGCAGCAATTCCACCAGCAATCTGATCCAAGGCCCGCGCAGAGGACACCGAAGTTCCCGTACGCGCCCACCGGCGACGTGCTGCAGGGTCCGTCCTCACGTACGCCGTCTGCACGGCATGGGCTGCTGACCTGCAGACTTCTCGGGCGAACAGTGACTGGGTTGAGGCGAGTGTGGAGTCGGCTATTTCATCCATGTCGACAAAGCTTGGGTCGGCTCCTCTGGTCTCCTCCACCGCGAGCATAAGCCAGATAAATCCCATGAAATCAGTTGCCGGCGTAGTTGCATCCGTTCGAAATAATGCGTCAGCATTTTCACGTTCTGCTCGTTCAAACTCGGCGAAAGACTCTAGCGCTTCTTCGGTGATGAGCGAAGACTTAACCTCAAGCGACAGTCCCGAGGGATTCAAATCGTGAAAATCTGCTTCTGTGGGTTCTGCCGCGCGCACGAGTACGATCCACCCTTCGGTCTCGCGGCCCGCCCTACCCGCGCGCCCCATCGCGTTAACAAGTCGTGCACCGCGCAGTCGTGCATCTTCAGGTTGTCCCTCGTAAGTCTGATCATAAATAACAACGGTCCGTACAGGCAGGTTCACGCCATCCGTCAAAGTGGAAGTGCATGCTAGGTACCGCAGGGTGTCATCTCGGACTGCGGATTCCAGGGCTTCCAGCACCTCCAAGGGAAGCCCCGCGTGGTGGAAGCCCACTCCATGTCGCAATACACTGACCAATGGATGACTTTCTCCTAGTTGGAGCACCACAAAATCAACTAGGGCGGTGAGTTTAGGATCCTCGTCAAGAACCAACGCCAGTTCTCTTGCAAGGCCTTGGGCCTGGCGTCGCGTTCCAGCCACGATCAGAACAGAACCCGCCTCCCCAAGCTCAACGATCATCTCGGCCGCTATCGTGGCGTTCTTGGTAGATCTGGTGCTGTCCTTCGGCAGCCCTCCTTCCGAGCTACGACCTGTTTTCGATTTGCGTACTAATGCCCATCCTGTCGGTCCATCTGTACCCAACACGGAAGTTCGCCCGTCCCCCAATCTAAGTCGGATTTCGCCAGACAACTCTGTCCGCAGTCGGTACGGCCACGTCCTTCCGCTAATTGTCTCCACTGTCGTGCGGTCCCAGTGGGCTCGAGTTGTAAAGGCAGCGTGAAGTCTTCGGGGCCCCCGCCACTCGGACTCATGCTGCAGGGCTGGGCCGTTGGAACTTAACCACTGCGCAATTGCTCCCACATTTCCCATCGCAGCCGAGACAAGCACAATTCTGTGTGATGACTGGCCTGTGAAGTGATCGAGCAAGGCAATCGCGGACTCGATCGCAAAACCACGACCTCGTTCCTTCAGCAGCTGAGCTTCATCAAAGATGAACAGCCCAAAGCGTGAAAGCACTCCCAACGCGTCATGGCGCAGCAAGTGAAGCAATCTCTCCGGCGTCATAACTTCGGCTCCAGAAGGGTAGTCCGCGTCTGCGAAAATTGCTTCGACCGAGGGGAAGTCAGCTTGTTCAGCTTCTACTTCCTTCTGCAGCACCCGAAGCCTAGCGGAGAGCGCATGGCGGACCTCCCGGCCCAGGCTCCGGGTGGGGGCCACATAGCAGACGCTGTCGTTAGAACGGGTCAAATGTTCCACAGCGAGGATCTGCGCAAGCAGCGTCTTTCCTCCACTTGTAGGGACAGCAAGCACAGAACGTCGAACCAAGGGGTCGAACGGACTGAGCGCCCCGGTCAGAAGTTCCCGCTGAGGCTCCCACAATGTCATAACTGAGGGTGACCCCACTGTGAAAGCCTGCCTGGCGATACGTGGAACATATGGCGGCAATATTGAGTGGTTCCATAGAGAACCCGGCTCCGCCTCACGCGCGAAGGAAAGCAGGTGGGCGCCAACCCACCGAGCATTTATGTCCTCTAGGGCAGCATTTCTCGAGGAAGCCATAGCTAGACGCCCCATGCCTGAATCCAAGCGATCCAGATCCCCGTGGGCGAAGTAAACAAGTAAGTCCTCGGCACCGAGAACAACTTGTTCAGCAGCCCCAAATGCCGTCATGGCGAGATCTGGTAGGTCCGACGCATTTGCAAGATTCCTCAGCTGACGACGCCATCGGGAGAACCAGCCGAAGAGCGAACGTGCCTCGAAACCGAGAAAGGCGATTCCAGCTTCCAATGAGATGGAGCCGAGGTGGTCTTCTATTGGTTCATCGACGATGATGTCCGCCCGTACACGTTTTAAGATGGCTGTAGCATTCGGGTCACGCCCTCCCCTGCGGTACCCGATAGCCGCGCCGAAAGCGATAGACAAACGCTGTTGTCTCGTCCACACTGGCTCCTCCAGCGCGAGATCAAAAATATGGGCGCTGACGAGAAAAGCTTGCCGCTGACGTGCCAAACTGTAGCGCTCGCGCGCTGAATCCACGGATGCAACACCATGGAGGTACCAAGCGGTATCAAGTAAAGATTCAGGGATCTCTGGCCGACGGAGGAATAATTGAACTTCGACATCAGCCATTATTTTTTGCAGCTCGTCAGCTGTCGGAAGGCCCGAACGCCCATCGAGAGCTTCTGATAAAAGGTCGATGCTTAGAGCCCGCTCCACACTATTTCCCTAACTCGCTCAGCAAACTTTGGATAATCAGGCAAGGCAACGACTATCGCTTCGGTTTGTCCGGGATTTGCAAGCTCCGGAAATTCACCAATAATCGATTTGAATGGCGTTGCCCTCTTTGGAGCGTGGTGCGCCGATGTTCCAATTGAAATACCTATGCCACACCGCTCGCCGCGGTCAAACCAGAGCTCAAGCATCGAGGCATAGAAGTAACCAAGTTGCCCTCCCTGATGTATCGTTTCGGGGCCGGCCAACTTCGCCAAATACTCTGCTCCGCGACTTGAAAGCTGCCTGGCTGCACGGCCCACTGTAGGCGCAACGCCGATTTTTTTCGTTTCGTGTTTCTTTATCTCCCAAAGTCGAAACACATGTTCGCCGTCGGTGTCGTATATGACCAAACCGTCACCGCCGGGCTCGAGCGGGTCAGGCTTGACCGAATGCGCATGGACCAACCTTCTGCCATCCGGCAGTGACGTACGCTCCCTCATGATGCGGTTCCAGAGTAGTTCAGCAACTAAGCCCTGCAAGTGATCGCTGTTGGCTGGCTTCTCGGGAGGACCGAACCCGATACACGCGTACGTCTTTATGGCTTGTTGTTTGGCGCCGGTCGCTGCGACTCCGCCATCTCTGCGTACTCTCCACATGTTTACAAGGTCCGGAGCGCCGCACCGTACAAGCATCGCCTCTTCGGCGAGCAATTGGGCAACTTCCTCTATCTGCCCGGCATTTAGTCCCATTCCGCCGACAACATATTGCACTTTGGAGGTTTTTGCCCCTGGCGAGAGACCTAACAACGATGCGAAATCACTCATTTGGCCGGCCATATCCTGGTCCTGTCCTGTCCTCGTTCATAACCAAAATCGAATATGGCCAATATCCCACTTTCAGCTTCCCACTGATGGAAGTAAGGCCAGGGCAGCGGTGAACGGCATGGGCCGCCTCAAAGCGCCAAACGAGTTCACCGTATCCAATTTTGATGGCCAGCATTACCTCGGTCCATACACGGCGCGCCGCGTCTTGGTCGAAACGCCCCGACCGTCATTACTGCGACTGCGTGACTGGCGCTAACGGGAGTATCGGTTCAGGAGTTCTCGAGTTGGGTTAGCTATCCCTCAAACCTCCGCCACCGGAGCCACGAACTGCGCCTCATACAGCCGCGCGTACGCCCCGCCGGCGGCCAGCAAGGAAGCGTGTGTTCCCTGCTCCACGATCTGGCCGGCCTCCATCACCAGGATGAGGTCGGCGTCGCGGATGGTGGACAGGCGGTGCGCGATCACAAAGGAAGTCCGGTCGGAACGCAGCGCGCTCATAGCCTTCTGCACCAACACCTCGGTCCGGGTATCCACCGAAGAAGTCGCCTCGTCCAGGATCAGCACCGACGGCCGGGCCAAGAACGCCCGAGCAATCGTCAGCAGCTGCTTCTCCCCCGCCGATACGTTAGACCCCTCGTCCTCAAGCACGGTGTCGTACCCGTCTGGCAGCGACCGCACGAACCGGTCCACATACGTCGCCCGCGCCGCCTCCAAGATCTCCTCCGAAGAAGCAGTAGGCCGCCCGTACGCAATGTTGTCCCGGATGGTCCCGCCGAACAGCCACGTATCCTGCAGCACCATCCCCAGCCGCGAGCGCAGCTCGCGCCTGGGCACCGAGGTGACGTCCACGCCGTCGAGCGTTATCCGCCCGGCGTCCAGTTCGTAGAACCGCATCATCAGGTTCACTAGCGTGGTCTTCCCCGCCCCCGTAGGCCCCACAATCGCCACCGTCTGCCCCGGCTCCGCCACCAGGGACAACGAGGAAATCAGCGGCTTGTCCGGCGAATACGAGAACGACACATCCTCGAACACCAGCCGCCCCTGCCCGAACACCGGCCCGGCAGAAGGGGCAGGCTCCTCCGATTCCTCAGATTCATCCAGCAGCTCGAACACCCGCTCCGCCGACGCCACCCCGGACTGCAGCACGTTCGCCATGGACCCCAGCTGCGCCAACGGCATGGTGAACTGCCGCGAGTACTGGATGAACGCCTGCACGTCGCCCAGCTGCATCGCCCCGGACGCCACCTGCAACCCGCCCACCACTGCGATCCCCACGTACACCAGGTTCCCGATGAACGTCATGGCCGGCATGATCAGCCCGGAAATGAACTGCGCCCCGAAGCTCGCCTCATACAGCTCCGCGTTCTTCTGCCGGAACCGCTCCTCCACCTCGCGCTGCCGGCCGAACACCTTCACCAGCGCATGGCCGGTGTACGTCTCCTCGATCTGCCCATTTAACTCGCCTGTGTTCTTCCACTGCGCCACAAACAGCTTCTGCGAGCGCTTGGCAATCAGCGCCGTGATCCCCAGCGTCAGCGGAATGGTCACCAGGGCGATCAGCGCCAGCGTGGGCGAGAGGATCACCATCATCACCAGCACGCCCAGCACCGTCAGCACGGACGTGACCACCTGGCTGATGGTCTGCTGCAGGCTCTGCGAGATGTTGTCCACGTCGTTGGTCACCCGACTCAGCAGCTCACCGCGCTGGATCGAGTCGAAATACCGCAGCGGCAGCCGGTGGATCTTCGCTTCGATCTCCCCGCGCAGCCCGAACACCGTCCGCTGCACCACCCCGTTCAGCACGTACGCCTGCACCCACATAAACGCCGAGGACAGCACATACAGCACCAGCGCCCACGTCAGCACGTTCCCCAGCGCGGCGAAGTCGATCCCCTGACCCGGCACCAGGTCCATGGCGCTGAGCATGTCCGCGCGCTGCCCCTCGCCGGACGCCCGCAGCTGCGCGATCTGCTGCTCCTTGCTCACCCCGGCGGGCAGCTCCCGGGACACCACCCCGGCGAAGATCAGGTTGGTGCCCTCCCCCAGCAGCCGCGGCCCGATCACCGAGAGCGCCACCCCGGCCACCGCCGTCACGAACACCAGCAGCAGCCACGCCCGTTCCGGCCGCAGCTTCCCCAGCAGACGTTTGGCGGACGGCCAGAAGTTCATCGCCTTCTCCGCCGGGACGTTCATGCCCGCGAACGGCCCGCCGCGCCCAGGTCCGCCCACCGGACGGGGAATGCGTACGACGCCGGCGCCTCCGGTTGCGGAGGCGGGCGCGGCTTTGGCGCCGGGTCCGGGAGAGGGCTGCCGGCTCATACCGTTTCCTCCGCCGCCAGCTGGGAGCTCACGATCTCGCGGTACGTCTCGGAGGTCTCCAGCAGCTCACTGTGCGTTCCGCGCCCCACGATCCTGCCGTCGTCGAGCACTAGGATCTGGTCCGCGTCCACGATGCTGGAGACGCGCTGGGCGATGATCACCAGCGTGGCGCCGGCGGTGCTGCGCTTGAGGGCCTGACGGAGGCGGGCGTCGGTGCCGGTGTCCAGCGAGGAGAACGAATCGTCGAAGATGTACAGCTCGGGCCGTTTCACCAGTGCCCGGGCGATGGCCAGCCGCTGCCGCTGCCCGCCGGAGACGTTGGTGCCGCCCTGGCTGATGGGCGCGTCCAGTCCTTCGTCCATCCGCTCCACGAAGTCCTTGGCCTGGGCGATTTCGAGGGCGGTCCAGAGCTCGTCCTCGGTGGCGTCCGGCTTGCCGTAGAGCAGGTTACTGCGCACGGTGCCGCTGAACAGGTAGGGCCGCTGCGGGACCAGGCCGATGTGCCCCCAGAGCAGGTCCGGGTGCAGCTCGCGCACGTCCACGCCGTCCATCCGTACAGAGCCGCTGGTGGCGTCGAACAGCCGGGGCATGAGGTTCACCAGGGTGGTCTTGCCGGAGCCGGTGCTGCCGATGATCGCCGTCGTCTGCCCTGCCCTGGCGGTGAAGCTAATGCCGGAGAGGACGGGCTGGTCGGCACCCGGGTAGGCGAATCCGACGTCGCGCATTTCCAGCTCCCCGCGGCGGACCTCGCTGCTCAGGGGATTCTTGGGCGGCCGGACGCTGGATTCGGTGCGCAGCACCTCGCCGATCCGGTCAGCGGAGACGGCGGCGCGCGGGATCATCACGGCCATGAACGTGGCCATCATGACGGACATCAGGATCTGGATCAGGTAGCTCAGGAACGCGATGAGCGTCCCCACCTGCATGGAGCCGTCCTGGATGCGGAACGAGCCGAACCAGATCACGGCCACGCTGGAGACGTTCAGCACCAGCATCACCACCGGGAACGCGAGCGCCATGAGGCGTCCGGCGCGGAGGGCGGTGTCCGTGACGTCCTCGTTGGCCTGGGCGAAGCGGCGGGTCTCGATGTCCTCGCGGACGAACGCGCGGACCACGCGGATGCCGGTGAGCTGCTCGCGGAGGACCCGGTTCACGGTGTCGATCCGCTTCTGCATCTTGCGGAACAGCGGAACCATCCGGGCGGTGAGCAGGCCGACGGCGACCAGCAGCACCGGGACGGCGACGGCGATCAGCCAGGACAGCTGCACGTCCTGCCTGATGGCCATGATTACCCCGCCGATGCTGAGCATGGGCGCGGTGACCAGCATGGTGGCGGACATAAGCACCAGCTGCTGGACCTGCTGGACGTCGTTGGTGGACCTGGTGATGAGGCTGGGTGCGCCGAACCTGGTGACTTCCTGCTCGGAGAACTCCCCCACGCGTTTGAAGATCGCGCCGCGGAGGTCCCGGCCCACGCCCATGGCCGCCTTCGCCGCGAAGTACACCGCGATCACCGCGCACACGATCTGCAGCAGCGTGATCGCCAGCATCACCCCGCCGAGGCTCAGGATGTAGCCGATGTTCGCTTTGGCCACGCCCTCGTCGATGATGTCCGCGTTGAGGGTGGGCAGGTACAGGGACGCGATGGACTGCGCCAGCTGGAAAATGACGACGGCGAGCAGCAGCGTGCGGTGCGGCCGCAGGTATTCAACAAGCAGCTTCCAGAGCATGGGCGGCTCCTGACACATTGTCCACAAGAGGTGGTGCGAAGGTCAGTTTACGTCCGGAGGCTGGGAGGTGGGCCGTGCTTGGGCAGGAGAAGTTGAACGGGTTCTCGAGCAGAAGGATGCCTTCGGTACTCGGGGATTGAATCACCGCGACGAAGACGACGGCGGGACATCCCGCCGTCGTCTTCGTCGCTCACAGGGCCGCTTGCCGTCAAAGAGTCGCTAGTGCGCCGCGGTGGCAGGCTGTTCCTGGAAGGCGGGCACGACATGCTCGATGAAGAGCTCGAGTGACCGCTTCTTCTCCTCGTGGGTGAGGCTGTTGTCGGACCAGACGCTGAATTCAGTGACACCGAGTTCCTCGTAGCGGCGGATCCGCTTGATCACCTCGTCCGGCGTCCCGATCATGGCCGTCTGGTGGAGGGATTCCGGCGTGAACTCCGGGCGCTCAGCGAACTTCTCCTCAGGGCTCGGCTCAAGGAAACCGTTTTTGGGAGTGGTCTTGTTGCCGAACCAGGCATCGAAGGTCCGGTAGAACTTCTGGATGCCCTCCGCCGGGCGACGCCATCCCTCGGGCTCGTCTTCCGGGTGGACGTGCGTATGGCGGAGAACCATGAGGTCCGGTCGGGTAACGCCGGGATTGTTCTCGACGGCGGTGTCGAACTTGCGTGCCAGGTCCTCGACCTCCTCGTCGCCCTTCATCAGCGGAGTGACCATGACGTTGCAGCCGTTGGCCACGGCGAACTCGTGCGAGGAGATGTCGCGGGCGGCGATCCACATGGGTGGGGTGGGCTTCTGGACGGGTTTGGGGACACTGGTGGAGGTCGGGAACTGCCATACCTCGCCGTCGTGTGCGTAGTCGCCTTCCCAGAGCTTGCGCACTGCCGGGACGAGCTCGCGCAGGTGCTTGCCCCCGTCCACTGCGGACATGCCGCCCATGAGCCGGTCAAACTCGAACTGGTACGCGCCGCGGGCGAGTCCCACTTCCATCCGGCCGTTGCTGATGACGTCCAGCAGCGCGCACTCGCCGGCCACCCGGAGCGGGTTCCAGAACGGGGCGATGATGGTGCCTGCGCCGAGCCGGATTTTGGACGTGCGTGCTGCCAGGTAGGCGAGCTGGGGCATGGGGCTGGGGGAAATGGTGTACTCCATGGAATGGTGCTCACCGATCCACACAGTGCTGAATCCGCCGGCTTCAGCGATGAGCGTGAGTTCCGTCAGGTTCTCGAACAATTCCTGGTGCGAGACGGTTTCGTCCCAGCGTTCCATGTGGACGAAGAGGGAAAAGCGCATTAGTAACTCCTTTGTTCTGCGGCGGCGTTCAGCGGTGCCTCGTTGAGTGCAGCTTCCTGGGTGGCGGCATTGCGTTCGGCGATGGTCTGGTTGCCGCGGGACCAGTGTTCGTGCTCGATCTCGCGGATTATGACGGTGGTGTTCTCGGGCACGGCACCCACAGAGGTTTCAGCGGCGCGGTGCAGCTCCGCGATGAGCGAGCGGAGCTGTTCCGGGGTCCGGCCCCGGGCGATGGATACTTCGATGAGAGGCATTTAGTGGCTCCTTTAGCTGCGGAGGACGAAGGGATCGGATACGGGTCCTTCGTCGGTGTTGATCCAGACGCTCTTGAGCCGGGTGTACTCGTGCATGGACTCCAGCCCGTGCTCGATGCCCACTCCCGAGTTCTTGAAACCCTGCCGTGGTGACATCGGGGACATGGCGCGATAGGTGTTGACCCACACCGTGCCGGCCTCCAGGCGTCGTGCCATCCGGTGGGCGCGGGCGAGGTTCTGGGTCCAGACACCGGCGGCGAGGCCGTACTCGGTATCGTTGGCCAGGCCTACCACCTCGTCCTCCGAGTCGAAGGGCATGATCGCGGCGACGGGGCCGAAGATCTCCTCCCGGACAACGCGCATGGAGTTATCGACGTCGGTCAGGACAGTCGGCGCGAAGAAGAATCCCGGAAGGTCGATCTCCGGCCTGCGGCCCCCTGTCCGGACCGTTGCACCCTCGCTGATGCCAAGGTCGACGTAGGAGCTGACCTTGTCCAGCTGTGCACCGAAGGCAAGGGGTCCGAGCTCAGTCGTGGCCAGGAGCGGGTCACCGATGATGATCGATGCTGCCCTCTCTGCAACCCGCTCAACGAGTTCGTCATAAACGCTGCGGTGCGCGAAAACGCGGCTTCCCGCGATGCAGGTCTGCCCTGCTGCGGCGAATATCCCTGCGATGACCCCCATGGCGGCGTTCGAAACGTCGGCGTCTTCGAACACGATGTTGGGGCTCTTGCCGCCCAGTTCAAGGGTGGAGCCGATGAAGCGTGACGCGGTCTCCGCGGCGATGCGGGCTCCGGTCTGCGTGGATCCCGTGAAGGAAATCTTCGCCAGGTCCGGGTGGCTTACCAGCGCAGCACCGGCCTCCTGGCCGAAGCCGGTGACGACGTTCACCACGCCGTCGGGGAATCCTGCCTGTGAGGCCAGTTCAGCGACGCGGAGGATGGTCCGCGACGTGTACTCGCTGGGCTTGATGACCACGGTGTTGCCGGCCGCAAGGGCGGGGGCGAGCTTGGAGGTGGTCAGCGTCAGCGGAGAGTTCCATGGTGTGATGGCCCCGACCACGCCAAGCGGTTCGCGCTGGGTGTAGTTGAGCATCGTAAGCGAATTGGTGGGGATCTGGCTGCCCTGGACCTTGTCCGCGAGCCCGGCGTAGTAATACAGGTACTCCGGCAGGTTGGCGAGCTGGCCGCGCATCTCGCGCAGCAGCTTGCCGTTGTCCAGGGTTTCAAGCTCGGCGAGCTCCTCGGCGTGCTCGCCAATGAGGTCGCCGAGGCGGCGCAGAAGGTGGCCGCGCTTCGTTGCCGAGAGGTCGTGCCACAGCGGCGACTGGAACGCGGTCTTCGCCGCCGCCACGGCCCGTCGCACGTCCTCTTCGCTTCCCCGGGCCGCTTCGTAGAGCACATCCAGGGTGGCGGGGTTGGTGCTGGGGAAGTATTCCCCGCCGGCGGGAGCAGACCAGGCACCCCCGATGAAGTGGTCGAGTCGAACAGTCATGCGCGTTCTCCTTCGGAATCTTTTATGAACTCGTTGATGGCCCGGGCCAGGACGTCAGCGTCCTGGACGGGGAGCATGTGCCGGGCACCCGGGACGACGACGGCCCTCGCACCGGGGATTGCCGCGGCGAGCCGCCTGGTCATCTCCGGCGTCGACCCCGGGTCGTGCTCGCCGGTGATGGCCAGCACCGGCATCTCGATGCGGCTGAGCTCGTTGCCGATCACCCCGTCCCCAAAGGCGAAGACGCGGTAGGCGTGGACAAAGGACTGCACGTCATTTGCCTCGAGCGTCCGGCGGGTCGCGTCCACGACGCTTTGCGGGACAGCCGTACCTGAGTACCAGCGGTTGATCGAAGCCTCAACCGTTGCCGGGAAGTCCGTTTCGGCAGAGGCCAGCCGGGCGCTGACCGCATTGCGCTCGGCCTCGGTGCGTTGGCACACCGAGCTCACGCAGGTGAGGGTCTTGACCCGGCCGGGATGGAACCTCGCGATGTACTGCGCAACCAGCGCACCCAGTGAGAAGCCCACGAGGTGGGATCGTTCGGGGAGGCGCGTCAGCACGTCGTCGGCCATTTCCTGAAGCGTGACAGGTTCCGACAGCGGGGGCTGCTGCCCGTGCCCGGGGAGGTCGATGGCTATGGACTCACGCCCGAGGGCATCCTGGACGGGCGCCCACATGGTGGCATCGAGGCCCACCCCGTGCAGGAGGGCAACAGGCGTTTCCTGGGTTCCGGTCATTGCTCTGTGGAGAGGGGCGCCAGGCGCTGCTGGGGCCGGCCCTGGGCGGAGGCCGCGAGGGCAATGAGGATTTCACCGGGGTGGGGAGCGTCGGCGATCCTTACCTCGACGGTCTGGTGGTGGGAGCGGATGGTCGCGTCCGTGATGTGCTTCATCGGGATGTCGAACACCGTACCGGCGGGCGCGCGTTTCTCGACGGCGGGCAGCAGGGTGGTTGCGGAAGCGGCCTTGCGGTAGTGGTCACCGAATTTCAGCGTGTGGATAAGCGCGGAGCCGTGCTCCACTTCCCCTTCGATGCCCACAATGGCTGCCTTGCCGTAGGCCTCGACGGGGGCGCCGAGCGCCTCGATGACCTTGGGAGTGAGGAGGGCGCCGAGGTCTGAAGCTGTCGCATCGATCCCGTGGCTGAGGTCCTCGACGAAGCCTTGGCCAGCCCACGGGTTTTCCACGACGGCGATGGCGACGGCGACGCGGGCACCTGGCGTAACTGGACGCCCGCCCTCGGTCAGGATTTCTTCGGACAAAGTAACGATCTTGCGGATATTCACGGCAGGATTCCCTCCAGTATTTCAGCGGTTACGGGGCGGTCGGTTGTTCGGTCGCCAATGCGGGGATGCGGACGCGACCCCGTGGACGCAGCGGCGATCACGACGATTTCATCCGGGTGGGGCGCATCGCTCAGGCTCAGCGTCAGGGTTTGGTAGTGGCTGCGGGTGGACGCGGCCTCTTTGTGCCACATGGGCACGGCGATGGAAGTTCCTGGTTCCGCGCGGTCGTCCGAGAAGGACAGGATGGACGTGCCTTCGAGGAACTCGCGGACAAGATTGCCGAAGAACGGTGTGTGGATCAGGGCCGCGGCGTGCTCAACCTCACCGTTCAGCCCAACAACGGCCGACTTTCCGAACGCCTCAATTTCGACGGCACCGCCCAGTGCTGCGGTGAGGCGATCGGTGAGGACCTTCGCGAGCACCGGAGCAATCCGTTCTGTCTCGGGTGCCAGATCGTTCGAGACCGGGGAACCTGCCCAGGGGTTGCGCACAATGGCTGCTGCGGCGGCCCGGGTCACGCTGGTGGGCAGGGAACCCTGGCCGTCGCGGAGCAGTTCCTCCGTGAGAACGGTAATCTTCCGGACACCGACTTGCCGGGCGAGCTCTTCCATGAGGTGCGCCTGGTCAAGATCCGTTCCGCCGGCGGTAAGGGAAGTCAGGGCTGTATCAGACACAGTTCAGGCCCTTCCGTCGGAAGCCAATTGCAGTCAGGGAGCACACAGTGCACATCCTTTCGGTTTCTCCGCCCCTAAGGGCGGTTCGCTGGTATGGCGGCGATGCCAGGCTGGCCACCCGTTCACGACGGATGGAACCAGCAAAAATTTCAGTTTCCGGCCACTTCGGGAACTTCGATACGTGCCGCGGCAAGGCTTGAGGCATTAACGTGGCCGCGCATCGCAAGTTCGGCGCCGGTGGGATCCTTGTCCAGGATCGCTTCGAGGACCGACTGATGCTCACGGATGGAGGCCCGCATCCTGGCAGGACGCTCAACGGTTTCCAGGACGATCCGGTGGTAGGCAAGCTGGTTCATGAGGCGTCCGTAGTGTTCACGAAGCTTTGAATTATCGGATCCGTTCACGATGGTCCAGTGGAACTCGTGGAC
The DNA here is from genome assembly GCF_023708005.1 of Pseudarthrobacter sp. NCCP-2145. Lineage (NCBI taxonomy): Bacteria > Bacillati > Actinomycetota > Actinomycetes > Micrococcales > Micrococcaceae > Pseudarthrobacter > Pseudarthrobacter sp. NCCP-2145. The sequence goes on along the minus strand of NZ_BRCG01000002.1, from coordinate 245,759 downwards.
CAGTTCGGCATACTTGGCGCTGTCGCCGCGGCGTTCGGCGCCCTCTGACGCCTCGATGTTGCGTTTTAGCCGTTCCAGTTCCGGCACCGGACCACGCCGGGCCAGCAGGCTCGCTGCCAGCCCCTCAAGGCTTTCCTTCAGCTGGAACAGCTCGACAATTTCGCGGCGGGTGGGTATCCGTACAAACGTGCCAACCTTCGGCCGTATCTCAACCAGGCCCTCATTTTCCAACTGCTTGAGCGCCTCCCTGACGGGCGTCCTGCTCACGTCGAACTCTTCAGCCAGGAACAGCTCGGGAAGAGGAGCGCCGGGAGGGTATTCGCCACTGAGGACGAGCTTGCGCAGCTTGTCCAGAAGGCTTCCTTGAGTCCCGTTCGCCTGTTCTTGGGTTTTTGCCTGAAGAGTCTCTTGCATGCATCAAACCTACGTTGCATACAAGGTGGACGTCAATAAGTTTTCCTAATTCCGCGCTATCAAGCCAATTTTGCAGAGAGGTGTTGACGTAGATCACACTTGGATTTACGGTTGTGGCATGCAACAGACAATCAACCACACCTTGACCGCAGCTTGGACCGCCGCCTGGGACGAGGGTGACGTCGGTGCTTTCGACGCGATCGTCACCGCCGACTACCAGCGTGAGAGCGCCGGCACGAAAAAGATCACAGGCCTGAAGGAGCTCCAGCAGGAAATCCTTGAAATCCGGGCGGCATTCCCGGACCTCACCACACGCATCGACAAGGTCATCGCAGACGGCGACGATGTAGCAATCTTTTGGACAACCACCGGCACCTTCACGCATCCGCTTGGTGGAGTTCCGCCCACAGGACGCGTGGTGGAGACCCGCGGATCAAACGCCCTCACGCTGCGCGATGGCCGCATCGCTTACGAACGGGTCACTTGGGACGCGGCCGAACTCCTGGCCGATCTGGGCGTTCCGTCCCTCCACTCGGCATTCGAGGACGAAACGGCGAATGTGGTGGTGGATGAATTGACTGGAAACCTTCCGCTGGACGTCATGAAGGGTTTCAACCGGCAGTTCATTACCGGTGTCACCGTTGTGACCACCGTCGACGTAGACGGCAAACCCCGCGGCCTTGCGGCCAACTCCTATGCTTCGATTTCGCTGGACCCGCCGCTTGTTCTCGTCTGTGTCCAGAAGACATCGTCCACCTACCCGGCCCTGTTCCAGTCGGAACACTTCGGGATCAATATCCTCAGCAACGAACAGCACGACACTGTACGGACGTTTGCGTCAAAGACTCCGGACAAATTTGCCAACCTGGACTGGCACGCAGGCCCTCACGGTGTGCCGCTGATTGACGGCTCGGCCGCATCCCTCGAGGCCGAGATCAAGGAACGCTTCCAGGCGAAGACCCACACAATCTTCGTGGGCCGGGTACGGCACGCCGAGGTCGCCGACGTGGACCCCATGATCTACAAGGCAGGACATTTCTTTGACGGCGCACGCCTCGAGGAACTCTGAACGCAGCATCGAGCGGTTGCCCGGATCTGCCGACCCCACGGACTGGTCCGGGCGCCAACTTCCTCCACTTGGAGGCCTCCCCAACCCAAACCTATGCAGTCCACTGCAACCTGGAGCACTCATGACCCACATCAAAACTGCCGAGGACCTGATGGATGAAACATCTCCCGGCATGGGCGAGAACAGCAAGGCATCGCACTCCCCCGCTGCCATTCAGCAGGCAACCGAAACCCCGATGGCCAAAGCCGACCGCCTCCGGCACAGGCCCGGGGCAGTCTTCTGGACATCCGTTGGCCTGATCGGCGCGTTCACTGCGTGGGCATCACTGGCCCCCGAGAACCTGAGCGCCGTAATGACCGCGGCCATGAACTGGGTCGCCGAAAGCGTCGGTTGGAGCTACCTGCTTGTGACCCTCGGCTGCATCGGTCTCCTCATCTACATCGGCATCAGCAGGTTCGGAACCATCCGCCTCGGTGCCGACGACGCAAAGCCCGACTTCAGCACCTGGTCCTGGCTTGCAATGATCCTCTCTGCAGTCATGGGTATCGGCCTGATCAGCTATGGCGTCGCAGAGCCCATCTCGCACTTTGCCTCACCGCCGCACGGTCTGGCCGAGGCCGGCACCATGGAAGCCGCGGTCCGGGCCATGCAGTTCTCCTACTTCGACTGGGGCCCCCACGCCTGGGCCGTGTTTGGCGTCTTCGGCCTCGCCATCGCCTACTCCACCCACCGCCGGAACAACGCGGGCCTGGTCTCGCCGATGCTGCGGCCGGTCTTCGGCAAACTGGTGGACGGCTGGTTCGGCAAGATGATCGACATCTTCGCCATCATCGCCACCCTCTTCGGAACCACCACGTCCCTGGGGCTCGGTGCCTCGCAGATCGGCGAGGGAGTGGACCGGGTGTTCGGTATCCCCTCCAGCCTTGTGGGCCAGATCCTGATCATCGCCGTCATCACGGTGATATTCACGCTCTCCGCGCTCTCCGGCGTGCATCGCGGTATCAAGTACCTCAGCCAGGGCACCATGGTCCTCTCTGCCGGCCTGGCCCTCTTCGTGCTGTTAACCGGCCCTACCAACTTCATCTCCAACCTGTTCTTCCGCTCCCTCGGCGAATACCTCAGCGGCTTCTTCGCCGTGAGCCTTCTGACGCCGAGCACCCCTGAAGACGTCCAGTGGATGCAGTGGTGGACCTACTTCATGATGGCCTGGTGGCTGAGCTGGGGCGCCTTCGTTGGGGTGTTCCTCGCCAAGATCTCCCGGGGACGTACGGTGCGCCAGTTCATCGCAGGCGTCATGATTGTTCCGAGCGTCGTGTTCTTCGCCTGGTTCACCATCTTCGGCGGCTCGGCAATCAGGTTCGACATGGATAACGGCGGCCAGATCGGTGCCGCGGCGCTGGAGGACGTCAACTCAGCATTCTTCGCCACCCTCGCCGAGCTCCCGCTGTCCGGCATCACATCGGTGGTGGCCATCTTCCTGGTGGTGATGTACTTCGTCTCCGGCGCTGACGCAAACACCTTCGTCCTCAGCATGATGTCCTCCCGCGGAACCCTTAAGCCCACAAAGCCAGTACTGACCACCTGGGGTCTCCTCACCGGCCTGTGCGCCGTCGTTCTCCTGATCGTGGGAGGCCTGGGCGCGCTCCAGCAGGCGGCCATGCTGTCGGCCCTGCCGTTCACCGTGATCGTGGCGCTCCTCGGTTACGGCCTGGTGGTGGAGCTGAGGAAAGACCCCCAGTTTGAGGGCACCCGCGCGCTGACGCAGCGCGATCTCAGCCGCATCCTCAAGCGTGAGGATTAAGCACCACTGACAGACAAGTGACGGCGGCGGGAGCACCCCGCCGCCGTCACCGCGTTAACTTCCTGCCCTTGAAACTGTTTCTTCAAAGGAGACCTTCGAATGACCATTTCCCCCGTAGTGCCTTCTGCCATTTTCTCCGAGCGTGAGGCTGAGCTCCTCGCCTCCGTTCCCACCGGCCTGCTGATTGGCGGGCAGTGGCGGGATGCGTCCGACGGCGGCACGTTTGAGGTGCACGATCCCGCCACCGGGGAGGTGCTCGCCACCCTCGCCTCGGCCACCAGCGACGACGCGGTGGCCGCGCTGGACGCCGCCGACGCCGCCCAGGCGTCCTGGGCACGGACCGCACCCCGGGTGCGTGCGGAGATCCTCCGCCGCGCCTTCGACCTCGTGACCGAACGGGCCGAGGACTTCGCCCTGCTGATGACCCTGGAAATGGGCAAACCGCTGGCCGAAGCCCGCGGCGAAGTCACCTACGGCGCCGAGTTCCTGCGCTGGTTCTCCGAAGAAACCGTCCGCGACTACGGCCGCTACCTCACCACCCCCGAGGGCAAGAACAAGATCCTGGTCCAGCACAAACCCGTCGGCCCCTGCCTGCTCATCACCCCCTGGAACTTCCCCCTCGCCATGGCCACCCGCAAGGTCGCCCCCGCCGTCGCCGCCGGCTGCACCATGGTCCTCAAACCCGCCAAACTCACCCCGCTCACAGCCCAGTACTTCGCCCAGACCATGCTCGACGCCGGCCTCCCCGCCGGAGTCCTCAACGTCGTCTCCTCCTCATCCGCCTCCAGGATCTCCGGGCCGCTGCTGAAGGACTCACGCCTGCGGAAAATCTCCTTCACCGGCTCCACCCCGGTCGGCAAAAGGCTCATGGCCGACGCCGCGCACAACGTCCTCCGCACCTCCATGGAACTCGGCGGCAACGCCCCCTTCATCGTGTTTGAAGACGCCGACCTCGACAAAGCAGTCGACGGGGCCATGGCGGCCAAGATGCGGAACATGGGCGAAGCCTGCACCGCCGCCAACCGCTTCCTCGTCCACGAATCCATCGCCCAGGAATTCACCGCAAAGTTCGCCGCCGCCATGGGCGTCCTGGCCACCGGCCGCGGCACCGACCCCAAAACCCAGGTCGGCCCCCTCATCGACGCCGGAGCAAGGGACGACGTCCACGCCCTGGTCACCGCCGCCGTCGACGCCGGAGCAGTTGCCGTCACCGGCGGCGCACCCGCGGACGGGCCCGGCTACTTCTACCCGCCCACCGTCCTGGCAAACGTGCCCAACGACGCCGCGATCCTCGGCCAGGAAATCTTCGGACCCGTCGCCCCCGTCACCACGTTCAGCACCGAAGACGAGGCCATTAAACTGGCCAACGCCAGCGAATACGGCCTCGCGTCCTACCTCTACAGCCGCGACTTCAACCGGCTCCTGCGCGTGGCAGAACAGATCGAATTCGGTATGGTCGGCTTCAACGCCGGCGTCATCTCCAACGCCGCCGCCCCCTTCGGCGGCGTCAAGCACTCCGGCCTCGGCCGCGAAGGCGGCACCGAAGGCATCGCCGAATACACCACCACCCAATACATCGGCATCGCCGACCCCTACGCGGACTAGGGAGGAACACAACGCCAAAGGATTCTGCCGGTTTGCGTGAGCAGTGCGCAGGGCTGGTCCGTGCGTCTAATTAGGCACGCACAGGACAAACGCGCAGGGACCCTCTATTGCTACGCCGGGGACTTGTGGGCTGTGGCGCGGGTGGAGCTGTTGCGGACAACGAGCGTCGGCGCGATCGGAGTGCGGTCTACCTCCCGCCCCTCCATCGCACCGGTCAGCACCTCCATGCTCATAGTCGCCAACGCAGCGAAGTCCTGGCGGACGGTGGTCAGGGGAGGCAGGAAGAAATCCGAACCTTCGATATCGTCGAAACCGACGATGCTCACATCCTCCGGGACGCGCACGCCATTTTCAGCGAATGCGCGAATAAGCCCGAGCGCAGTGTGGTCGCTGGCGGCGAAAATCGCCTGGGGGACCCTGTCCTCGCGGACGAGCTTGAGGCCGGTTTCGTACGCCCATCGAGGGCTCCAGTCGCCCTCGATGCAGAGCCCCTGTGGGAGGCCAGCGTCACGAAGCGCGGCCTCCCAGCCGCGCTTGCGGACCCGGCCGTCGAACCAATCCATCGAGCCGGCAATGTGGGCGATGTCTGTGTGGCCAAGGTCAATGAGATGCTGGGTGGCCAGCCGTGCTCCGAGCTCCTGGTTCTCGGAGTAGGTGAAGACGTTTGGGGTCGATGACGCCCCTGCCGCAATCATCTCCACCGGCACTCGGAAGGACGCATTCCAGACGGCTGCTGCCATCTCCACAAGGGGGGCAATAACAATGATTCCCCCCACGCCGGTGTCATCCAAGGTGTCCAGGGCTGCCTGCACTGACTCTTCGTCGGGTTTCTCGACACTGATGACAGTTGTGGCGTAGCCCTTCTTACGTGCGACGTTCTCCAGGGCCATGAGTGTTCCAACCGGGCCGAACCGGGGGGATCCGTCGGACAGGATGCCTATGGACATCGACCGGCTGGTGACCAACGCGGTGGCTGCCCGGTTCCGGCGGTATCCGATGTCCTTGATGACCTGCAACACCCGCTTTCGCGTTGCCGCGCTCACGTCCGGTGCGTCGTTCAGTACCCGCGAGACTGTTCCGAAAGAGACCCCGGCTACCTGGGCCACATCGTTGATGGTGGGCTTACGGCGCATCGGGGCGTCCCTTAGCCTCTCGCTCGCCTCACGGGGAACCGCCATGCCTGCCACGTTCTCTCCTGTCACGCACCTCCTGGACCGAACCACTGGGGTCCGTCGATTAATCTTACGTCGGCCCGGCTGCCCCACAGGCCCGGACGGTCCATTTCTGTGATGCTTGACACTCGCGTCCGTAAACGTTTACGATGATGTCCGTAAACGTTCACGGTAACCTCGTAAACGCTTACGGTGCGGCGAATTCAATGAGGAAGGGAGCGAGATGGCTGACAGCATCGTCGACGCACTCGCGCTCGACCCCGGCACTGGGCTTCGGAATGTCGACCAGGCGCAGTGGGCACATTTGGAAGAGCTCCTGAAGGACACGGCGCCAATGGATCTCGCAGCCGCTGTCCGCACTTTCGTCTCCGCCGGTTCCTCGGCCGTCGTCGGAATCTTCGACGGCAACCGTCTTTGGGCAAGCCTGGTTGTTTCTGTGGACAATTCCGGTGCACCCGCGTCCGTGTCCACCATTGACGGGACGGTGGCCCAGTCGGGCGGAGAAATGGCTAAAGCCGCAGGCGAAGCGGTGCGGTGGGTCCAAGCCCACCAAGGGCCGTGTTCACTGGGCCTCTTCGTCGACAAAGGGCATGCAGAAGCCCTCCTGGGAGCTTCAGACAAAGCCGCCGCTCTACGCACAGCCTCGGCAGCCGGCGGGCTGGTCCTCTCACCGGTTCCCCCCGCCCTGGCAGTAGCGCTCGCCTGATCCACCGCAGGCATCCACCCCATCCATCCACCCAAAAGCACTGGAGAACAATGATGATCCGCAGGCTTCCCATCGTGGCCCTGGCCGCAGCCCTGTCACTTTCCCTTGCGTCCTGCAGCAGTTCAACAACTGCCACATCAAACGCCCCCGACGCCGGCGTTTCCGAGAGGGCCCAGCAGGCCCTCGACAAGATCAAGGGGCAGGTCCTGAGCAAAGGCCCCAACGGCGAGACGCCATCACCGGCCTCCGTCGCGGATCTGTCTCCGGAGGAGATCGAGAAGGTCAAGGGACTCAACGCCAAAGCCGCAATCGTGATGCACTACGGCGGCAACGACTGGGCCAACGCCCAGGTGAACGGACTCAAGAGCGAATTCGAAAAGCTGGGCATCAAGGTCATTGCCACCACCGACGCGAACTTCAAGCCGGACAAGCAGGTCTCGGACATCGAGACCGTCATGACGCAGGATCCGGACATCATCGTGTCTATCCCCACGGACCCCGTGGCCACCGCCTCCGCGTACAAGAAGGCCGCCGAGGCCGGCACGAAGCTCGTCTTCATGGACAACATCCCCCAGGGCCTCACCGCCGGCCAGGACTACGTCTCTGTTGTTTCCGCTGACAACTACGGCAACGGCGTCGTCTCTGCCCACCAGATGGCCAAAGCGCTCGGCGGCAAGGGCAAGATCGGCCTTGTCTTCCACCAGGCTGACTTCTTCGTAACCAAACAGCGCTACGACGGCTTCAAGGAAACCATCACCAAGGAATACCCGGACATCCAGATAGTCGAGGAAAAGGGTATTGCCGGGCCGGACTTCGCTGGAGACGCCCAGGCTGCCGCAAACGCAATGCTGAGCAAGTACCCTGACCTGGCCGGCATCTGGGCCGTGTGGGACGTCCCCGCAGAAGGTGTCATGGCTGCCGCCCGCGCCGCCGGCCGCCCGGACCTGAAGATCGCCACGGAGGACCTCGGCAAGAATGTCGCCATCGCCCTGGCCAAGGACGAACTCATCGTCGGCCTCGGAGCGCAGGTTCCGTTCGACCAGGGTGTGACAGAGGCACGGCTGGCTGCCGGCGCGCTCATCGGCAAGGAAGCACCCGCCTACGTAGCGCTGAGCGCCCTTCCGGTGGACCACTCCAACGTCCTGGAAGCCTGGAAGCAGGTCTACCACGAGGACGCCCCGAAGGACATCCAGGACTCCTACAAGCAATAGCCAAGACCCGACGGCGGGGGGGCCCCACCCCCCCCGCCACTCCGAAAGGGCAACCATGAACACCGCAGACAATGTCGTCGAAATGCGCTCGATCTCCAAGGGCTTCAACGGCGTTTCCGTGCTGAAGGACGTCAGCTTCGACGTCCGGAAGGGCGAGGTCCACGCACTCGCCGGGGGCAACGGCGCCGGGAAGTCCACGCTGATGAAGATCCTCCAGGGCGTCTACCAAGCCGACGCTGGAGAGATCCTCATCGGCGGGAAGCCAGCCGCCATCAACTCCATCCAGGACGCGAAGGCCGCCGGGATCGGGATGGTCTTCCAGGAATTCAGCCTGGTACCGAGCCTGACAGTTGCACAGAACATCTTCCTCGCTGCCGAACCGCTCGGCAGGGGCGGGCTCATCGACGATCGCACTGCGGTGAAACGGGCCAGGGAGGTCTTCTCTGAGATGGAGGTCGACGTCGACCCCCGTGCGGAGGTCTCCCGCCTCGGGACTGCATACTGGCAGCTGACCGAGATCGCCAAGGCCCTGGCCCAGAACGCCCAGGTCCTGATCATGGACGAACCCACTGCCAGCCTGGCCCGGCACGAGTCCGAGGCGCTCTTCGAACTGATCGACCGCCTGAAGCAGCGCGGCATCTCGATCATCTACATCTCGCACCGGATGGACGAGGTGTACCGGCTGGCGGACCGGATCACCATCCTTCGCGATGGCCGCCACCTCCTCACCGCGCCTCTGACGGACGTCACTCCCGAGCAGATCGTTGAAGGCATCGTCGGCAAGAAGATCGAAGGTCAGCTTTCCTACCGGGCACGGGATCATGTGGACCACGATGGCGCACCGCTGTTGGAAGTCCGCGGGCTCAACGCCGGGAACCGGGTGCGGGACGTTTCCTTCACGCTCCGCCCCGGGGAAATCCTCGGCCTGGCGGGGCTGATGGGAAGCGGACGCACCGAGTTGGCCCGTGCCCTCTTCGGCATTGACCAACTGGACAGCGGTGACGTCCTCCTGCGGGGCAAGAAGGTCAACCTTGCCTCGCCACAGCAGGCCATCAACGCCGGCGTCGCCCTCATCCCGGAGGACCGCAGGGCCCAAGGCCTCGTCCTGGAGCACTCCGTCCAGGACAACCTGCTCCTGCCGCTGCTCGGGCAGATCCAGCGGGGGCCGCTCCTGGACGGCGCCAAAGGCAAGGCGTTGTCTGCTTCCCTTATCAAGCGTTTCGCAGTCAAGGTGGCCCATCCCAACCGCCCGGTGCGGCTCCTCTCGGGCGGCAACCAGCAGAAGGTGGTTATCGCCAAGTGGCTGGGCACGGATCCGGACATCCTGATCCTGGACGAGCCAACGGCCGGCGTGGACATCGGCACCAAGAGCGAAATCCTGGACATGATCCGTGAGCTGGCAAGTGCCGGCAAAGCCGTCATCGTCATCTCCTCCGAGTATCCCGAACTACTCGCGGTCAGCGACCGCGTCCTCGTCCTCAAGGACGGCTCCATCATCCGCGACATTCCCCGCAGCGAGATCGCTGACGAGGAATATCTCCAACTTGCAGTCCAGGGAGTCTGAACAGTGAGCAAGTCAAACACCATCGCGCCCCGGGACACCGCGGCCCGCAATTTCGGCACCGTCCTCAAGGAACTCGACTGGCGGCGCTACGTCATCTACATCGGCTTCGTCGTCGTCTTCATCTTCTTCGCCATCCTGCTGCGCGACCAGGGCTTCCTGTCGCCGAACAACCTGCTGAACATCTTTAGGCAGACGGCAACCATCACCGTCATCGCCGTCGGCATGACCTACGTGATCGCATGCGCGGAGATCGACCTGAGCGTCGGTTCCGTAGCCGGGCTCTCCAGCGTCTGCACCGCAATGGCACTCTCCCAGTTTGGCCTGATCCCCGGGATCCTGGCGGGCCTCGCCGTCGGGCTGGTGGTCGGATCAATCAACGGGGCGCTTGTCAGCCTCCTAGGCATCCCGTCCTTCCTGGTGACGCTCGGCATGCTGGGGATAGCGGTCGGCGTCGCCCAATGGATTACCGCCTCGGCACCCCAGCCGATCCTGAACGACACCTTCAACACGCTGTTCGGATCCGGCAACTTCGGCCCCGTCCCAGGGCTGGTCGTCTGGAGCGCCATCTTCGTCGCCATCGGCGCCGTCGTCCTGAACCGCACCCGGTTCGGCCGCCAGGTCCTGGCCACGGGAGGCAACCGCAACGCGGCGGACTTCACCGGCATCAACACCAAACGCATCAAATTCCAGGTCCTCCTCATCTCGGCCATGGCGGCAAGCGTCGCCGGCATGCTCTACGCCGGCCGCCTCCAGTCCGGACGGTTCCAGTGGGGATCGGGAGACGAGCTCTCCGCCATCGCCGCCGTCATCCTGGGCGGAACCAGCCTCTTCGGCGGGTTTGGCTCCATCATCGGCACCCTCTTCGGCGCCCTCCTGATCGGCCTGATCAACAACGGACTGATCCTCGCCGGGCTGGACAGCAGCCAGCAGCAGGTCGTCCGAGGCGCCATCATCATCCTGGCCGTCGCCATGGCACGAAAGAAATAAACAGTGCCAGTGATTCCGGCGCCCACCATGCAATTCATCCCTGCAGTCGAAAGGCACAAACAATGAAACTCGGCTACTGCTCCATCACCTGGGGAGGCGTCGTCGGCCACGCCCAAGGCGTGACGAGCGTCAAGGACCTCTTCTATCTGACCCATGGATCCATGCGTGACGCCGTACGGGACATTGCATCTGTCGGCTACGAAGGCGTTGAGATGTTCGACGGCAACCTTGCGGAGTATGCAGAAAAGCCCGAGGAACTCAAAGAAATCCTCAGCAGTTCGGGAGTCTCCCTGGCAAGCGTCTATACCGGGGCCAACTTCATTTACGCCGACATCCTCCCGGACGAAATGCACCGGATCCACCGGGCCGCCGAGTTGGCGGCCGGTTTCGGAGCGGAACGGCTCGTTGTTGGTGGCGGAGCACGGCGCGCCGCCGGAACCAACGAAGAGGACTACCGCCGCCTCGGGGAAGCGTTGGACAGCGTCACGGACATCGCAGAAAGCTTTGGGCTGTCGGCAAGCTACCACCCACATCTGAGCACCATTGTGGAGAGCCCCGACGAGCTGGACAAGCTCATGCCGCTCACCCGGATAGGCTTCTGCCCGGACACGGCGCATCTTGCAGTCGGCGGCGCAGACCCCGCCGCGGTCATCCGGAAGTATCCCGACCGGATCCGGCACGTCCACCTCAAAGACTTTCAGCAGGACCCGTTCAACTTCCTCCCCCTGGGCCAGGGCGAACTCGACTTCCCGGACATCATCGCCGCGATTCGGGAAAGCGGATACGACAGCTGGCTCATGGTCGAACTCGACGGCTACGACGGCGACCCCCGGGAAGCTGCCGCCATCAGCAAGAAGTACCTCGAGAAAATCCTCTAACCAATCCTGACCGCCAGGGATAGCCAGCCTCGGCCACTCCCGTCTTTTCCGAAAGGAACCCAGTTCACATGCAGAACCTCAACGTCGGCCTCATTGGTGGGGGTTTCATGGGCAAAGCCCATTCCCTCGCTTACGCCGCCATGCCCATGTTCTTTTGGCCTGCACCGGCTCTTCCGGTCCGCAAAGTCATTGCGGAGGCGAATCCGGAGCTTGCGGCCGAAGCGGCCCGACGCTTCGGCTTCGAAAACTCCACTTCGGACTGGCGCAGCATCATCGACGATCCAGACATCCACGTCGTGGATATCGCAACGCCCAACCATCTCCACGCTGAAATCGCCATAGCCGCGGCTGAAGCGGGCAAGCACATCATCTGCGAAAAGCCCCTTGCCCGCACGGGCGAGGAATCAAAGGCGATGTATGACGCAGTCAAAGACAAGAACATCGTCCACATGGTTGCCTTCAACTACCGACGCACGCCCGCAGTCGCGTTGGCCAAGAAGTACATCGAGGAAGGTGCAATAGGCCAGATTCTCAACTTCCGCGGGACGTACCTGCAGGATTGGAGCGCCGACCCCAACTCGCCCTTGTCCTGGCGTTTCCAGAAATCAATCGCAGGTTCCGGGGCCCTGGGCGACATCGCCACGCACGTCATCGACATGGCCCGCTACCTCGTCGGCGAGTTCAGCGCCGTCAACGCCGTCCTGTCCACCTGGATCCCGGAGCGGCCCCTCCAGGCGGGCGGGGCCGACGCTCTTGGCACCGTACGGGGCGGAGAGGGCCCGCGGGGCCAGGTGGATGTCGACGACGAGGTCATGACGATGATCCGCTTCGCAAACGGAGCCGTGGGATCCGTGGAGGCGACACGCAACGCGCACGGCAGGAACAACTACATCACCTTCGAAATCCACGGAACCGAGGGCAGCATCGTCTTCAACTACGAACGGCGCGATGAGCTGCAGGTCTGCTTCGCCTCCGACCAGGCCGACCGCCGCGGATTCCGGACCGTTTACACGGGACCGGCGCATCCGTACGGAGAAGGCCTCTGGCCGATTCCAGCTCTGGGCATTGGCTACGGGGAAACGAAGATCATCGAAGCGTACGACTTCTTCAAGGCAATTGCTGAGGGCGGCAGCGTAAGCCCAAGCTTCGCAGACGGTTACCAGGTCGCCCTCATCGACGACGCCATTGTTGAATCGGCCGCGAAAGAATCATGGGTGGAAGTTCCGCAGATCACCGCTTGACCAGTTGGGGAGGGACGGCGAAGGGCTGTCCCTCCCCCAACCGCACCACCACCACCCAGGAAGACAAGATGCCCAAGCCCTTGCCATACCGCCAGGAGACACCGGAAACCTGGCTAATGCCGGTATTCATCGCCAAAGCAGGGCACGAAGCCCAGCTTCGGGAAGCCCTCCACTCCCTGCAGACGCTAAGCCGGAAAGACCCAGGATGCCTGGAATACACGGTGTTCACTGACGAACAGCAGCCCGGCACGTTTGTCCTCTTCGAAGGCTGGGCCCGCAGCGAGGACCTCGAAGCCCACAACGAACAGGACCACGTCAAGGAGTTTGTAAGGGCAGTGGACCCGCTATTGTCAGTGCCGTTCTCCGTAACTTCCCTGACGCCCCTTTCCTGAGGCCTGCCGAGCCCACCAGGGCCTGACATGACCGCCCTTTCACCCGCACCACCGTCCACCTGCATGACGACGGCGGGCTGCGGCTGTGCTGGAGCCGGGAGGTTATGCCGTTGGCCTGCCCAGCGCCACCACGTTCACGGTGACCGTCATCTCCTCACTGAGCGAACGGTTGACGAGGAATACCGCGGCACGTCCGTCCTCGGCATCATGCGTGGCCACGGCATCCACCAACGGCACGCTTCCGAGTTCTGCTACCGCTCCGGGCCGCACGCGAAAAACGTGGAGGTCCCGCGCGACCTGTCCGTCGTCGGCTACGACGACCTCCCCCTCGCAGCATGGGTGGCCCCGTCCCTGACCACCATCAACCAGCCGCTCAGCGAGATGGCAGAAACAGCCGTCCGGATGATTCTCGGCATGGCCCGAGGCACCGACCCGCACCCGCGCAGCATCGAAACTGGCTACGGAACTGGTTGTCCGCGAGAGCAGCGGCCCCGCACCCCAGGAGACCTTGGCCGCGAGGGCAGCGAGCGCGTTTCCCATTCTGAGCCCAAGGCGTGCGCAGGCACGTTCCTCCACAGGGCCAACGGACCGCCCCTGACCAATGTGACCCAGCCGACGGTGCCAACGCCCGCCCCAAGAATGATCCTTGTGTTTCCCATCACAAATCCTTAGGGTTGGTGAGAGCGCTCCCATGACACCCCGTGCGGGTTGACTTCTGGGCGGCTCACCCGTGGAGCAACGATGCGACACGAAACTCACATGGAGGACATCTTGACGATCCATTACAACGTCCGAGCGCCCGGGGGGAACCGGAGAAGAGGCCCTGCGGCCTCCCGGTTTGCCGTGCTCAGCGTGGCCGCCGTTCTCCTGGGCGGGCTCATCCCGGCCGGGGCGGCCAACGCGGAAACCCTGCCGGTCGGCAGCGGCAGCTACACCACCGACACCATCGGACCGGCGCCCGAGGGCTGCGCGCCGCTCGCCACGGATGCACGGGCCTTCGTTACCGATACCGCCCCGGCCGGGGCGGTTCCCACCAATGACTGGTGGTCCTCCCTCCTCTTCAAGAAGTACAACTGCGTGGGCAGCGAGCCCCTGCACGCGCATCCGCTCTCCTATCTCCCCGAAGCCGCCGGCCTCGGGCTCTCCAACACCACGACGCCGACCATGAGCGGCACCCCCGGCGGCATCGGTGAATTCCACTACGCCTACGCCCAAGACGTCATGGTCGGCGTCGCGGGGCTCACCGCCCCCGTCGTCGAAGTCGCCGACTGGACAGACTGGACCGTCACCCCCTCCTGGAGTGACGGCACACGGTCGATGACCGCCACCATCGGCCACGGCCTGCCCTTCAGCTGGTACGACATCGCCGGCGGAGACGCCGTCATCACCGCCGGCGCCGACCTGCGCATCTGGCTCAACGACGGTGAGCGCATCGGGTTCAGCTCCGGCGGCGGGGACTACGTCGCCTTCGCTCCCACCGGCGCTGCCTGGACCGTCTCCGGGACAAAACTGAGCAGCACGCTTAATGGCAAGGGGTATCTCTCGGTGGCCGCACTGCCGACAAGCACCACCGATACCGACGCGGGCCGCACGGCCGTCGCTGACCAGTACACGCCCTACGCTTATGCCAAGGTCACTGGAACACGGGCCGACTTCGTTTACAACGAGGCGGAGAGCGTGGTCGAGACCACCTACTCGGCCGAGACCGAGGTGCGGGAGGGAACCAACTCCGGCACCGTACTCTCGCTCTACCCCCACCAGAGCGCCTACCTCGGCGGCGCGACCGGCGACGGACCCTCCGCCGGCGCAAAACTCGACCGCACCTACGTGTCCCCGCGCGGGGCCATGACCACGCTGGTCGGCGCCACCTCCTTCACCACAAACACCCCCTTCACCGGCGTGCTGCCCGAGGTCCCCGCCGTGGCGACAGGCGCCGGTGAGGCGAACGCCCGCCTGGACGCCCTGCTCGACCAGGTCGCCGCCGACCCGATGAGCATCGACAAGGACGACACCTACTGGACCGGCAAGGCCCTCGGCCGCGCCGCCCGCATCGTGGAAATCGCCGACCAGCTCGACCGTACGGCTGTGCGCGACACTGCCCTTGCCCAGATGAAGGAGACGCTCACCAACTGGTTCACCGCCTCACCGGGCGAAACCGAACAGGTCTTCGCCTACAACTCAAACTGGGGCACCCTCGTGGGGTTCCCGGCGTCGTACGGCTCTGACAAGGAACTCAACGACCACCATTTCCACTATGGCTACTTCGTGGTGGCAGCTGCCACACTGGCACGGTTCGACCCTGAGTGGGCAGCAGATGCGGCTTTCGGGGGCATGGTGGATGAACTGATCGCCGATGCCAACAACTTCGACCGCGCCGACACCCGCTACCCGTACCTGCGCGACTTCGACATCTACGCGGGCCACGACTGGGCTTCCGGCCATGGCGCCTTCGGCGCCGGAAACAACCAGGAATCAAGTTCCGAGGGACAGAACTTCGCCAACGGCCTCATCCAGTGGGGTACGGCCACCGGAGACACTGCCACCCGTGACGCCGGAATCTACCTCTACGCAACGCAGACCGCCGCAATCCAGCAGTATTGGTTCGACGAATCCGGCGCCATGCCCGACTCGTTCGGCCACAGCACCGCAGGCATGATCTGGGGCGACGGCGGAACCTATTCCACGTGGTTCAGCGCGGAAGCCGAGATGATCCAGGGCATCAACACCCTGCCCATTACCGGCGGGCACCTGTACCTGGGCCTGAGGCCGGATGACGTGGTGTCCAACTACGCCGAAATGGTGGATGTGAACAACGGCAACCCCACCGTGTGGCAGGACATCCTCTGGTCCTACCTGGCCCTCGGGGACGGGCAGGCAGCCCTTTCCGCCCTGGACAATGACCGCGAATACCCCGAGGAGGAAGGGGAGAGCCGGGCCCACACCTACCACTGGATCGCCAACCTTGCATCCCTGGGAACCTTGGACAGCAGCGTTCACGCTGATGACCCGATGGCCGCCGTCTTCACTAAAAACGGCGCCAAGACCTACGTGGCAAGCAACATCACCCAGCAACCCCTGGCCGTTACCTTCTCCGACGGCACCGTGCTCGAGGTCGCTGCAGGCAAGACGGCAACATCCGGGGCTCATACCTGGAGCGGCGGCGGTGCGCCGAGCGGCACGGAAGAGCCAACGGATCCCACCGATCCGCCCGCGCCGACCACCACAACGTTCTACCTCGGCGCCGACGGATCATTCCTGTCCGAGCCGGGGACCGCTCCGGTGGCAACGCTCGCGCCCCGCAGCGGACAGGACGCAATCGGTGATCCGGCAACCGGCCTCACCTTGACGGCAGAGAACCTGAACGGCACCTTTGCAGGCAGCAGGACCGCGTTTGATATCGGGGTGGACACGGCAGGTGTAGGCAACGGAACACGCATCAGGGTTTCATATGACCTGACCGGAGACGGCACTTTCGACCGGATCGAAACCTACAACTACTTCCCCACGGACCCGGTGGCGGGATACGAGCGGTATACCTCGCAACTCGGCTTCTCCTCCGTTGAGGGCGAGCTTGGGAACCTGGTGGATGGTTCCATGAAGGTTGAGCTGTGGAACGTCCTGGGCACGTCGCCGTCAACCATTGACCTCGCCACCTCGGTGGTCAAGGCACCCTTCACCGGGCTCACTCTCACTGGCGGCGGCGGAGGTTCGGACCCGGATCCGGATCCTTCCGGGCTGCCCGGCAGTCCCTCCGAAGTGAAGTTGACGCCTGCAAGCGGTTCCGCCATTGATGTCCTCTGGGCTGCCCCGACGGTCACCGGCTCGTCTCCGGTAACCGACTACCGGCTGCAGTACCGTGCCACCGGCGCCTCGGAGTGGGTGCCAGTGTATGACGCCGTAACGTCCACGCCCGGAGCCCGGATCCCAGGACTGAGCGCCGGCACCGATTACCAGGTACGGGTGCAGGCGGTATCGGCGGCAGGACTCGGCGAGTTCTCCCAGCCCGTGGCCGCCAGCACCTTCCCCGCACCATCCGCTCCCCGCGGTGCGGTGACAAAGGTCCAGGGCAAGTCCCTGCTGGTGTCATGGACTGCTCCCATTTCCGACGGCGGCTTTCCCATCACGGACTATCTGATTGAGACCTCCACCGACGGGGTCACATGGAAGACCTTTGGAGACGGGGTCAGCACTGCGACCAGCGCCAAGATCACCGGGCTCCTTGGAAAGACCCAGTACCAGGTGCGGATTGCGGCGGTCAGCGAAGTTGGCACCGGCGCCTGGCTGTCGACGACGGCCTCGACCAAGTAGGCCCTGCAGGCAGCCGCTCCGACTCTGCATGAGCCGGAGCGGCTGCCCATTGCCGGGCCACCGCTTTGACTGCCGTCCCGGGGCGGCCACTGAAAGTCACAGCACTAGGGAGCCTTTTCAGTCCGGACGCCGAAACGCCTCCGGTACTCCGTGGGCGTCGTGGAAAAAGCAGCAGCAAAGTTCTGCCGCAGGGTAACGGAGTTGCCGAAGCCGCAGTCGGCGGAGATCTGGTCTATTGACAGGTCTGTGGTTTCGAGCAGCCGCCGGGCTGCGTCGAGGCGTCGGGCGCGGATCCAGGCGGCCGGCGTCGTTCCTGTTGCTGCCCGGAAGGACCGGACGAAAGTCCGGCGGCTCAGGTGTGCCTGGGCGGCGAGCAGGTCAATGGTCAGCGGCTCCGCCAGGTGGCCCAGTGCCCATTCCAGCAACCGGGAGATTGGATCATCCGTGGAGCGGGAAGGAACCGGCCGCTCAATGTACTGCGCCTGTCCCCCTTCGCGGTGCGGAGCGATGACCAGGCTGCGCGCCACCTGGTTCGCCGCCTCCGCCCCAAGCCGTGCACGCACCAGGTGAAGGCACGCGTCCAGCGCGGAGGCCGTTCCGGCCGAGGTCAGCACGTCGCCGTGGTCGATGTACAGCACCGACTGGTCAAGGGCGATATCAGGGTGCCGTCCGGCAAGGTAATCAAACGCCTGCCAGTGGGTAACGGCGCGACGCCCGGCGAGCAGGCCGGCGTCGGCCACGGGGATTGCCCCAAGGCACAAGCCCAGAATTGGTGCGCCACGCCCATGCGCGTCGTGGAGCACCCGCCGCAGCGAATCGCTGGGGACGCGCCCGTCGTCGAACCATGAAGGCACCACCACCACGTCCGCTGCCTCCGCGGCCTCCGGCCCTTCCACCTTGCCCAGCCGGTAGCCCTCGGCAGTGGTGACCTCGCCTTCCTGGTCAGAAAAGAGAACCGTCGTCCAGCCGGCGAGGCCCTGGCGGGCCACCTCGTCAAAAACCATCTGCGGAACGGCGAGGTGGAACATCGTTGCCCCCTCAAAGGCGTACACCGCGATCCTCATCCCGTCCCTTCCAACGCTTTGGCCCGAATCCATCGTATATCTGCCTTCGTGCCACTGTTGGCGCGCACAGGCGGCGGGAAAACTGGATAAGTTGCCAGAACGCATCCAAAAAAACCTTCAGGGAGAACACCAATATGAGCACCCCCCGCCGCGCCCTCATCCTCATCGACGTGCAGCAGCAGTACTTCAGCGGCCCCCTCGAAATCCAGTACCCGCCCCATCAGGAGTCCTTGCCCACGATCCTTAAGGCAATAGACGCCGCCACCGCCGCGGGCATTCCGGTAGCCGTCATCCAGCACTCCGCAGGCGAAGGCGCACCCGTTTTTGCACCCGGCACCCCTGGCTTCGAACTGCACCCCGAGATCGAACGCCGCAGGACCGGCGAATGGAAGGCAGTCGTTAAGCAGTATGGCTCCGTCTACGCCGGTACGGACCTCGCCGAATGGCTGCGGAAGCACGACGTCGACACGGTCACCTTGGCGGGCTACATGACCAACAACTGCGTGCTCGCCTCCGCCGTGGAGGCAGAGTTCCTCGGCTTCACCACGGAAGTCCTCTCGGACGCCACCGGCGCCATCAACCTCACCAACGGCGCAGGCTCCGCGGACGCGAAGACCGTGCACACCACCCTGCTCGCGCTGCTGAACTCAAACTGGGCGGCAGTAGCGGATACTGACACCTGGACCAGCGCCGTGGCTGCGGATCAGGCCCTTATCGGGAGTGATCTCGGCAGCTCCGCAGTTGCCGGTTTGGAGCTCGTCCCGCAGGTATAGCGGTATAGCGGGCGGCCTCGGCCTCCCACGTGTCCCCATACGTGGGAGGCCCGGGAACACCAGCAGCACTCATGCGGTTGCATCACACGGGGACCAAGCCCCAACGACATTCAAGGACTTTTCTCATGAAGTGGATTCTTCTCACCGGCGCAATCCTGAGCGAGGTGACGGCGTCCCTCTCCTTGAAGGCGGCCCTTGATAATCCTGCCTTCTTTATCGTGGTGGTTCTCGGCTATTCCGCCTCCTTCGCTTTCCTCGCCGCAGTCCTCCGCAAGGGCCTGGGCCTCGGGGTCGCTTACGGCATCTGGGCCGCGCTGGGAGTCACCCTCACCGTGCTGCTGGCCGCCCTCCTGTTTGGTGAGGCGCTGACGCCTGTGATGATGGTCGGCGTCGCCATGGTGATCGGAGGCGTGCTCTGCGTTGAACTGGGGCCGCACAAGGCGCCGGCAGCAGAACCCGAACAAGAAATGGTCCGCTCATGATGTGGCTGTTTCTGGCAGGAGCCATCCTCACCGAAGTGACCGCTACCCTGTTGCTGCGGGTCGCGTCCACCGGTAAGCGGCGCTGGTACGTGCCGGTCGCCGTCGGATACTTCCTGGCCTTCACCCTCCTGACGCTGACCCTCGAACAGGGCATGAACCTCGGCGTCGCGTACGGCATCTGGGCCGCGGCCGGCGTCGCGCTGACGGCCCTGGCCAGCCGCGTCTTCTTCAAGGAGACAATCACCCCCGTCATGATGCTGGGGCTCGGACTCATTATCGGCGGCGTCCTGCTGATCGAGCTGGGCGCGGCGCACTGAGCACCCGCCCCCGTCGTCCGGACTGCCGGCAGGAGCTGGACGTGCACACTCCGGCGCGCGAAGTTTGCAAGACTTGCCAGGTGATTACTGAACACGCCCTGCTGCAGTCGCGTGCCCTCCTGCACCGGTTCTACGAGCCGTTTCCCGTCGTCGAACACTACAACCTGGTCAGTTCGGTCCCCCAGCAGGGCCACTCACCCGCCATGTGACTGCCCCTCCCCCAGCCCCGCCGACTATGTTCAAATGGGAAGGTTGAACCGGCCGCCCGAGTCCGCTCCACGGCCTCGGCCAGATGGAAGGAAGCACATGACCGATCGTCCGGAACACCCTCCTCTACCCACTCCCGGAAGCGCCCAAGGCCTGGACAGCAAGGTCGAGGGCGGATGCCCGGTGGACCATGGCAGCGTCACCGCGCACGGCAGCGAGAGCGAAAACCCGGCCATTGACTCACCCCAGCCCAAGGGGCACCGGCCGCGGACGGTCGCGGACTGGTGGCCCAACCAGCTGGACCTCTCCGTCCTCCACGCCCACCACCCCAAGGGCAACCCCCTCGGCCCGGACTTCAGCTACCGCGAGGAGTTCCAGAAGCTCGATGTCGAGGCACTGAAGCAGGACATCACCGAGGTCCTCACCACGTCCCAGGACTGGTGGCCCGCGGACTTCGGCCACTACGGCGGCCTGATGATCCGGTTGAGCTGGCACGCCGCCGGCACCTACCGTGTCCACGACGGCCGCGGCGGCGCCGGGGACGGCAGCCAGCGGTTTGCCCCGCTCAACAGCTGGCCGGACAACGCCAACCTGGACAAGGCCCGGCGCCTGCTGTGGCCGGTCAAGCAGAAGTACGGCCAGAAACTTTCCTGGGCGGACCTGCTGGTCCTCGCCGGCAACGTCGCCCTCGAATCCATGGGCTTCAAGACTTTTGGTTTCGCCTTCGGCCGCGAGGACGTGTGGGAGCCGGAGGAGATCTTCTGGGGGCCGGAAGACACCTGGCTGGGCGACGAGCGCTACATCGGCGAAGGCCAGATGTCGGAGGAAGTCGGCTCCACGGAGATGGGCCTGATCTACGTCAACCCCGAGGGGCCCATGGGCAATCCGGACCCCAAGCTCGCGGCAGCGTTTATCCGCGAGACGTTCAAGCGGATGGCCATGAACGATGAAGAGACCTTCGCGCTGATCGCGGGCGGCCACACGTTCGGCAAGACCCATGGAGCCGGCGACGCCGACGCGCACGTAGGTCCCGAGCCCGAAGGCGCCAACCTTGAGGCGCAGGGCCTTGGATGGCTCAGCACGTACGGCAGCGGCAAGGGCGGCGACACGATCACCTCCGGCCTGGAAGTCACCTGGACCGACAAGCCCACCCAGTGGAGCAACCGCTTCCTGGAGATCCTGTTCGAGTACGAGTGGGAGCTGGTCAAGAGCCCCGCCGGCGCCCATCAGTGGGTTGCCAAGGACGCGCCCGAGATCATCCCGGACGCGCACGACCCCAACAAAAAGCACCGGCCCACCATGCTGACCACCGACCTGTCGCTTCGCTTCGACCCTGTCTATGAGGAAATCGGGCAGCGCTTCCTGAAGAACCCTGACGAGTTCCAGCTCGCCTTCGCCAAGGCCTGGTACAAGCTGCTGCACCGCGACATGGGCCCGGTCGGCCCGCACATGCTGGGGCCGTGGGTTCCGGAGGCCCAGCTCTGGCAGGATCCCGTTCCCGCCGTCGACCATGAACTGATCGGCGAGCAGGACATTGCGAGCCTGAAGGCCCGGCTTTTGGACTCGGGACTGTCCGTCTCCCAGCTTGCCGGCACGGCGTGGGCTGCCGCCTCCACCTTCCGCAAGACCGACAGGCGCGGCGGCGCCAACGGCGCGCGGATCCGGCTGGAGCCCCAGCGCGGTTGGGAGGTCAACGAACCTGGGCAGCTTTCGACGGCGTTGCAGGCCATCGAGCGCGTGCAGCAGGAGTTCAACTCGTCCCAGGCCGGGAGCAAGAAGGTCTCACTGGCGGACCTGATCGTCCTCGGCGGATGCGCCGCGGTGGAGAAGGCAGCCAGCGACGCCGGCTTCCCCGTCACGGTGCCGTTCCGTCCGGGACGCACCGATGCCGCCCAGGACCAGACCGACGTCGAGCAGTTCCAGTACCTGAAGCCGCGCGCTGATGGGTTCCGTAACTACGTGCGTCCCGGCGAGAAGCTCCAGCCGGAAACCCTCCTGCTGGACAAGGCGTACCTGCTGGACCTGTCCGCACCCGAGATGACGGCGCTCATCGGCGGCATGCGTGCGCTCGGCACCAACATTGGCGGCTCCAGGCACGGCGTCCTCACGGACCGGCCGCAGGTCCTGACGAACGACTTTTTCGTCAACCTGCTCTCCCCCGGCACCAAGTGGAAAGCCTCGAAGAATGAGGAGAACGTCTACGAGATCACCGACGTCGCCACCGGCGAGCTGAAGTGGACCGCCACACCGGTTGACCTGGTGTTCGGCTCCAACTCCCAGCTCCGGGCGATGTCCGAGGTCTACGCGAGCGACGACGCCCGGGAGAAGTTCGTCAACGACTTCGTGGCCGCCTGGGTGAAGGTCATGGAACTGGACCGCTTCGACCTGAAGTGATCCTGCCTCAGTGACAACCGCGTCCGGGCCGGCTGCGTTTTGCGGCCGGCCCGGACGTTTGCCAGTGGTTACCGGCGACTCAGGGAATCAGGTTCTCCGCCCGGTAGCGGTCGAAGAGGGCGGTGAATGCGTCCAGCGTCCGCCGGTATCCCGTGAACCCCGCATCCCGGCTCTTTCCCATGTCAGTCACTACCTCTATGCCGCGCCCCAGGTCGCCGTCCGTGTGCCACCAGGACGCCAGCCGACTCAGGTCCGGCTCGCTGAGATTGTGGCGCGCGGCGATGTCCCGCCACTGGTTCTCCCGGCCTGCCATCGACTGCTCCAGCGGCCGGGGCTTTCCCTGGTACCCCTCCCACTCCACGCCGAAGTAGGCGGCGAGCTTCGGCCACATCCAGCGCCAGCGGAACACGTCGCCGTTGACGATGTTGAAGGCCTCGTTCGCGGCCTCCGGCGTGGTGGATGCCCAGAGCATGTGTTCGGCGAGCAGGCCCGCATCCGTCATGTCCGTCAGGCCGTTCCACTGTGTTTCGGATCCCGGGAAGACGAATTTCTCCCCGCTCTCACGGCAGAGGGTGGCCTGGGCGGCGAGCGTGAGGCCCATGTTCATGGCATTGCCTACGGCATGCCCGATCACCGTGTGTGCGCGGTGCACTGACCACGTGAAGCCCTGCTCCGCCGCAGCGGCCCAAAGCTCGTCCTCCTGGGCGTAGTAGAAGTTCGGGACCGGCAGGCGCGGCTCCTCCTCGTGGAAAGGAGTGTCCGGCATTTCCCCGGCCGCGTACGCCTCGAAGGGCCCGAGGTAGTGCTTGAGGCCGGTCATCAGCGCAACGTGAGCCACGTCCTTGCCCCGGAGTGCCGCCAGGAGGTCCCGCCCCATGCCGGCATTGACGGAGATGTTCTCCTCCTCGGTGTCCTGCCGTGACCAGGCAGTGAAGAAGACGTGCGAGGGATTCTCCTGACGGAGCGCAGCGGCCAATGATGCAGCCGAGGTCAGGTCTGCGGAGAGCCACCGTACGCCGGGACGCTCGGCACCGGGGTTCCGCGAGAGGGCGAGGACGGTCCATCCTTCGCCCGAGAGGGTATCGACGAGCGCAGACCCCGCTATGCCGGTCGCTCCCACAACAAGAGCCGTCTTTTCGGTCCCTGCGGTTGTTCCTGCGCCAATAGTCATGGAGCTCCTTCTGGTTGTGCTGAATCACGCCTGCGCGTAATGGCCTCTAGCGACAAGCCGCTTGCCCGGGGAGATATTCCTCGACCCCCTGCCGCCCCGCTCCTAAACTTAAAGCGCTGGGACTACTGCGCCGGGGAGGCCCTTGACCGGGGGCGGCGCGGTTTGCGGCCCGTCCCTCAAACCTTGGCATCCCATCAGGCGGCGTCATGCGAACGTCCTCCAAATCCCTTCTCGGTGCGCTTGCCGCGGCGGCGCTGGCACTCGGGGCCTGCACCTACTCCGACCCGGCCCCCGCTCCGGCCTCCTTTGGCACTGCTCCCCCGCCCACCAGGTCCATCGACAACACCATGCGCGCGTTCGTGGACCAGGGTTCCGTGGCCGTGGTGGCGGAAGTGCGGTGGCCCGGAGGGACGTGGTCCCGGGCCTACGGTGTCCGCAACCTGGAGTCCAAAGTGGCCGCGACGCCGGAGGACCAGGTTTTCGTCGCCAGTATCACCAAATCCATGACCGCCGTCTCCGTCATGAAGCTGGTGGAAGACGGCCTGATCGGCCTGGACGATCCCGTCAACGGAATCCTGGACAGCTTCACCACGGTCCTGAAACCGCCCGGCCCCATTACTGTCCGCCAGCTTCTGGGCCACACCTCGGGCATGCGCTCCTTCGAAGAGGTCACGGAGAGGACGGCCGACGACGTCCGGCGGGTTATCGAGGAAGACGTCAGTCCCCAGCGGGGACTTGAGCTGACAGGACAGCTGCCATGGGACGCGCGGGACGTAGGCTCCTTCCGCTATTCCAACTCAAACTACCTGGCACTTGGGCAGCTCGTGGAGAAGCTGCGGGGACGGCCGTTTGCGGAGGTGCTGCGCCAGGACGTCATTGACCGGCTGAAACTGGAGCGAACCACCCTTGACCCGGCGGCCGCGGCCGGCCCCGACGTGATCCGCAGCTACATCACCTACCGCGGCGAACGCCTGGACGTGACGGAAGCGCCCGGAGCACTTGGGTCGCCTGCCTCCGGAGCCATGTCCACAATGTCCGACATTAACGACTTCTACGGCGCCCTGTTCCGCGGAGAGCTCCTGGCCAAGGAATCCGTGCAGGAGATGACCCGCGCCGAGGCCATCCCGCTGTACGGCCTGGGGCTGCGGAGGTGGAACCAGGACTGCGACGGCGCCCACCGGTTCGGCGGCACGGGCGGGTACTGGACCTACCGCACGGCCTCCGTGGCCAGCACTGACGGCAAGTACCAGGCCACCATGACCCTGGTCACGCCGCCGATGCCCACTGCGCTCGAAGATCCCGAAACTGACGACAAGTTGAACCTCTGGGATGACCAGATGGTATCCGCCCTGCAGGAGACCCTCGACCGGCTCTGCCCTTAGGGCTGCCGCGTCCGCTGCACCCCGGCGGCACTCCAGGACCGCCCACCGCAGGGACTTGCCGCCCGCCGTCGTACTTTCCTAGGTCTCCTCATGGTGCGATCCTGGCGCAGCACTGGCCCGGGCTGTTGTTGGCCGCCACCCGTTCTTCCGGCTCGCCGCTGCCGGCAGCCGCCCCCCTGAGGAAGGCGCCGTTCATGGCGCAGACGACGGCGGGGTGCCCCTCGGAGAGCCGGTGGAAGGGGCAGTTGGGCAGAGTGAGCCCGCCGCTGCCGTCGGCGCGGGGAAGGTAGCCAAGGGCGATGAGGAAGTCCTCCAGGCCCTGGCTGTCCGCGGCCAGCTCCTTGCCCCTGGCATAGGCGGTGGCCAGGAGAACGTCACGCACCGGCTGGTTGTTAGCCGCAGCCTCGTCGATGGCCGCTGCCATCAGTTCCCCGGCGATGTCATAGTTCCTGTCCGGCACGGAAACACCCACTTCACGGGCAACGGCCCGGTACACCTTCGAAGGGCGCCCGGACCCCGGCCCGGACTTTCCCGCCGGCTTGTGGAACTCCACGGCAAGCAGGCCGTCGGCCACGAGCCTGTCCAGATGGAATGACACCGTGCTTCGGGGAAGATCCGTGGCTTCAGCAGCCTCGTCCCGGCTCATGGCGGCAGGGGCAGCGAGCACCAGCTCGTACAACTGCCGCCGCTTTTCGTCCCCGAGGGAGGACAGCGCCACCACCCGGCGTGCCCACGAAAGCCTGGTCATCCCCGCACCTCTTTCTAAAAAGATTCCTCTTGTTTAAATCTACGGCACTTTCTAAAATCAAGATACCTACTTTTAGAAGGAGCTCGTTATGACAACAAAAGCAGCCCACACGCCGGCGTTGGCCCGGGACCGGAAGGCGGAACACCAGGCCTTCCTGTTGCTCCGCACGGTCTTCACAGTGGCACCCATCGTTTTCGGGCTGGACAAGTTCACCAACCTGCTGGTCGACTGGACGATTTACCTCGCCCCGGTGGCCACGGCGATCGTGCCCCTGCCCGCCCAGACCATCATGTACGTGGTGGGCGTCGTCGAGGTGATCGCCGGCATTGCCGTGGCTGTGCGGCCGCGGTTCGGTTCACTGCTCGTGGCCGTCTGGCTCCTCGGCATCATCGTCAACCTCCTGGTCCTCGGCGGCTTTTACGATGTGGCGTTGCGGGACTTCGGGCTGCTCGTCGGCGCCCTCGCCCTGAACCGGCTGTCCCCGGGGACAGGCATCTTCAGGTGAGCTGACATGGACTGGCAGGGGTGGGCCCTGTTTGGGCTTGTTGCAACGACTGTGCTGACCGCAGTGATGATTGCGGCACAGATGGCAGGGCTGACCCGCCTGGATCTGCCGCTGGTCCTCGGAACCCTCGTCACGCCCGACCCGGACAAAGCCCGGGTGGCCGGCTTCTTCATCCACCTCGCCGCAGGGCAGGGGTTCGCCCTGGGTTACGCCGCGATCTTCGCTCTCCTGGGCCAGGCAACGTGGTGGATCGGCGCCCTGCTGGGGCTCCTGCATGTGGCGGTCGCACTGACGGTAATCCTGCCCCTCCTGCCCGGAGTCCATCCCCGGATGGCCTCCAGCAGGGCGGGGCTCACCACCACGGCGGCGCTGGAGCCGCCGGGCTTACTCGGCCTGAACTACGGCATCCAGACTCCGGCAGTAGCCGTGGCCGCCCATGTGGTCTACGGTGCCGTTCTTGGAATGTTTCTGGGGGCGGCATGAGCCTCGACCATGTGAACCAGGCCCCGCAGCGGCTGGACCAGCCGGATCCGCTCCAGGGCCGGCAATGGTGTCCCGCGCCCCTTGCGGAGTACGGGCTCCTGGGCGACACCCGGACCGCCGCACTGGTCTCCGCCGCCGGGTCAGTGGACTGGCTCTGCGTCCCGGCGTTCGACGGCGAGCCCCTCTTTGGTGCGCTGCTCGGCGGGCCGGCGGCGGGACGGTTCCTCACGGGACCCGGCCAGCCGGCCTCCCTGGTAACGCGGCGCTACCGGAAAGAAACCGCAACCCTGGAGACAGTGTGGGCGGCCCGGGACGGCCTGCTCACACTCACGGAGGCAATGATCACCGAGGTCGCCGGCCAACTGCTCCCGAGCACCATCCTCATCCGGCGCCTGACGGCGGAACAGTCTCCGGTGCGGGTCACCGTGATCTTCGACCCGCGGCTTGGCGTGCGTCATCGCCGCCCGCGGGTACGCCAGGGCCGGGATCTTGTCTGCGACTGGGGCCCGGTGGCAACGTCCCTCGGTTCAAGTCCGCGGGTGGACCTGGAACCAGGGCGTCCGCTGCACCTCGTGGTCACCCCGGGCACACCCCTGACGTTCGTCCTGGCCATCGCGTATGGAGAACCACTCATCCATGTACGCCCCGCGGCAGCCTGGGACCTCGTCGCCAGGGACGAAGCACGCTGGCAGGCCTGGACGGAGGGGATTGACCACTCCATCCCGTTCCGGGACCACGTGGTGCGGAGCCTGCTGACGCTCCGGTTGCTGACCTACTCCCCCTCCGGCGCGCCGGTTGCCGCCCCTACGACGTCCCTGCCGGAGGACCCGGGAGGCATCCGCAACTGGGACTACAGATACTCGTGGCCACGCGACGCCAGCATCGGCGTGGGGGCCTTCCTGCGGGTGGGCAAAATGCAGGAAGCACTCAATTTCCTCGGGTGGCTCCTTCATGCCAGCCGGCTGGACAGGCCGCGCCTTCCGGCACTTTTCTCCCTGACGGGAGGCCGCGTGCCACGGGAGCGCCAACTGCCGGACTGGCCGGGGTATGCCGGAAGCACGCCGGTGCGAACCGGCAACCTCGCCGCCGCACAGCACCAGCTCGACGGTTACGGCTGGGTCCTGGACGCGGCCTGGAACCTCGTGGACAGCGGCCGCTCCCTGAATTCGGAGACCTGGCGGGCCATGCGCGGTTTCACGGACCTGGTTGCCGCCAGGTGGCAGGAACCAGATGCGGGCATCTGGGAGATACGCGGCGAGGCAGCCCAGCACGTGCATTCCAAAATCATGGCCTGGCTCGCACTGGACCGGGCGCTGCGGATCGCTGCCACGCACCGCCTCGGCCGCAGGCGCCGGGCCCGGTGGCAAACCGCACGCAGCGACATCGCGGCCCAGGTGCGGGCGAAAGGATCCGACCCGGGCAGGAATACCTACGTGCGCGCCTACGGCTCTGACGATCTGGACGCCGCCCTGCTTGTCCTGCCCCTTACCGGCCTGGAGCAGCCCGGCTCCCGCCTCCTCGAGGGAACCATCGACGCCGTCAGCAGTGAACTGTCCGCGGGTTATCCGCTGCTGTACCGGTATCCGCCAGGGCGCGACGGCCTTCCGGGAAGCGAGGGAGCCTTCCTGCCCTGCTCATTCTGGCTGGTGCAAGCCCTGGCGATAACCGGCAAGGCCCAGGAAGCGAGGAGCCTGTTTGAAGCCCTCCTGGAAGTGGGCTCCCCGCTGGGACTGTTCAGCGAGGAAATGGACCCTGCCAGCGGCGCGCTTCTGGGTAACTACCCGCAGGCCCTCACGCATTCCGCCCTTGTCCAGGCCGCGCTGGCCCTCCGCGACAACCCTCCTCGATCGAATACGATCTTGTGATGGCCCGCCTCATCGCTCCGGACGCACGCTTCCACTCCTCTTGGCTGGAGGCGGCCGCCGAATTTGAGGGCCTCCGCCAGGACGGCGCGGGCGCAGACAGCTGGCCGCTGGAAGAACTGCAGGATCCCGGGGCTTTCAGCCGCTTCGTCGAGGCCCTCGTCAAGGATGCGCTGCCTGAAAGCCCGCGGAAGCCGGGGTACGTGCCCTGCACCTACCTGTGGATCGTTGAGGGCGGCACGTTCCTTGGCTCACTCGCCATCAGGCACGAGCTGAACGACTTCCTCCTCAACGAGGGCGGGCACATCGGCTACAGCGTCAGGCCCTCCGCACGGCGCCACGGCCATGCAGCCAAGGCGCTGGCCGATGCCCTGCCGATCGCCCGGGAACTCGGAATCCAACGGGTACTCCTCACCTGCGATGAGGACAACGCAGGCTCCCGGGCGACCATCGAAAAGAACGGCGGCAGCTACGAGGACACCCGCAACGGCAAGCGCCGCTACTGGATCGACACCGCGTAGCGCGAAACCCTACCCCGCCGGCCGCAGCGACGTGATCATCCGCTTGATATCCCGGTACTCCTGCGTCCCCGCGTACAGCTTCGCTTTCTGCAGGTACGGCAGCGACGGATCACCCGGCGTCCGGTTGAGTTCCGGGTTGTAGAACGCCCCGAACGTGGCGGCATTGGGCGGCCACGTGAAGAAGTGGAACATATAGCAGGCTGACTCTCCCTCGGGGTGCGGTGCGGACGTGATGCCGTAGGCCGCAGCGGGGGTATCCGGCGGGCCTGCGGCGGTTTCGTTGCCGCGCGTTTCGAAGGTATAACGCGGAACCGTGCCGTACTGGGCCAGTTGCGGCATCTCCTGCGATTCCAGAACCTCGTAGGGGTACTTTTCGGTGCAGGTAGAGCCGGTGGCCATGTTGGTGCGAAGCGTCGCCAGCAGTCGGCCATCCTCGCTGGTCACCTCGGCGAATGCCCCGCCGCCCTCGGCCAATTCCCCGGCCGGGTCCTTGATGTTCCAGGTAGACGGAAGGTCGAAGGACAGATCACCGGCCGCCGTGGTGTAGGTGGTCCAGGAAGCCGACGCCGGTGCAGTTGCCGTTGGGCTGCCTGGGGCGGCGCTCGGTGACTCTGCCGCCGTCGTCGTTTCCGTGGGTACTGGCGTGGCGCTTGCGCTGACGGAAGCGCCCGACGGCGTCGCCTGCGGTGGGTTGGCCGGCCCACCGCAGGCGGTGAGCAGCGAAAGTGAAAGAAGTACTGCCGGGGTTACCGCGCCGGGCCACGCTGACCGCCGCATTTCCGCCTCCTCGAGGGCTGTTTGTGATGCCTCAATTCTGAGCCCGCGCCGCAGCCCGGGACCCGTTAGTCAACCCATTGGCGCCAAACTGTTGCCCTCGTAACGAAACTGCCCCGGCGGCCCCGGCCACCCGCCGTCGGAGGTCACGTCCCCTTCAACGCGCCCTGCCGCGCAGGCTGCTTCGGCGAGCGGATGGCCACGATGGTGAACACAAACGCAACGACGGCCGTGACCACCAGCAGCATCAGGCCGATGAAATAGCTGTTGTCAGCTGCGTTGTAGGTGGCGCCCATGACCAGCGGCGGGAAGTAGCCGCCCATCCCGCCGGCCGCGCTGACAATGCCGCTGATGCTGCCCACCTTGCCGGCCGGCGCAAGCCTGCCCACCCAGGCGAACACGCCTCCGGTGCCCAGGCCCAGTGCTGAGGCCATCGCCACGAAGGTGAGGCCGGCCGGGATCTCGCCGTCGGGCCGGAGGTTCACGATGAACGCCAGGACCGCAATGCCCGCCAGGGACGAGAGCACCACCGGCTTGGACCCGATCCGGTCCGCCAGCACTCCCCCAATGGGCCGGAACAGCACCGCCGCCAGGGCAAACCCGGCGGTCCGGGTGCCGGCAGCGGTCGGATCGAACTGGTAGATGTCCCGGAGGTACGTGGGCAGGTAGGTGGCAAAGGAGACGAACCCGCCGAAGACGATGGCGTAGAGGAAACACAGCTTCCAGGTGACGGCGAGCCCGGCCGCGTCCTTGAGCTTGGGGATCACCGGTGCGGTATTCCGGTGCCAGTCCGGCGACTCCTTCAGGTTGAACCAGATCACGGCCCCCATCACCACCAGCAGCCCGGCGATCAGCAGGTGCGTGGGCAGGTACCCGATCCAGGTCACCAGCCGCGGGGTCAGGAAGGCCGCCAGCGCGGTCCCGCCCATCCCGGCGCCAAAAACGCCCGTGGCGAAGCCGCGCCGTGAGGGCTCATACCAGGCAGAAACGAAGGGGATTCCGACGGCGAACACGGTCCCTGCCACGCCCAGGAGCAGGCCGGCACCGAGCACCAAGGCATAGGAACCGAGGGTGCCGCCGAGGGCCACCAGCAGCACCGGCGGAACGCTCCCCAGCAGGACAAACGTGAACATGGCCCGGCCGCCGAACCGGTCCGTCATGGCGCCCACCACGATCCGGCCGAGCGATCCCACAAAGATCGGCATGGCCACCAGCACGGCGGTGGCGGTGGAGTTCAAACCCATTTCCTGGGTGTAGCGGGCACCCAGCGGCGCCACGATGTTCCACGCCCAGAACGCCGTGACCGAGGCGGCAGTGGCCAGGGCCAGGTTCCGTCCCTTGCCGGGGTGGGAGGTCTCAGCGGGGGCGGAGGTTCCGGTGGGCGGCGCGGATTCAGTCATCTTCTTCTCCTCTCACCGGTTCCGCGTGTCCCGGTCCTGGGTTCCGACCGCGGACCAGCCTCGCTTCGCAGCGGGGGCGTTGGGGTTCTGGGCGGCAGTGGTTCCGGACCTGCTTCCGGCCCCGG
Organism: Pseudarthrobacter sp. NCCP-2145; assembly: GCF_023708005.1. Taxonomy (NCBI): domain Bacteria; kingdom Bacillati; phylum Actinomycetota; class Actinomycetes; order Micrococcales; family Micrococcaceae; genus Pseudarthrobacter; species Pseudarthrobacter sp. NCCP-2145. The sequence continues at coordinate 214,203 of NZ_BRCG01000002.1, read as the reverse complement.
CACGCGCGCGCCCGCCCGTCCGGCCGCCGTCGCGGTCCCTGGAGCGGTACACAATGTACGGGCGGAAGAGGTAGTGGAACGGCGCGGTGAAGGCGTGGACCAACCGCGTGAACGGCCAGATGATGAACAGCGCCATCCCCACCAGCGTGTGCAGGTGGAAGGAGAACGGCGCGGCAGCCATGGCCGCGATGTCCGGCTGGAAGATGAACAGCGACCGGAACCATGGCGCCACGGTTTCGCGGTAATTGTGCCCGTGCCCGCCCTCGAACACGCTGGCTAGGGTGGTCCACAAACCAAACACGATGGCTGCCGTGAGCACCACGTACATGGCCTTGTCGTTCTTGGTGGTGGCCATAAACACCGGCCCCGTGGTGCGCCGCCGGTAGATCAGCAGCACGATCCCGCCCAGGGTCCCGATGCCGGCGATCCCGCCAACAAACAGGGCGTTGAAGTGGTAGAAATCCTGGCTCATCCCCACCGCTTCCGTCCAGGACTTCGGGATAACCAGCCCGAAGAAGTGCCCGGCAATCACGGCGAGCAGGCCGAAGTGGAACAGCGGCGAGGCGATCCGCAGCAGTTTCGATTCATAGAGCTGGGAGGACCTGGTGGTCCAGCCGAACTGGTCGTACTTGTAGCGCCAGATCAGCCCGCCCACCAGGACCACCACCATGACGTAGGGCAGGACGCCCCACAAGACAATGTCCAGGGCAGAGAGTTCGACGGCGGCACCGGGCTGTGCTTCCAACGTCACCATGGTCAGGCCCCCTTCACGGGCAGCAGGCGCGGATCGTAGGGGTCAAGGCCAACCGCCTCCGTGGGCGGCCCGTAGCCTGCCATCCGCATCACGGCCTGTTCATCCGCCGGCGACTTTCCGGGCAGCGTGGCGCAGATGGCCGCCAGGATCCTGGCGTGCGGAAGCTTGTCCCGGAGCAGCCCGAACTTCAGCATCTCCAGGCTCGGACGGTACCGGATCAGCAGCTCCCGCCCTGCGGCGAAGTCCACCAGCGCGGTGTACTCGAGCACCATGGGCAGGTAGTCCGGCAACTCCCCCTGGGTGTCCACCAGGATGTCGCTTTGCCGGTAGGCCTTCTTGAAGCTGCCCAGCACTTCGCCGCGGCGCCGGGTGTCCCCGTCCGTCCAGTAGCTCAGGTGCAGGGCGTGGCGCCTGCTGAGGTCGAACTCCCGCACATAGTGCGCCTGTGCCTCCATCAGCGGCATGGCTTCCAGCGCGTCCAGCACCTCCTGGAAGGGTTCGACGGCGCCCGGGAACTCCGCGAGCGCGGCGCGCATGAGCGGGACCTTGCCCAGGAGGTCCTGGTCCGGGTAGGACAGGCACCACGCACCGGCCATGTACACCACCTGGTCGCGGCGGCTCACGGCTGGTCCTCCGCCGCGGCCAGGGTCCCCGGTTCGGGCCCCTTGTCCGGGAAGAGCCCCGGCGGAGCCCCGCGGCCGTCCCAGTTCAGCAGGTTCACCCTGCCCTTCAGGCTGGTTCCGGCTGATACCTCGTCGCTGGTCTGCCTGTCGCGCAGGGCGTTGAACGTGTCCACCGCAACCGGCACCGGCCTGCCGCTTGCCTCACCGAAAGGCGAGGAATCCTGCATGCCCGGGCCGCCGTCGAAATCCAGCGAGCAGCCCATCTCCTCCAGGTCATGCGCCTGCTCCACGTGCGCCTTGGGAATGACGTACCGCTCGTCGTACTTGGCGATGGCCATCAGCCGGTACATCTCGTACATGGTCTGCCCGTCCATGCCCACGGCCTCGGCGATGGACTCGTCCGGGTCGTTGCCCAGGCTGATGCCGCGCATGAACGCACGCATGGCCGCAAGCTTCTTCAGCACCGCGGTGACCCGGTCCGCGTCCCCGGCGGTGAAGAGCTCGGCGAGGTACTCCACCGGAATGCGCAGCGCATCAATGGCGCCGAACAGGTTGCCGTGGTCCTCGCCGTCGTGCCCCTGGTCCCGCAGCAGGTCCACCACCGGGGACAGCGGCGGCACGTACCAGACCATCGGCATGGTTCGGTACTCCGGGTGCAGCGGCAGGGCCACCTTGTACACCTTGGCCAGGGCGTACACCGGCGAGCGCCGGGCGGCGTCGATCCAGTCCTCCGGGATATCCTGCGCCCGGGCCTCCGCCTGGACGGCGGGATCGTTCGGGTCCAGCAGGACGTCCATCTGGGCGTCGTAGAGTTCCTGCGGGTCGGTGACGGACGCCGCCGCGGTGACCGCATCGGCGTCGTACAGAAACAGCCCAAGGTACCGCAGCCTGCCCACGCAGGTCTCCGAGCACACCGTGGGAATCCCCACCTCCACCCGCGGATAGCAGAAGGTGCACTTCTCGGCCTTGCCGGTCTTGTGGTTGAAGTAGATCTTCTTGTACGGGCAGCCGGTGACGCACTGCCGCCAGCCGCGGCACTTGTCCTGGTCCACCAGCACAATCCCGTCCTCCACCCGCTTGTAAATGGCGCCGGAGGGGCAGGAGGCCATGCAGGACGGGTTCAGGCAGTGCTCGCAGATCCGCGGCAGGTAGAACATGAACGTCTGCTCGTACGCGAACTTGATCTTGTCCTCTGACTCGCGCCGGACCTTCTCCACCAGCGGGTCCAGGTGGCCGTTCTCCGCGGAGCCGCCCAAGTTGTCGTCCCAGTTCGCGGACCAGGTGACCTTGGTGTCCTCCCCCGTGATCAGGGATTTGGGCCGGGCCACCGGGAAGTCGTCGCCGAGGGGCGCGTCCACCAGGGTTTTGTAGTCGTACGTCCAGGGCTCGTAGTAGTCCTTGAGCTCGGGCTGGACCGGGCTGGCGAAGAGCCCGAACATCTTCTTCACCCGGCCGCCGGCCTTCAGGACCAGCTTGCCCCGCTTGTTCAGGTCCCAGCCGCCGCGCCATTTGTCCTGGTCCTCGTAGCGGCGCGGGTACCCCTGGCCGGGCCGGGTTTCCACGTTGTTGAACCAGACGTACTCAGTGCCCGCCCGGTTGGTCCACGCCTGCTTGCAGGTGACCGAACACGTGTGGCAGCCGATGCACTTGTCCAGGTTCATCACCATGCCCATTTGAGCCATGACCCTCATCAGTACTGCACCTCCTGTGAGCGGCGGCGGACCGTGGCCACCATGTCCCGCTGGTTTCCGGTGGGGCCGAGGTAGTTGAACGCGTACGCCAGCTGGGCGTAGCCGCCGATCAGGTGCGACGGTTTGACCAGCAACCTGGTGACCGAGTTGTGGATGCCGCCGCGCCGTCCGGTGGCCTCCGACTTCGGCACGTCGATGGTGCGTTCCTGCGCGTGATGGACGTACACCACACCCGCGGGCATCCTGTGGCTGACGATGGCCCGGGCCACCAGGACGCCGTTGATGTTCAGGCATTCCACCCAGTCGTTGTCCCGGACCTGGATGGAGTCGGCGTCGGCAGGGCTCATCCAGACCGTGGGCCCGCCGCGGGACAGCGAGAGCATCAGCAGGTTGTCCTGGTATTCGGAGTGGATGGACCACTTGGAGTGCGGCGTCAGGTACCGGACCACCACCTCCAGCTGCCCGTTCCGGCCCAGTTTGGGTTCGCCGAAGAGCCGGTGCATGTCCAGCGGCGGCCGGTAGATGGGCAGCGCCTCCCCGATGTCCGTGATCCAGTCGTGGTCCAGGAAGAAGTGCATGCGGCCGGTGAGGGTGTGGAAGGGCTTGAGGCGCTCGATGTTGATGGTGAAGGGGGCGTAGCGGCGGCCGCCCGTCTCCGAGCCCGACCATTCCGGCGACGTGATCACCGGCACCGGGGCCGCCTGGGTCTGGGCGAAGGTGATGAACTTTTCCTCGGACCCCTCGGACAGGTCCGCCAGTTTCCGCCCGGTCCGGATCTCCAAATCCTTGAAGCCCTGCACGGACAGCGCGCCGTTGGTGGTGCCGGAGAAGGCCAGGATGGCCTCCGCCATCTTGGCGTCGGTGTCCATGGCCGGGCGGCCGTCCGCGGCGCCGCCGAGCATCACGCCGTTCGAGTGGCTGAGCCGCTGGAGCGGCCCGGCCAGTTTGTAGGTGACGTTCTTGACGGTGAAGCCCAGCGTGTCCGCAAGGGGTCCGACGGCGGCCAGCTTGTCCGCGATGGCCGTATAGTCACGCTCCACCACCGAAAAGACGGGCATGTTCTGGCCCGGCACGGCGGGGATGTCCGGCTTCCGCCAGTCCCGGACCGTCCCGCCGGGCTGGGCGAGCTGGCCCGGGGTGTCGTGCTGCAGCGGCACGCTCACCAGGTCGCGCCGGATGCCCAGGTGGGTCTTCGCCAGCCGGGAGAACTCGCGGGCCAGCAGGTGGAAGGTGTCAAAGTCGGTCTTGGTTTCCCAGGGCGGGTCGATGGCCGGGGTGAAGGCGTGCACGAACGGGTGCATGTCCGTGGAGGACAGGTCGTGTTTCTCGTACCAGGTGGCGGCGGGGAACACCACGTCGGACAGCAGGGTGGTGGAGGTCATCCGGAAGTCGGCGGAGACCAGCAGGTCCAGCTTCCCTTCCGGCGCCTGCTCGTGCCATTTCACATTCGTGGGTTTGAGCCCCTCCGCATGGTCCTCGCCCAGGACGTTGTTGTGGGTGCCCAGCAGGTTCCGCAGGAAGTACTCGTTGCCCTTCGCCGAGGACCCGAAGAGGTTGGAGCGCCACAGGACCAGGGTGCGCGGCCAGTTCTCCGGGGCATCGACGTCCTCGATGGCCGGGTTCAGGGTCCTGTTCTTGAGTGCGTCCGCGATATAGCTGGGGGTGTCCTTGGCGGTTCCGGCGGCGACGGCGGCCTCCGCCTCGTCGGCGAGGTCCAGGGGGTTGCGGTCGAACTGCGGGTAGAACGGCATCCATCCAAGCCGCGCGGACTGGGCGATGGCGTCCGCGGTGTGCAGGCCGTCCAGGGCGCCGGTGGACAGCGGGGACTTCAGCGCATCCGCTGAATATCCGTCCTGGCGCCACTGGTCCGTGTGCATGTACCAGTACCCGGTGCCGATCATGGTGCGCGGCGGCCTGGACCAGTCCAGGGCATTGGCCAGCGACACCCAGCCGGTGATGGGTCGGGTCTTTTCCTGCCCCACGTAGTGCGCCCAGCCGCCCCCGTTCCGTCCCATGCAGCCGGTCAGCATCACCAGCGCCAGGATGGCCCGGTACGTGGTGTCGCCGTGGAACCACTGGCAGATCCCGGCGCCCATGATGATCATGGACCGGCCCCTGGACTGCTCGGCGTTGCGGGCGAACTCGCGGGCCACCCGGATGCAGGCCTGGGCGGGAACGGACGTGATCTCCTCCTGCCAGGCCGGGGTGTAGGGAGTGGAGGCGTCGTCGTACCCGGCGGCCCACTCGCCGGGGAGGCCTTCGCGGCCCACGCCGTACTGCGCGAGCATGAGGTCGAACACCGTGGTGGCCAGCTGGCCTTCCACCTCGATGACGGGCACGCCGCGGCGGAGCACGCTGCCGGTGCCGTCCGCCTGCTCGAAGCACGGGAGCAGGATCTCGGCGCTTTCTCCCGAGACCTCCCGCAGCGACAGCGCCGGTTCCATCCCCTCGAGGTCCAGGTTCCACCTGCCCTCGCCGCTGCCGGAGTAGCGGAACCCCATGGAACCGTTCGGGACGGCGGGTCGGCCTGCCTTCTTGTCGAACAGGACGGTGCGGAAGGCAGCGTCCTCAGCCCCGGACTCCGCCGGGATGTCACGCGCGGTGAGGAATTTCGACGGCGTGAGGGCGCCGTCGTCGCGCTTTTCCAGGCGGACCAGGAACGGCAGGTCCGTGTACTGCTTCACGTAGTCCGTAAAGAAGGGCACCTGCCGGTCCACGAAGAATTCCTTGAGTGTCACGTGGCCCATGGCCATTGCCAGCGCGGCGTCGGTTCCGGCCTGGGCGGGAAGCCATTCGTCGGCAAACTTGGTGTTGTCCGCATAATCCGGGCTGACGGTGACCACCTTGGTGCCGCGGTACCGCACCTCGGCCATCCAGTGCGCGTCCGGGGTGCGGGTGACGGGAACGTTGGAGCCCCACATCATGAGGTAGCGCGCGTCCCACCAGTCGCCGGACTCGGGCACGTCCGTCTGGTCCCCGAACACCTGCGGGCTGGCCACGGGGAGGTCCGCGTACCAGTCGTAGAAGGAGGTCATCACGCCGCCGATGAGCTGGATGAAGCGGGTTCCCACCGCGTGCGAAACCATGGACATCGCCGGGATGGGCGAGAAGCCGGCGCAGCGGTCCGGGCCGTAGGTCTTGATGGTGTTGACGTGCGCGGCGGCGGCAATCTCGATGGCCTCCTGCCAGGACACCCGGACCAGGCCGCCTTTGCCGCGGGCCTGCTGGTAGCGGCGCCGCTTGTCCGGGTCCGCGGCGATCTCGGCGAAAGCGTGCACAGGGTCGCCAAGCCGGGCCTTCGCCTCGCGGTACATCTCCACCAGGACCCCGCGGGCGTAGGGAAAGCGGACCCGGGTGGGCGAGTAGGTGTACCAGGAAAAGGCCGCCCCGCGGGGGCAGCCTCGTGGTTCGTATTCAGGGCTGTCCGGCCCCACCGAGGGGTAGTCGGTCTGCTGGGATTCCCAGGTGATGATGCCGTCCTTGACGTACACCTTCCAGGAGCAGGACCCGGTGCAGTTCACGCCGTGGGTGGAGCGGACCACTTTGTCGTGGCTCCACCGGTCGCGGTAGAAGATGTCCCCCTTGCGGCCGCCCTCCCGGAAGACTGCCCTGCCGTCGTCGGTCTGGTCCCACTTCGTGAAAAACCGGCCCACCTTCAGCATTGCATCCGATGCTGCTCCGTCTACCCCCGGGACAAAACTCTCCTCAGCCATGCTGCCACGGTAGGTGTGGCTCCGGCGGGCGAGTAGGGTCTTTCGACTGGTTGCGTTTTGGGCGGGGCGGGACTAGGTTTCGGCTCGCCGGGTGATTCTTCCGGCCGTAGGCTGAAAACCGCAGGCAGCGGACAGGAGACAAGCGGTGGCCGGGACAGCATTGACAGGAACAACGGTGGCGGAGCTGATGGCCGAACTGGCGGAGCTCGAGGACCCGAGGGCACGCGAGGTGAACGAGCGGCACGGCGATGACCACGGCGTGAACCTCAGCAAGCTCCGCGCCATCGCCAAGCGGCTGAAGACCCAGCAGGACCTTGCCCGCGAGCTGTGGGCCACCGGCGACACAGCGGCCAGGCTGCTGGCGCTCCTTGTCTGCCGGCCCAAGGCCTTCGGGCGGGATGAACTGGACGCCATGCTGCGCGAGTCGCGCGCGGCCAAGGTGCAGGACTGGCTGGTGAACTACGTGGTGAAGAAGGGCCCGCACGCCGAAGACCTGCGCGTGGCCTGGCTGGCCGACCCGGATCCCGTGGTTGCCGCTGCCGGCTGGGCACTGACCAGCGAGCGCGTGGCCAAGGCGCCCGAGGGCCTGGACCTTCCGGGGCTGCTGGACGTCATCGAGGCAGAGATGAAGGACGCCCCGGACCGGCTGCAGTGGGCCATGAACACCTGCCTCGCCCAGATCGGAATCGAGCACGCCGGGCACCGGGCGCGGGCACTGGAGATCGGCGAGCGCCTGGAGGTGCTCAAGGACTATCCCACGTCTCCGGGCTGCACGTCCCCCTTCGCCCCCGCCTGGATCAACGAGATGGTCCGCCGGAACAATGGCTGACGTCCGGGTGGTGCGCTGAGCCCCTCATACCTCCTCCTCTAGAAAACTACAGTCACTGCATGATAAATTGCAGTTACTGCAATTTATCGACAGGAGAAAGACATGTCAGGCTTCTCAAGGCGACCATAATGACCTCCCCGCTGGTCATCGACGCCAGGAACATCAGCAAGAGTTACGGCAAAGGATCCAGCACGTTCCACGCCCTCAAGGACGTCACGCTGCAGGTGGCGCCAGGGGAAAGCGTAGCCATCGTCGGGAAGAGCGGGTCCGGCAAGTCCACCCTGATGCATATCATCGCGCTGCTGGACACGCCGGATTCCGGCAGCCTCTCCTTCAACGGCCGCGACGCCCTGGCACTGCCGCCGAAGAAGGCCAGCGAGCTCCGCAACAAGGAGTTCGGGTTCGTTTTCCAGCAGTTCTTCCTGACGCCGGGGACCAGCGTCATGGACAACGTGACCCTTCCACTGAAGATCGCCGGGGTGTCCCCCAGGGCACGCAGGGAACGCGCCCTGGCCGTGCTGCGGCAGTTCGAACTCGAGGACAAGGCCGCAAGCAACGCCAATGACCTCTCGGGAGGACAGAAGCAAAGGGTGGTGATCAGCCGAGCCCTCATCAACGAGCCAACGGTCATCTTTGCCGACGAACCAACCGGCAACCTGGACAGCGCAACCGGAGCAATCGTTGAAGACACCCTCTTCCAATTGAACCGGGACCGCGGCATTACCCTGGTCATCGTCACCCACGACGAGGATCTCGCGGCCCGCTGCGACCGCCAGGTCTTCATCCGCGACGGCGTGGTTGTTCCCTCCGGGGCGGGAGTGGCTGCCGCATGAAAGCCACCGATCTGGTCGGGTCCGCTGCCCGCAACACCCTGCGCAGCAAGCTCCGCACCACGCTGACAGTGCTGGCCCTGTTCATCGGGGCGTTCACCCTGACGCTGACGACGGCGGTGGGTGCGGGAGTCACGGACTACGTCACCAAACAGGTGGCTTCGCTGGGAGCCGATGACGTTTTCATCGTCACCAGGACCGCCGGGGATACAACCGAAGGTCCGCGTGCGTATGACCCGAAGACATCCAGTGCGTCGTCCGCAACGGGTGGCCCCGCCCTGCCAGGGGCCGGACAAAGCGACCCGATGACGGAGGCTGACCTTGAAAAACTCGCAGGGATAAGCGGCATTTTCCGGGTTGACCCTGTCCAGGCGGTGGCTGTTGACTTTGTGCAGTACAACGGCGGCGGGCAATTCGAGCTCAGCGTCAATCCCACATCCTCGATCACCCGGGCAGACCTCCTCCCGGCGCCCAGCTTTCCGAGTCCTCCGGGACGCGCGAACTGGTCCTTCCCGCCAACTACGTGGACGCGCTTGGATTCGCCGATGCCCAGGACGCCGTCGGCGCGGTGGTCCAACTGGGCATCACGGACGTGCTCGGTGCGCGGCACCAGGTGGACGGCACCGTCGTTGGAATCTCCCAGGAGAGCCTGCTGCCCTCCGGCGGCGGGGCCAACCCTGCCATGGTGTCAGCCCTGGCTGAAGCGCAAAGCGCCGGCATCGACACCGGCCCCGCCCGGTACCCCCTCGCCGTCGCCTACTTTGATCCGGCCCTTTCAAGCGCCCAGGTAAGCGACCTCCAGGAAAGTGTGGCGGCTGCCGGTTTTGGGGTCCAGACCATCCAGGACCAGCTGGGCGTCATCAAAACGGTCATTGACGGGATCATCGGCGTACTCAACGCCTTCGCCATCGTCGCCCTGGTGGCCGCGGCCTCCGGCATTGTCAACACGCTGCTGATGAGCGTGCAGGAACGCACCCGTGAAATCGGGCTCATGAAAGCCATGGGCATGCGGGCCGGCAAAATCTTCGCACTCTTCAGCCTCGAAGCTGCCTTCATCGGCTTCCTCGGCAGCCTGATCGGGGTCGCGGCAGCGGTGCTGGCCGGCAGCGCGCTGAACGCGGCGCTGTCCGCGGGACCGCTGTCTTCCCTGCCCGGGCTCAACATCCTCCTGTTCGAGCCGGGCGCCATCATGGGCATTATGCTGCTCATCATGGCTATTGCCTTCATCTCCGGGACCCTGCCGGCGAGCAGGGCAGCCAGGAAGAACCCCATCGACTCCCTTCGCTACGAATGAGAGGCAGGAACCACGCATGACAGACCAGCGGGAACCCGGCCTGCGCCAGCGCAAGCAGGCCGCGACGGCGCTCACCATTGAGCGGAGCGCCGTGGCCCTGGTCCAGGAGCACGGCTTCCAGGCCGTCACAGTGGACATGATCTGCGCTGCCAGCGGTGTCTCACAGCGGACGTTCTTCAACTACTTCAAGACAAAGGACCAGGCGATCCTCGGGGCCGAACCCGGCAGGCTGGATGAACGGCGCGTACGGGAGTTCCTGGCCTCGGACTCACCGGATCTGCTGGCTGGAATCCTGGACCTCCTGGCGACCCTCGCTCCCGTGGGCACCGAGGACAGGGCCCTGGCAGCAGACCGGATGGGCATTATCAGCCGCACCCCGGCCTTGATGCAGAAGGAGATTGAACGGCTTTCGGACGTGTACGAGGAGCTCAAGGAGGTCCTCTATCTCCGGCTGCGCCGCTCCGCGCCTGCAAACGAACCTTCGGAGGAGACGCGGGCCCAGAGCGCCTTGATAGCCCACCTCATTCCGGGAATACTCCGGTTCACCCTGGAACAGCAGAACAGCAGCAACCCGGGGCACCCGCATGCCGGGACGGAACAGCTCCTCGCCGGGGCGCTCCAGAAGCTGCTCCCCGCTGCTCCGGCAGGGGAAACTGCTGCCACGTGAGGCGGAGCCCCCGCGCGAGTCTGGCTCCAGCGCGGGGGCTCCCTGGTGCTTCCGTGTTGGGGAATAACGTGGAAACAGATAGAAACTTACAGCCGCCTAGAGTCCCGAAAGTCCATTTCGCAGGGTTGCCACAAATCTTGATTAAACATTGAGCAGGGCCCGTACAAGCAGTGCTGCCAGACGCAGCACCGTGCACAAGCAGCGGTGATTAAGCGCTTGCTTCAGGCCCTAATCGGCTTCGGGCGCATCCGTGGCGTCCGGATCCTCTTCGGGTTCAAACGTGTTGGGTTCGGCATCCGCGCCGATCCCCACGCCGTCATCCTTGCCGGGAACACCGCCGTCGCCCTTCCCCTGCGCAGTGGCCGTACCCTCCTGCGGATCATCCTCAGGCAGTGAATCTGGTGAGTTGACAGTCATCGCTCCTCCTTCATTGGCCGGTCCTTCACGCTAACAGCCCCCGGCAGGAAAGGCGCGGATACAGCCCAGGAATTTAAGGCCGACGGCGGACGGGCGCCGCCGCGCGGAGGATGATCTCCAGGCCCGCCGGACTTCCGGGCCAGTGCCGCTCAAGCACCCCGGGACCCGCCCGTTTGAGCACCGAACGAAGCACCAGCGCCACGATCACGGCGTCATCCGCATAGCCGATCACCGGAACAAAGTCCGGCACCAGGTCGATGGGGAGGAGCAGGTAGGCGAGCAGCAGCACCAGCCGCACCCGGACACCGGCGGCCAGTGTCCGGTCAGCGGCCAGCCTCCGGACCAGCCGGAGCAGGTCCGGGAGCAGGCGCAGCGCGTCCTTCATGGAGACGGTCTCGGGGTGGCGCCGCGCATAGATCCACAGGAGCACAAGGAGCACCGCGTACGCCAGCAGCAGGCCGGCCGCAATTCCGGCGACGGTTTCCCAGGTCATTTCCGCCTCTTTCACAGGGCCGGTGGTGGACGCCGGCTTCTGACTGAGGGTACGCCACGGAACGCTCCTGCTACGGCGTCATCCGGTAGCCCACGCCGCGGACGGTCTCCACCCAGCGGGGATTCTGGGAGCTGTCGCCCAGGCGCTTGCGCAGGTTGCCCACATGCACCTCGACGGCGCGTTCTTCCCCCGCGGTGACAAAGGAGCCTGTGTTGTACGGCTCGTTGCGGAGCCGCCGCACCAGGTCCGCCTTGGTCTGGACGGTCCGCCCGTTCTCCATCAGGACCAGGAGGATGTCGAACTGGGTGCGCGTCAGGTCCACGGGTTCCCCATTGATCGACGCCTGGCGGGACGCCTCATGGAGGGTCAGTCCCCGGTGGGCGAAATCGCAGCAGCCCGGCGCCGGAGGCGAACCGGGTTCACCCTCCGTACCCGCGTGCGGCCCGTGAGGGTCAGCGTGCTGGGCTTGCGGCGGTGAGTGCCGATCGCCCCTTCGTGGCGGAAGCGCCCGCTCCGCCGGCGCCTCCCGCAGGGTCCGCGGCCGCCGGAGCATGGCCGCAATCCGGGCACGCAGTTCACGCGGGCGGAAGGGTTTGGTGAGATAGTCGTCCGCGCCGGCCTCGAACCCCATCAGGGTGTCGGCCTCGTCCACCCTGCCGCTGACGATGATGAGGTAGGCGTCGCTGAACGTCCGGATCCGCCGGGACGCCTCAATGCCGTCAAAGTCCGGAAGGCCAACATCCATGGTGACAATATCCGGGTTGTGTGCACGGACGGCATCCACGCCTGCAACGCCCGAGGCTGTTGAATGGACGGCGAACCCAGACTGCTGCAGCACTTCCGTCAGCGTTGTCCTGATGTCGTCGTCGTCTTCCACCACCACGGCAACACCGCGCTCCACCATGCCACTCCCCCAAGCTTCACTTCACTTTTGCGCCCAGGTTTTCCTCAAGCACATTCAAGGAACATTCGGAGAAACGGGCAATATGGATTGCTTTTATTATTTCGCACCGTGGGACGGGTATGAGCCTAGCCCAGTAATTGCAAGTGAGCTTATTTGCTTCGTCCAAATTGAGCAGTTCTTGAGCTTTGGCAAATATTGCGTATTTACTGAGATTTGCCTCACTAAAAATTAAGTCTGTTGAGCTATTGCCTTCTGCAGAGTTTCTGGCCGAAGATCAACGTGTGCTCCTCAGGGGCGCAATTGCTCGCTGGGAGCAACCGAAAAGGGGCGTTTCATGGCTGATTTTCGCTTTTTTGTCTCACATCCCAAGCGCCGGACGAAACCGCTGGCAATGCTGGCAGCGGCCGCCGTCGCAATGCTTGCCTGCGTGCCGCCAGCCCAGGCAGCGGACACGACGCCCATGGATCCCAATCCGGGGCCCGCGGGCAACTTCGCCTGGAAGGGGTTCAACTGGGAGAAGCGGTTCTGGGGCGGCGCCCCGCAGTACAACAAGGCCTTCGCAGCCGCGAACGTCAGCAACCCGGACGCCAACGGCCACATCACCATGAACCTGACCAATCCCACCGGTGAAGCCCCGGTGGGAGCCGAGTTCCAGTCCACGCGGAAAGGGTTCGGGTACGGGACCTACAGCACCACCGTGGAAAAGAACCTGCAAACGCTGCAGAAAGAGGTGGTGTGGGGCTGCCTGTTCACCTACGATCCCCTCGCCGAACCGGGCTACAACGAAATCGACCTTTGCGAGGCGTCTGCTTGGGGCGGCGGCGCCGCGTACGGGCAATCCTGGCCGGTGACCCAGGGCCACGGCTACTGGTTTGATGCCACCAAGCCTCCCGGCGAGGGCAACAACACCACGGTCTTCGACGTCACGCCGGACCCGATCACCACCCACCGGATGGTGTGGGAGCCGGGGAAGATCAGGTTCGAAACCTTCGCCGGCGAAGGATTCGCCGGGAGCCTGCTGAAGCGCACCGTCCTGGAAGGGGCCACCGTCCCGGTGCCGGCCCAGGAGCAGATCCACTTCAACCTCTGGGTCACCGGGGGCGGCGGCGGGGATCCTGCCCGTGTAAAACCGGAAAGCGTGGTGATCAGGGATTTCTCCTTCGTCGCCGCTTCCGGCCCAGCGCCCGCGGAACCCGTCTCGGCTATCAAGCTGAGCGCCGCCACCACCAAGTCAAAGTCGGTCAGCACCACTACCCTTGCGTGGACGGGGGCCACCGGCACCAGCGTCACCCTCTGGATCAACGGGACATCGAAGACCGTGGCCAATACGGGCTCCTACGTCAACAAAATCAAGGGTGGCAAAACCACGTCCTACAAAGTGTGCGATGCCGCGGGGTGCTCCAACGTGGTCAGCGTGGTGACCTGACCCGCCTGTCTTAGCTGGAAACCTGGCATGCCGGCGGTTGGGCCGGTCATGGGAAACGCAGGGCGCCCGTGCGGACGCCCTGCGTTTCACTGGGGCTGGGCCCAGGACAGCCTTTGGCTTAGGCCTTGGTCCCGCGGACCGGGACGATCCTCTTGATGGCCAAGCCCAGCGCAAGGAGCGCAAAGGCCGCGAGTGCGAACCAGAACACGTCCCCCGCGCCGGTCATGGCGAGGGTTCCGGAACCGGCTCCGGCTGCTGCGGGAACTGCTGGATTGTTATACATGGTTCTTACCAGGCTTTCTTTTTGTTAAACGCTGCGTCTGTGTACGCCTTCGCGTGAACCAGTTGCAGGAAAAGGTCGATCACCAGCTCGTACATGGTGGCGGCCGCGAGCATGTATCTCCATCCCCGGAGCCGCACCGTCACCACCCGTTCGATCACGAAGACACCGGTCACGGCAAGCCAGAACGGCTGGATGTGCAGCCCTGCTCCCGTGCCCAGTGCAACCGCCACCGTGCTGAGGTAGCCGAGCGTCACCAGGACACCGGCCACCGAAAGAAACTGCCTCCCCCAGTAGGGCCGGGTGACCCGCGTCCAGCCGTACTGGACGCAGTTCTCCACCGCCCCGCGCTTCCACCGCAGGCGCTGCGCCCAGAGCTCCCGCCAGGTGGGCATGACCTCTGTCACCAGGGTGCAGTCGGCGGGGGATTTGATCCGGTACTTCAGCGTCAGCAGGGCAAAGGACAACTCGTTGTCCTCGGTCAGGACCGACGTGTCGTAGACGCCGCCCCTGCCGTTGCCAGGAGGGAGCGTGCCATCCAGCCTGGCTGCTGACACGTCACGGAGCGTCCGGACCCGGAACAGTGCGGCCGTGCCGGTGACCACCAGGCATTTGCCGTGCAGCCGCCGCACGTCCCTGGCGTACCGGGCGTATTCATTCCTCTGCAGGTGGCCAACGAACCCGCCGCCCTCGCCGCCCCGGAACACACCGCCCACGGCGCCAAGCCGCGAATCAGCCGTGAGGTGCCTCACCGAGCGCTCAATGAAGTCCGGCGAGAGCTGCGAATCGGCGTCCTGCACCATGATCATGTCCTCGGGTGCAGCCTCCGGCAGCAGTTCAGCGAGCACGAAGTTGAGGGCACCGGCCTTCTTGTCCGTATTCCCAACGGTTGATACCACCTCGGCGCCTGCCGCCAGGGAAATAGCTTCCGTTTTATCGGTGCAATTGTCTGCAACCACAATTACCCGGTCCGGGATTAGTGTCTGGTTTTGGAGGGACAAGAGCGTCGCATGGATTCCCGCGGCCTCATTGTGGGCCGGGATGATGACCGTGATCACAGGGGTGCCCCTGCCAAAAGCTCAAGCATGAATGATGCCTGTAATTGCGACGCCGCGCACATTTTTCCCCGCTGAAACCATTTGAAGTTCTATTGGCTTTGAGTGTTTCAACGCGAACTCAAATCACTTGCACAGAAGAAGCAAAGAAACTACAAGCTTCAATCAAGACGACCGCACGCACCTCACCGCAGGGATGCTGCGGCCTTGAGACTCAGGAGAGGCGCCGGGGTCTCCGATACCAGTAGGCGCCCGGCCTCGAGGGGCAACAAGAAGAACCAGAAGCGCACAGAATCCGCACAAAATCTCTTGACTACTCACGGAATGCACTGTTACAAATTATGTAACGTCCGTTCTGAAACGATACAAAACCTCTTGTCCTCATCAAAGGAAATGACCGTGACCCTTGCTGCCCCCACATCCAATAACCCAGGCTCTTCACCCACCCATGCCGGGTCGGCCAGGAAATCCCTGGCTGCCGGCCTCGCCGCAGCAGCCCTGCTGGGTGGGGCCGGCATGGTTGCCACCACGCCGGCCGCCTACGCCGAACCCAGCAACTACCGCTTCGACTTCGGGAGCGGGCCCGTGGAGCACGGGTACACCGGAGTCAGCGCCGCAGACGCCTACAGCCCCGAAGCCAGGTATGGCTTCAACACCCCTGAGCACATGGCCAACGTTTCCGCCAAGGGCACCGGGGCCGGGAGCGATGCCGTACGCTTCCTCCAGTTCGGGACCAAGAGCGCCAACACATTCAACGTGGACCTGAAGGAAGGCCTCTACAGGGTCACTGTCACGCTGGGCGACACCTCCCGGGCCAGCATCGCGGCCGAAGGCGTGTTCCAGGAAATGAACCTGACCGGAAACGGCGCCACGGCCTCCTTTGAGATTCCGGTGACGGACGGCCAGCTGAACCTGCTGGTTACGGAGGGCAAGGTTGGCACGGCCTTTACCCTGAGCTCGCTGGAGATCGACAAGGTCTCACGCCACCCGGAGATGGACCCCACCATCTGGGTGGGCGGCGACTCCACCGTGGCCAGCTACTACCCGCTGCACAACAGCATCCAGGGAGGCTGGGGCCAGATGCTGCCCCAGTACGTGGACCCGGCCGCGTTCGACATCCGGAACATGGCCACCGGCGGACAGATTGCCCGGGGCTTCCGCAATGACGGGCAGCTCGCAGCCATCCTCCAGTACATCAAGCCAGGAGACCTGTTCCTGCTGGAAATGGGCATCAACGACACGGCAGCCAAGAACGCCACCACGGAGGCGGAGTTCAAGGAGATCATGCGTGACATGGTCCGCCAGGTGGCTGCCACCGGTGCTACGCCGGTGCTGGTCACCCCGCAGGGCCGCGCCACGGACTTCGTGGACGGGGTACACACCTCGGTCAACCGCTGGTACCGCAACTCAACGGTTGCCCTGGTGGAGGAGGAAGGCGTGCACCTGGTTGACCTGAACGTCCTGGCGTCCGCCTACTTCACGAAGATTGGCCCGGAAGCCACCCTGGCGCTGTTCATGACGGGAGACACCCTGCACCCCAACCGGGCCGGCGCCTCAGAACTGGCGCGGCTGGTGGCAGAGGACCTTTCCCGCCAGGGCCGCTAGGGCAGAGTTGCTGGACCAGGACCGCCGAGCAGGATCTCTAGACAGGGTTTCCTGCATCACGTTCCCTGGACCCAGGGGTTCCTGGATCCAGTTTCCTAGATCCAGTCAGCGGAGAAGTCCTGCGGCGGCCACCATCGGGTCCGCGCCTGGACGTAGAACCTGCGGCCGGTGACTTCCGTGGGATTGATCCGGATCAGGTGCTCCTTGAGGCCGGATTCCCACGGTTCACGGTCCGGATCGGCCAGTTCAAGGGGCACGTTGCCGTCTGCCACGGGCTCGGGTATCCCTTTGACCACCACGCTCCACACTTCCGTGCTGTACGCGTTGAGCCCGTCTGTTTCCAGGGCCACGAGGGTTCCTGCAAGCAGGGAGTACAGCTTGGTGCCGGGGGCGGTCCTGAAATACAGGGCCCCTTCCGCGGGTACAAAGTTCACGGGGAAAATTTCCGGGGTGGTTCCGTTAATGACTGCCAGCCTGCCGATGTAGGAGGAACGCAGGTACTTCCAGCATTCCTCCTCGGGAAGGATTTCAGTTTTGGGTCCCGAGGGTGAGTTCTCCATGGCCCGAAGTCTAGGCCTCCGTGAACCGGCGGGAGTAGGGTCTTCCTTCCCGTGCGCTGAAGCCCGCTCAGCCTGCCTGCCCCGGCGGGCGGATGATCCGGCGCCGGGTGGCGGCCGCGATGGCTGCCGTCCTGTTGTCCACGCCGAGCTTCCCGTAGATGTGGACCAGGTGCGTTTTGACCGTGGCTTCCGAGATGAACACCTGTTTGGCGATGGCGCGGTTGGACAGCCCCGTGGCCAGCAGTTCGAGCAGCTGGACCTCCCGCGGGGTGAGTGAGGTGCCCGGGTTGGTGATGCGTTTCATGAGCAATGCGGCGGCCCGCGGTGCCAGGACTGTTTCCCCCGCGGCCGCAGCGAACACGGCCTGCCTGATCTGCTCCGGCGGGGCGTCCTTGAGCATGTAGCCGCTGGCGCCGGCCTCTACGGCGGAGAGGATATCGGCGTCGGTGTCGTAGGTGGTCAGGATGAGGACGGGCGGGGGCGCAGCCAGCTTCCGGATCGCGGCGGTGGCGGCTACCCCGTCCATGCCCGCGCCCATCTGCAGGTCCATCAGCACCACGTCCACGCCTTCGCCCAGCATCCCCAGGCGCGAGAGTTCCTTCAGGGCGGCTTTCCCGTCCGCGGCCTCCGCTGCGATGGAGATGCCGTCAAACTCGGTGAGCATGGCCCTCAGGCCGGCGCGGACCACAGGATGGTCGTCCACCAGCAGGACGCGCACGTCAGTCACCGGCGTCTCCCCCGGCAGGGTCGAGCGGCAGGCGGATGGCCACCACGGTTCCCTCGCCCGGGGCGGTCTCCAGCTCCAGGGAACCGCTGAGGGCTTCTACCCTTTCCCGCAGTGAACGGAGGCCGAATCCGCTGCCGTCCGCGCCGCCGTCGTGCCCTGCCCTTGCTGTTCCAGCCCCAGCGCTTCCTGTCCCGGCAGCTCCTGTCCGGGAGCTTCCCGCCCCAGCGCTTCCTGCCCCGGCAGCTCCTGCCCCGGCGGCGAGGTCAGGGTCAAAGCCCACGCCGTCGTCGTAAATGTCCATGGTGACTTCCGTGCCAAGGAAGGTGAGCGTGACCACGGCGTTGCCTGCGCTGGCGTGGTCGCGGACGTTCGCGAGGCTCGCCTGGGCCGCGCGGAGCAGCGCCACCTGGTGCGGTTGCGGCAGTTCGGCCGGCTCCCCGTCCACCTCCAGCCGGCAGCGGAGCGCCGCTCCCCCGGCCGCTGCGCTCCGTCCGGTCTCTTCGCAGAGCCGGCGCAGGGCCTCCACCAGCGTGGTGTCGTGCAGCTGGGGGGAGGAGAGGCCGCGGACAAAGCTCCGGGCTTCGGCCAGGTTGTCTGCGGCCGTCTGCTGCATCAGCGCCACCCGCGACGCGGCGGTTACCGGATCCCCGTGCGCCAGCGACTGCTCCGCAGCCCGTGCAAGCAGCACGATGCTGGAGAGGCCCTGCGCCAGGGTGTCGTGGATTTCCCGGGCCAGCCGCTCCCGTTCCGCCAGCACCCCGGCTTCATGCTGGGATGCCGCCAGTTCCTGGCGGGTGCGGCGCAGTTCATCCGCGGCCCGCCGCTGGTTCTCCGCCTCCCGGTACAGCGCAACATACGCAAGGCCGGTGATGACGGCGAAGGCGGCACCAAACAGCGGGCCGACGACGGCGGCCGCGTGCGGAACCGGGTCACCGCTGGCGGACCACTGGGAGGCGATGACCGCGGCTGTCATCAGTGCGATGGTCAGCAGCGCGGCACGCCGCGGCAGCAGGTGCAGATGCAGGAAGAACAGGGGGAACGCCAGCCACGCAAAGTCGGCGCTCCCCGCCAGCAGGAGGACCCACAGCGCTGTCACCGCCGCCAGCCACTGGAGGCCGTAGCGGCGGGGATTGAACCGGATCCGGCCCGCGGCGTGGCGGTGTTCCAGCACGGTCCCGGTGAGGTACACCGCCGCCAGGACCAGCGCCAGGCCCGACCACAGGAACGGGAAGGAGCCCCGGGGGCCGGGCGCCAGCAGCCGGACCACGCCCACCACCAGCAGGGCTGCGAACCCGATGTGGAGCGTGACCCTCAGCACCCTCAGGATCGCCTCCGAGGACGCCGATTCCACTGCGCTCAGGGGGTCCTTGGGTGCATGGGCGCCGGAGGAGCCAGTGCCTGCGGCGCCGGGTCTGCCGGGTCCGCCGGAAGTGTTCAGGGCAGGGGTGGCGGACATGCCACCAGCTTATGCGCGCCCGGCCGGCGGAGGGTCAATCAAAAGGTTGACCCCGGGTTCCACCTTTCCTCCGTGGCGGATCAACTGCCCGCCCGATGGACCGCGGGCGGGCGGACGGGACAGTGGATGGAGACCTTATCCACTGGAACCAACCGAGAGAAGAACAACGTGTTTCTGGCAATCCGCGACATCCGTTTCGCCAAGGGCCGGTTCGCCATGATGGGCGGCGTGGTGGCCCTGATTACCCTGCTCCTCGTGATGCTGTCCGGCCTGACTGCCGGTCTGGCTGAACAGTCGACCTCCGCCATCGGAAAGCTGGGGGCTGCCGCCGGCGCGCCCGTGGACACCGTGGTGTTCGGGGCCCCCGGCTCCAACGCCCCTAAAGCCTCATTTACCGAAAGCACCGTGACGGCGGCCCAGGCGGAGAGCTGGCGAAACCGGCCGGGTGTCCGCGCTGCCGAGCCGGTGGGGATCACCCAGACCCGGGCCCAGGGTGCGGGCGCCGGCTCGGGCACCACCAATGTGGCCGTGTTCGGGGTGGCACCCGGCAGCGGGCTGGCGCCCGTGGACGTAGCCGCCGGCACCGCTGTGGTGGGCGCCACGGTGGCTGAAGCCCTGACCCTCGAGCAGGGGGACGCCCTGAGCATCAGCGGGGTGGAACTTGCCGTGGCCGCGGTTGTTGAGGACCAGTGGTACGCCCATACGAGCGTTGTGTGGACGGCGCTTCCGGCCTGGTCCGGGCTGGCCCACGTGTCCGACGGCGGCCAGCTTGCCACCGTTATTGCCGTCACCTACCAGGACGGCGCGGAAGTGGATGAGGCCGCCGCGGATGCTGCGGCGAATACGGTCAGTGCCTACCGGACGGATTCCTTCCAGGCGCTGGGCTCGTTCAAGAGCGAGAACGGCTCGCTGACCCTCATGCAGGCCTTCCTCTACGGCATCTCATCCCTGGTGATTGTGGCGTTCCTGACCGTGTGGACCATCCAGCGGACCCGCGACATTGCCGTCCTGAAGGCCATGGGGGCTCCGGGGGCGTACATCCTGCGCGATGCCATCACGCAGGCGGCGATCGTCTTGGTGGCCGGGGCCGTGCTGGGCGGGACTGCCGGCGTCGCGGCCGGGCTGCTTGCCGCCCAGGCGGCCCCCTTCCTCCTCAGCCCTGCCACCACGCTGCTTCCCGTCGTCGGGATTGTTGCCCTGGGGCTGGCCGGGGCAGCGCTGGCTGTCCGACGCGTCACCAAGATCGATGCCCTGCTGGCCCTCGGCGGCAACTGACGCCCCCACCTCCCCAAACTCCAATCCTGTGAAAGGGAACCCGATGCTTGCCTGCTCCACCCCTGCTCCGCTGGAACTGCTCAATGTCACCCTCGAATACCCGGACGGCGGCGGCACCACCACCGCACTGGACCGCGTCAGCCTGGCAGTCCCCGCCGGGCACGTGGTGTCACTCGTCGGACCGTCCGGCTCCGGGAAATCGAGCCTTCTTGCCGCAGCCGCCACCCTGGTGCGCCCCACCAGCGGGCAGGTGACCATCGACGGCACTGACACAACCGGCCTCCCGGACAGGGCCCTCACGGCCTTGCGGCGCAGCAAGGTGGGCATCATCTTCCAGCAGCCCAACCTGCTCCCGTCACTCACGGCTGCCGAACAGCTCATCATCGGCGACCACCTCCGCGGAAAGCCCGTGAAGGCCGCCCGGAAGAAGGCCGCCGGACTCCTTGACGTCGTCGGCCTGTCCGCGAGCGCCGGGAAGCTCCCCCACCAGCTCTCCGGCGGTCAGCGCCAGCGGGTCAACATCGCCAGGGCGCTGATGGGGAACCCGAAAGTCTTGCTCGTGGACGAGCCGACGGCGGCACTGGACCACGAGCGCAGCGCCTCAATCATCCGGCTGCTGTGCCGGGTGACCGCCGAGTTCAACGTGGGCACCGTGCTGGTCACGCATGACACGGAGTTTGTTCCGCTGACCGATGCCGTGGCCACCATGCGGGACGGGGCGCTCACTGCCCCCGTGCTGACCGGCGCCTGAGGCACGGATGGCCCCGGCGGGATCTCCGCCGGGGCCATCCGGCAACACCGGCACGTTCACCGGCTGTTGCCTTCCGCTTATCCCTTGGGTGTCACCTGCAGCCTGTCGAAGGAGACCTGCTTACCGTCCTGGTCGAGGACCACAACGTCGTCGCGTCCGTTCTGGACGTCTGCCGGCAGGATGAATTCCACCGTGTTGTCCGTGGTGGGAAAGATCCACCCGATGCGGTGGCTGTGCTTGTTGAGGTAGACGTAGTACCACTGGCCGTATTCGAGGCCGTTGAGGACCACTTTCTGGCCGTTGCGGTATTTCTCCGCCGTGCCCAGATCAAACGGCGGAAGCTGTTCCTCGAGGTCCTGCACGGTCAGCGCGGGAGCGGTGTCCGGGCGCGCCGGCTGCAGGTCCAGGACAGTTTCGCCACCGGCCAGTGTTGCGGAGACCTGCTGTGTGCCGTTCGCGGCGGTTGCCTTGAGCTCCACAGCGTCCAGCCGCCCGGCGGCGATGTCGGCAGCGGTCAGGACGTAGTCGCGGGTTGCCGTTACGGTGCCGCCCACCCCGAGGCTTGGTTCCTGGATGGAGGCGTCGGGTGCGCTCAGTTCCGTCAGGGAGACATTGCCCGCGTTGCCCAGGGTGTAGGTGTACGTGACGGTGTCGCCTGCGGAGGCATACCGGTCCCCGTCGGTGTCTTTCCACTCCGTTGCTACGGTGCCCTCAAGCCGTGGATCACGGACCTTGAGGTCCACTTCCCCGCCATCAACGGTGTAGGTCCGCGCAGTCTGCCCGGCAGAACTGACCTCCCATGTGGTGGCCGGAACAAAGAAGCCCTGTTCGGCTTCGGCGGCGGTGACTTCATGGCGCGGGGTGGTGCAGGCGTAGCTCTGGCCGGCCGGCAGCACACCGTAGCGGCAGTTGCCGGGGCCTTCGGGGACGAAGGGGCTGAAGTTGCCGGCCGTGGGAACGACTTTTTCGGTCAGCGGGCTGGTGTTGGCCACATTGAATGTGTAGGGAAGGGCTTCCCCGGCGGTGTAGGGCTGGGTGGCCAGGTCACGGCCGGCGTCGTTGCGGGCGCCGCTGATGTCCGCTGCAACCAGTCCGTCCCGCAACGCAACGGCAGCACCGGTAAACGTAACCGTCTTGGTGAGCGTCGGCGTCGAGCTGGCTGTGATGGTGAAGCTCGCCTGTGGGACGAAGTAGCCGCGCGCGATGTCCTCGGCCGTCAGCGTGTGCTTTGCCGTGGTGCAGTTGTAGCTGGCACCAGCGGCAAGGTTGTTGTAGCGGCAGTTGGGAGCCGACGGCGGCAGGAAGCCGGCGTCGAAGGTGCCGGACACGGGCACCGAGTTCGCCGTAACGTTGGCCGTGCTCTTGACGTTGAACGAATAGCCCAGTACCTCGCCCTCACGGTACGGGTTGGCGATGACGTCCCTGGCGGGTGCGGTTCCTGTGACGGAGAGGCCCACCTGCTGCGCGACGGGAACGGTGGCCGTGAAGGTGTGCTGGGAGACCCGGCCGTCCGCCGTCGTGACGGCCGCGTTGAGGTTTTGTGGACCGCTGGCGCTGGTTGAGGCGGTCAGGTCGACGTTGACTGTCACCGCGGCGCCGGGCGCGACGTCGGGAACGGGAACCGTGGTGGCGGACCAGCCGCTGGGGGTGTAGACCGTGGCGTTGGCGCCCGAGAGCGTGGTGGCTTCCTGGTTGGTGATGGTGACGGGGACCTGCTGGGTGGCCCCGGGTGCGGTGGTGACAGCCGGTACTGACAGCGGCGCGCAGACGTAGTTCAACCATGCGTCGTCGAACTTGGAGAACGTGATGTTGTCCGTGTAGTTGCCCTCGTACAGGACCCCGAACTGTCCGTCTTCGAGCCGGGTCACGGTGGAGTACGCGGAGAAGCCCGGGCGGATGGTTCGGACCCCTGGCCAGGTGGCGCCGTCGTCGCACGAAATGCGGGCCGATACGTTCTCCCGGCCGGTTTTGGAGTTGGAGTTGGTGAAGATCAGCTTCCTGGCGTCAGCGGACCCTTGCGCCGCTGCCGGGTACATCCGGGCGATGGCCCCGTTGTTGGCCGGGTCCGGGAGTTCCGTGTCCTGCGTTACGGGGCCGTAGGTGGCGCCGCCGTCGGTGGAGATCGCCACTTTGCGGTAGCCCTGGTTGGCGTTGTCGCGGGAATTCAGGAGGACCCGGCCGTCCGAGAGTTCCACGGTTTTGTTTTCATCCATGCGGTCACCCACGTTGGCGCCTTTGTGCCAGGTGGCGCCGTGGTCATCCGAGTAGACGCTGTAGGCCTGGATTTTGTTGGTGCCGTCAGCCTGCCGGACATCACCGGCGTACTGCTGGATCAGGCGCCCCTTGTACTGGCCGTACTTGAGCTGGATCCCTTCCCCGGAGGAGGCAAAGTTTGAGCGGACGTCACCGGCTGCGGGGTTCGTTTTGCTGGTGCCGGGCTTAGTGACGCTGGTGATCAGCCGCGGCTGGCTCCAGGTGACGCCGCCGTCGGAGGACTCGATAACGGCGGAGGAAATGACGCTGCGGTCAGCATCGTCGTTTCCGTACTGGCTGCCGAAGAAGCCCTGGTCCTTGGAGTAGACGAAGAAGTTGAACACCTTGCCCGTCTCGGCGTCAAAAATGTAGGAGGGATCGCTGTAGCCGTATTTGGGGGTGGTGGAGTTGCCGGGGTGGCCAGCAGCGATGACCTGCACGGGGCCCCAGGTGCGGCCGCCGTCGGTGCTGCGCCGCTGCACGATCGAGTTGGGATTCGGGGCGTCGGCGGCGCTTCCGGGCCTGCCGTCCCAGGAGGCCAGGACCACGCCGTTTCCCAGATATGTCATGGCCGGGATGCGATAGAAGAAGTTGCTGGCGGTCCGGTCTGCCGCCAGGTTCATTTCCGAAAAAGTCCCGGGAGGTGCGGTGGGGCTGTTCGGCGGGATGGGGGCGGCCTGGGCTGCGGGAACAGTTCCGGCCAGCAGGGCGAGGGCCAGTGCCCCTGCTCCTGCGCTCCTTCCCATCACTGTTATGCGTCTGGTTCTTCTCTTCGTGGAACCCAAATCATGTGTCCTTTCGGGGAGCCGCTGCATTGCGGGCCTGGTGAGGTGACCGTCGGGAGAGGCAAAAATCTGCACCTTCTACATACGACGTCCTACCACCGTATAGTGGTCGGCTTCACATTGCTAGACTTAAGGGGTGACGTCCTACATCTTCCCTCATGTCCCCCGACTCCCAGATGCCGTCCCGGCCGTGGAGCACGTCCTCGCCACCCGCGGCACCGGCGGCTACCGGCAGTACCGCATCCCGGCCCTCGCCGTCACCGCACAAGGAACCCTGCTGGCCGCCTACGATGGCCGGCCCAACCTTGATGACCTGCCAAGCCCCATTGACTTGCTGCTCCGCCGCAGCACGGACAGCGGCCGCACATGGGGCAAGCAGGCGGTGGTCCGCACGGGAAAAGGCCTCGAGGGTTTCGGGGATCCGAGCCTGCTGGTGGACATGGAAACGCAGCGCATCTTTCTCTTCCATGCGGCGGGCACCCGGGCGGGATTCTTCGAAGCCACCGCGGGCCACGATCCGGACGATGAGTACGTCCAGCACTGCGATCTCAGCTTCTCCGACGACGACGGCCTGACCTGGCAGCACCGCAGGATCACCAGCCAACTGAAGAACAGTACTGACCGCCCGGTCACGGGAATCTTTGCTGCTGCCGGCCAGGGCATCCAAATCCATTCAGGACCTTTTACGGGCCGGCTGGTGCAGCAGTTCGTTGTCCTCTGCGAGGGCACCATCATGGCCGCCTCCGCGTACAGCGATGACCACGGAGACTCCTGGACCCTCGGCCAGCCTGTTGGTGAGTGTACGCACGGCTTCAGCCCCAACGAGAACAAGGTGGCTGCACTGGCGGACGGCCGTCTCCTGCTGCACAGCCGCAGCACGCCGCACCGCCTCGCGGCAACATCGGACGACGGCGGTGCCACCTGGAGTGCCTTGAGTCCCGTCGAGGAACTTCCGGATCCGAGCGACAATGGCTCCCTTGCCCGTTTCGACGGCCTGCCCAACGTGGCCGGCCTGGCGGACCGCAGCACCGGCTCGTGGCTGCTGGCCACCAACAACCACGACACAGCCCTGCGGCGGAACACTGTACTCAGCCTGTCAGCGGACAACGGCCGCACGTGGCCGGCAAAACTGGCCCTGTGCCCGGGAAGCTCCGCGTATTCCACGGCAGCCCGGCTCCCCGATGGCAATATCGGCGTCCTGTATGAGCGGCAGGGTTACCGGGACATAGTTTTCGCCTCCGTGCCGCCGGAGCAGCTCACGCAACAACTTGATGCTCCTCCGATGACTGCCTCCGGGGACGGCCCGGGCCTGGAATTCGATATTGAACTGCGCTCCATCACGCCCGGACGCCCTGACACCTGGCTCAACGCGGGCGAATTCCATGTCATGCCGTCCAACCCGGACGGCTGGAACGCCCATACCTGGAAAGAGATTGGCCAGGGATACACCGACGAATCGGCGCAAATCATCGGCACCCGGGAGGCGCAGGACCTGAACTACGGCCCTGTCGCACCCGGTTACAAGGCCGGGGACATCCTGGCTTTCACCGGCAGGGCACGCAACGTCGGCACCCTCCCGGTCACCGCGGTGCGCCTGGACGGCCCCGGCGCTGCCGCGTTCCCTGCCGAGGATCTTCTGCCCGGGGAGGAAGCGCTCTACTTCATGCCCACGCACACTGTGACCGAAGAGGAGGTAAAGCGAGGGTCCGCAGAAGTGGTGTACACGGTCCGGGGCGAGGTGGGTGGCTCCCGCCATTGGACGTCCCGGACCTTTGATTTCGATACTGCCACAGGGGAAATCGGCGTGGAGTACCGCCCCTGGCATTGACCTGCTTACGGCCGGATTGCCGCCGGGTTCCCCGTCCGGCGGCCGCTCCCGGTCAGGACCGCGCTTGGACCAGATCGCACATCTGCTGCAGGCGCCCTGCCCGGTCCTGCACCGACAGGCCCTGCTGTGGAAGCCCGATCTTGAAGCCCGTCATGGCCACCGGACCCGCCGCTGCCAGGCAGCGCTGGACCTCGGCGCGGTTAAGCAGGGAGCTCGGCGGGGCACCATCGACCTCAACAGCGGGGAGGTGGGCGTCAATCCACGGGTAACCGAACTCTGTAGCCTCCGGGGAGCACCCGGAAAACATAACCCCCACGAGGACGCCTGCTTCCCGGGCCTGCAGCAGATGCTCAACCGCGGTGCCCGTGTCCCCTGATTCAATAACCGACCGCGCCCAGTTAACCACGATGCCCACCTGCCCCCACCCTTCGGCCTGGAGGGAGGCGACGACGTTGACCTCCTCATCGAACGGCAGGAACCCTTTCTCCGGCCTGCTGCCCCACCGCAGGGCATCGCAGTGCTCCACGAGCACACGCGTACTGCCCCATTCCCAGTCGAGTACTTCCTTGAGGGACTCCTCAAACAAGAGCGCCGAGGAATACAGGGATGGAGCAGAATGCAGCTCCACCGCCTCCACCCTGTGCCCCTGGCCTGCAAGGCGGGAGGCATAGTCCCGCAACCCTGACACGAACTCAAGTGCCGCCCTCCGTCCTTCGCTGTCCCTGGAGGCGAGGCCGAAAGTGGAAGACTGGCCCACCCGCTTCATGGTCCCGGGAATCGCGGTCACCACCGCGGACCAGTCCTCCGGGGCTCCCGCAGGCCAGGGGCTCCCGCCGTATGGACCGTAGGGCAGTTCCAGTCCCCGGATTGAAGGAATGCAGCCCAGTGCTTGGTAGAAGTTCTGCTGCAGTTCTTCCGGCTGGGCAGGATAAGCGCCGACAATGAGGGACATTTGGACTCCGTGTGTGACTGGGCGAAAGCACTTGACGATGGACTGTGATGGGACTTACAGTTTTACCACGAGCTCGGACGTCCTACATCCGATAAACCTTCTGGAATCGCGAGGCCTTCATGAACATCTCCTCCAAGAACCTGCCGCTGGTCAATGACGCCAGCCGCCGGAACTTCCTCAAGCTGACCGGCGCCATGGGCGTCGCTGCGGCTTTCACCGCCTCAGTCGCTGCGTGCGGCAGCCCGGCAGCCACCACCACCAGCGGAGGCTCCGCCAGCGCCGCTCCGATCAACAAGGACCTCATCATTGAGGCGGGCATCTCCTACGCCCTCTCCACCGGTTTCGATCCCCTGAGCTCCTCGGGCGCCACTCCCATGGCCGCCAACCTGCACATCTTCGAAGGCCTCGTGGAACTGCATCCGGCCACCCGCGAGCCGTACAACGCCCTGGCGGCCGCGGACCCCAAGAAGGTCAACGACACCACCTACCAGGTGACCATCCGCGACGGCGCCAAGTTCCACGACGGATCCCCCGTCACCACCGAGGACGTCGCCTTCTCGTTCACCCGCGTCATGGACCCGGCCAACAAGTCCCTGTTCTCGCAGTTCATCCCGTTCATCCAGGACGTGAAGCCTGTTGATGCCAAGACGGTCGAGTTCACCCTCAAGTACCCCTTCCCCGGCTTCGGCCCCCGCATCTCCGTGGTCAAGGTTGTCCCCAAGGCCTTGGCCACGGACCTCAAAGCCTTCGACGCCGCCCCCGTGGGCACCGGCCCCTACAAGCTGGTCTCTGCCGTCAAGGACGACAAGATCGTGTTCGAGGCGTTCGCCGACTACAACGGCCCCAAGCCGGCGCTGGCCAAGGGCATGACGTGGCTCCTGCTCTCGGATGCCGCAGCCCGCGTCACCGCAGTCCAGTCCGGCCGCGTCCAGGCCATCGAAGACGTCCCGCACCTGGACGTCGACGGGCTCAAGTCCAAGGTCAAAGTTGAATCCGTCCAGTCCTTCGGACTGATGTTCCTCATGTTCAACTGCAACAAGGCCCCGTTCAACAACAAGCTCGTCCGCCAGGCCCTGCACTACGGCCTCGACAAGGACGCCATCATCAAGAAGGCCCTGTTCGGCAACGCGAAAGCGGCCAGCTCCTACTTCCAGGAAGGCCACCCGGACTACGTCAAGGCCAGCAACGTCTACGGCTACGATGCCGGCAAAGCCGAAGAGCTGCTGAAGGAAGCCGGCGTCACCAGCCTGGAGTTCGAACTGCTCACCACGGACACCGCGTGGGTCAAGGATGTGGCCCCGCTGATCCTTGAGTCCTGGAACAAGATCCCCGGGGTTAAGGCCTCCGTCAAGAGCATCCAGTCCGGCGCCCTGTACACGGACCGTGTTGGAACCGGCGACTATTCAGTTGTGGCAGCCCCCGGAGACCCGTCCGTTTTTGGCAATGACGCAGACCTCCTCCTGAGCTGGTTCTACTCAGGAGCCACCTGGATGGACAAGCGCGCCTACTGGACCACCCCTGAGCGCGCCCGGCTGCAGGAACTCATGGACAAAGGCTCCCAGGCCGCCGGGGACGACGCGAAGAAGATCACCGGGGACATCGTCAACCTTGTCTCGGACGAACTTCCGCTGTACCCGATCTTCCACCGCCAGCTGCCCAGCGCGTGGGATGACAAGAAGCTCAACGGCTTCCAGCCCCTGCCCACCACCGGCATGTCGTTCATCGACGTCGGACGCACCTCGTAGGCAGCCCCCAGTGTTGCGAGGCCTGCACTGCGTCCCTGGTTCCCCCGGGAGCACGCAGGGCAGGCCTCGCAAGTTCTTGAACTGCAGCACCCAAACACACCGGAGAATAAATTGGTCACGATATTGCGTCTGCTAGGCCGCAGACTCGCAGCATTGCCATTGATGATCCTGGGCATCACCCTGCTGGTCTTCCTCGTCCTGCAGGCCGCCCCCGGCGATCAGGCAAGCTCGGCACTGGGCGAAGGCGCCAGCGAAGAAGCAAAGCAGCAGTACCGCCAGGAGAACGGGCTGAACGATCCGCTGGTCGTCCAATACTTCGCGTTCCTCGCCAAGCTGCTGCAATTCGACCTCGGAGTCACCACGCCGCCCGCCAAGTCCGTGGCGTCCATGATCGGCTCGGCGTTCCCGCTCACACTCCAGCTGACATTCCTGGGCGTCATCATCGCGGTGGTCCTGTCCCTGGTGTTCGGAATCCTCGGGGCCCTCTACCGTGACAAGTGGCCGGACCAGCTGGTCCGGGTTTTCTCGATAGCCGCAATCGCCACACCATCGTTCTGGCTGGGCATCCTGCTCATCCAGTGGTTCGCCCTCGGCTCCAGCCCCCTGTTCCCCTCGGGCGGAATTGCGACGCCGGAATCAGGTTTCGGCGGATGGCTTAACTCCATGGCACTCCCGGCGCTTGCCCTCGGCATCCCGGTCTCAGCCTCACTGATCCGCGTGGTCCGCACCTCGATGGTGGAGGAACTGGACCGGGACTACGTCCGCACAGCCATCGGCAACGGCGTCCCCTACCGTGAGGTTGTCTCCCGGAACGTCCTTCGCAACGCACTGGTGACTCCGGTGACCGTGCTGGGACTGCGCGTTGGCTACCTGCTGGGCGGCGCCGTCGTGATTGAAATGATCTTCGCCCTGCCCGGCATGGGCCAGCTCATCCTGAACGGCATCACCAACCTGGACGTCAACCTCGTCCAGGGCGTGGTGCTCACCATCTCCGTCACCTTCGTTCTGGTGAACATCGTGGTGGACCTCCTGTACCTGCTTATCAACCCCCGAATCAGGACGGTATAGCCCATGCGCAGCAAACTCGCTGAACGGCTGAGCGCCCCGGGCCTCCGGTTCAAGGCCCTGCCCTGGGGCTCCCGCATCGCTCTCCTCTTCCTCATCGTGATCGTCCTGGCCGCCGTCTTCGCGCCGGTACTCGCCCCGCACGATCCGCTCCAGACCTTCATCCCGGCCACACCCCCGGGCGCCGAGCACTTCTTCGGCACCGACCGGCTGGGACGGGACATCTTCTCGCGCCTGCTGTTCGGCGCACAGTCCTCGCTGCTGATCGGCCTCGGCGCCGTAGCCCTGGCCATCCTCGTGGGCGCCCTGCTGGGCTCCTTCGCAGCGACGTCCAGCAAGGCCGTGAACGAACTGATCATGCGCCTGATGGACATCCTGATGGCCTTCCCCGGCATTGCCCTGGCTGCGGTGCTGCTGGCCGCATTCGGCAATTCGGTTCCCACCATCATCATCGCCATCGCCATCATCTACACCCCGCAACTGGCCCGCGTGGTCCGCGCCAACGTGCTGTCCCAGTACGGCGAAGACTATGTCCGCGCCGAACGCGTGATCGGTGCCGGCCGCTTCTACATCCTCCTCAAGCACATCGTCCGCAACACCGCCGCCCCGGTACTGGTGTTCGCCACGGTGATGGTGGCCGATGCCATCATCCTCGAAGCGTCGCTCTCCTTCCTGGGCGCCGGCGTGCAGGACCCCGCGCCATCATGGGGCAACGTGATCTCCTACGGACGCAACCTGGTGCTCTCCGGCGGCTGGTGGGCCACAACCTTCGCCGGTGCCACCATCCTGCTCACGGTGCTGTCGCTGAACATCCTCGCCGAGGGCCTTACCGACGCCATGGTGAACCCCAGGCTGCGCAAGGCGGCGGCCGTAAAGGACGACGACGGATCAGCTGCGGCTATTGGCGCTGCAGTGGCGGTGGACACGGAAGTTGGCACCTCCGTGGCCCAGTCCTCCGTTGTGGAACAGCACGAGCTCGACGGCGTCCAGGCGGCTCCCGGCGGCGTCCTTACCGAGGAGGACTACAACCAGGCAGCAGTCCTGTCCGATCCGAAGCTTGCCGCGCTGAACCCGCACCTGCTGCTGGATAAGGAACTGGAACTGCTGGCCGCCATCGAAGCCAGGCGCACCGACAGGCTCCCCCAAGTGGAACCGGGCGCCCGCAACGTGCTGGAAGTGCGGAACCTTTCCATCAGGTTCCCCGCCCGCTTTGGTGACATCGCAATCGTGGACAACGTCTCGTTCACGGTCCGCGAAGGCGAGACCATGGGCCTGGTGGGCGAGTCGGGCTGCGGCAAGTCCATCACGTCCCTGGCGGTCATGGGGCTTCTGCCCAAGACGGCAGAGGTCACCGGGTCCATCAAGTTCGACGGCAAGGAACTCCTGGATCCGGCCACGAAGCACAGCAGCATCAAGGCCTACGAAGGCCTCCGTGGTGAACAGATCGCCATGGTCTACCAGGACGCCCTGAGCTCCCTCAACCCGTCCATGAAGATCAAGGACCAGATGGAGCAGCTGACCAGGCGCGGCGGCCGCAAGACCCCCGCCGAGCTGCTGGAGATGGTCAAGCTCGATCCGGTACGGACCCTGGCCAGCTACCCGCACGAGCTTTCCGGCGGGCAGCGCCAGCGCGTGCTGATCGCCATGGCCCTGTCGCGCTCCCCCAAGATCGTGGTGGCCGATGAACCCACCACCGCCCTGGATGTGACCGTCCAGAAACAGGTGGTCGACCTGCTCAACGAGCTGCGCGAGCAGCTCGGATTCGCCATGGTGTTCGTCAGCCACGACCTCGCCCTGGTGGCGTCCCTGGCGCACCGGATCACCGTGATGTACGCCGGCCAGGTGGTGGAATCCGCCCAGGCATCCGAGCTTTTGCGCAATCCCAAACATGAGTACACCCGCGGCCTGCTCGGCGCTGTCCTCTCCATTGAGGCCGACGCCGTCCGCCTGCACCAGATCCCCGGCACCGTTCCCTCACCGCGCGACTTCGCACCGGGCGACCGCTTCGCGCCGCGTTCCCTGCGGTCCGACGCCGATCCCGACCAGAAGCTGGTCCTGACCCCGGTCGGAGCCGCGGGCGGCGGCGATGCCGACCACTACTGGGCAAGCCACCTGAAGGAGGATGCGAAATGAGTGAATCAACCGGCAAGCCGGTCATCGAACTCAAGGACGTCAAGGTCTACCACCAGGCGCGGGGCGGCAAACTCTTCCGGCCCAACATCGTCAAAGCAGTGGACGGCGTCGATTTCACCATCAGCCGCGGCGAAACCGTGGGTATCGTCGGTGAGTCCGGCTGTGGCAAGTCCACGCTGGCGTCAGTGCTCGTGGGGCTCCAGCCCCCGACATCGGGCCAGGTGCTGTTCCACGGCAGGCCCGCCATCAAGCGGAACGCCGCGCTGCGCAAGGAGTTCGGCCGGTCGGTGTCCGTGGTCTTCCAGGATCCGGCCACCGCACTGAACCCGCGCATGACAGTCCAGGACATCCTCACGGATCCCTTGCAGATTCACGGGATCGGTACCGCCGCTTCCCGTGCAGCGAAGGTCAAGGAACTGTTGTCGCTGGTGGGACTGCCGCAGTCCGCAGCCGAAGTGACGCCGTCGCAGGTCTCGGGCGGCCAGCGGCAGCGCGTGGCGATCGCCCGTGCACTGGCCCTGGACCCGGACATCGTTGTGGCCGATGAACCCACCTCGGCACTCGACGTGTCCGTCCGTGCCCAGGTGCTGAACCTGCTCTCTGACCTGAAGACCGAACTGAACCTCGGCATGGTGTTCATCTCGCACGACATCCAGACCGTCCGGTATGTCTCCGACCGCATCTGCGTCATGTACTTCGGCAAGATCGTCGAGCAAGGCAGCGCAGCCCAAGTGTTCGACAACCCCACCAACGACTACACCAAGAAGCTCTTGGGCGCAGCCCCGAGCCTCCTCCACATCTAACACTTCCCTTTATCAGTACCAACCAACGGAGAATTCTGTGTCTACCCAGTTCCAAGGCGTCATCCCGCCCGTCGTCACCCCCCGCCACGCCGACGGCAGCATCGACACGGCGTCGCTGACCAACGTCACCAAGCACCTGCTCGACGGCGGGGTGGCCGGACTCTTCGTCCTTGGCTCCTCCGCCGAGGTTCCGTACATGACCAACGCCGAGCGTGGGCTGGTGGTCAGCACCATCGCCGAAGCCAACGCGTCTGCTGGTGCTGACGCCGTGCCGCTGATCGTCGGCGCCAACGAGCAGACCACCAACCGCGTCATCGAGGAAGCGAAAAAGGTCATCGACCTCGGCGCCGACGCCATCGTGGTCACGTCCATGTACTACGCGATCGGCAACGCATCCGAAACCGAGACGCACTTCCGCGCCGTCCGCGCCGCCGTCGACAAGCCGATCTTCGCTTACGACGTTCCGGTCCGCACGCACTTCAAGCTCCCCACCGACCTGCTGGTCCGGCTGGGCCGTGACGGCGTGATTGCCGGCGTCAAGGACTCCTCCGGCGACGACGTCTCCTTCCGCCAACTGGTGCTGGCGGCCAAGGACATCCCGAACTTCGACATCTTCACAGGCCACGAAGTCGTTGTTGACGGCGCGCTCCTGGGGGGTGCACAGGGCGTGGTGCCCGGCCTGGGCAATGTTGACCCGCGCGGCTACCGGAACCTCTTCGACGCCGCCCAGGCAGGCGACTGGGCCAAGGCCGCATCCGAACAGGACCGCCTTGCCGACCTCTTCGAGATTGTGTACACCCCCAATGGCCGCGTCTCCGGCGGGGCAGCAGGCCTCGGTGCCTTCAAGACGGCCCTGCAGCTCATGGGAATCATCGAATCCAACACCATGAGCGTGCCCATGCCATCCCTCAATGAAACCGAGACCACCGCCATCAAGGTGATCCTGGAACGCAACGGGCTGCTCTAGCCCCGCCCAAGGAAGAGGACAGATGCAGTACGCGATCGGTGTTGACCTGGGCGGCACCAAGACTGCTGCGGGCGTTGTTTCCGCCGCCGACGAGGTCCTGTTCCCGGCGACCATTCCGACGCTGAACCTTGCCGGCAGCGACGCGATCCTCGATGCCACCGCGGGACTGGTCTCATCCCTCATGGGCCGGGCCCGGGCCGAAGACCTGGACGTTGCCGGCGTCGGAGTGGGCTCCGCCGGGGTGATTGATGCCGCGCGCGGCGTGGTGGTGTCCGCCACGGACGCGATCCTTGGCTGGGCCGGGACGGCACTCACTGCCGGGCTGGCAGCACGGCTGGGCCTGCCGCCGTCGTCCATCCAGGCCGTGAACGATGTCCACGCGCACGCACTGGGCGAGTCCTGGGCAGGTGCCGCCGCTGGAACCGCAAGTTCGCTCCTGGTGGCCTTCGGCACCGGCGTCGGGGGAAGCCTGGTGCTGGCCGGGCAGCCGCTCCTGGGGCACCGGTTCGTTGGCGGTCATGTGGGCCACTTCGCCTCACCGTACGCGTTCGACGGCGGCACACCGGTTCCCTGCGTCTGCGGCGGTTCCGGCCATGTCGAGTCCATAGCGTCCGGCCCCGCGGTGCGCGAGACCTACCTGAGGCTCGGCGGCCGGGAGGAGGATGCGGCTGACACGCGCGCCGTCTTCGCACTGGCGGGAGCGGGCGAGACCACGGCCATCAGGGCCATAAAGCTCGGAGCGTCTGCCGCAGGCCAGGCCGTGGGCGGACTAGCCAACGTCCTGGACCCGGAAGTCGTGGTGGTGACCGGCGGACTCGCCGACGCCGGCGAACCCTGGTGGCAACCTATGGAGCACGCCCTCCGGGCTGAACTCCTCCCAGCCCTGGGCGGCATTCCGGTGCTGCACGCCAAGCTCGGCAACGCAGCAGCCATGGTGGGCGCCGGCCGCCTGATCCTCGGCCCAGCACCCCACGGCTCTTGAACCCGCCGCCCACCGAAATCCCCGAAGGAACCCCCCAGTGATCCTGACATCCGAAGCCCTCGAGTCCCTCCGCGGGCAACTCATCGTGTCCTGCCAGGCCTACCCCGGCGAGCCCATGCGCGACCCCCGGACCACGGGGCAGGTTGCCGCCTCCGCCGTCATCGGGGGCGCCGCCGCCGTCAGGGTGCAGGGCCTTTCCGACGTGCAGCACACCCGCTCCGCCGTAGAGGTTCCGGTGATCGGGCTCTGGAAGGACGGCCATGACGGCGTCTTCATCACTCCCACCCTTCGGCACGCCCTGGCAGTGGCCAACGCCGGCGCCCATGTGGTGGCAATCGACGGCACCCGCCGACGCAGGCCGGACGGCCTCACCCTGGCGCAGACGGTAGCCGCTATCCATGCAGAATCCCACGCCCTGGTGATGGCGGACTGCGGCTCCTTCGACGACGCAGCCGCAGCGGTCCACGCCGGCGCAGACCTTGTTGGCACCACACTGTCCGGCTACACCGGCGAGCGTCCCAAAACCTCCGGCCCCGACCTGGACCTGCTCGGGCGCATCGCGGCAGCGGACTTCGGGGTGCCCCTCATTGCCGAGGGCCGCATCCATACTCCCGCCCAGGCACGGCAGGCCCTCGACGCCGGCGCTTTCGCCGTCGTCGTCGGAACAGCGATAACGCACCCGGCCACCATCACCGGCTGGTTCGCCGAGGCCCTGAAATGACCCGCCCGGCGGCCCGGCCGGCTTATGGAGGCAATTGCGCGGCAGCGGCCTTCGTCAGCCACGACCGGCAGGTGAGGGTGCAACTGCGGGACTGATGCCGGACAGTCCGATGTCACAGCTCCATTGAAGGCGGCAGCCGGGATACCAGCCTTATCCGCGCCTTTGACCACCAGAAGGACCTGCCGGGCTTCAAGGATGGTGTCCAGCCCCCGGGTGATGCAGCGGAGGGGTACCTCCGACGGAAAAGGAAGTCCAGGCCGGGAGCCGGACGGCGTCCCTCAGGAGGCGGCAACGTCCTTGAGCTTCAGGCGGATACCGTCGAAGTGGCGCTGGAGGCGCTCTGAGGCAAGGGCCTTGTCCCTGCTGGCTACAGCCTCGTAGATGTCCCAGTGGATCTGAACCTGTTCTTCAAGGTTGACCGGCCCGGAGCCCAACGCCTCATGGATTTGGCGGTATACCTGCCAGAACACGTCCATGAGGTTGATGAGCAGTTCGTTGTTCAGTGGTGCGTAGAGGCGGCGGTGGAACTCGGCGTCGTGCTCGGCGAGGGGTTCGCCCTTGGCTGCGGCATCCTGCATCGACTGCATGGTGGACCGAAGGTCCGCAAGATGCTCCTCCGTCAAAAGGTTGATGGCGGAACCGATGAGGCCGGACTCAAGTGCCTGCCGCACATCGATGAGCTCCATTGCTTCTTCACCCTTGTGCCTGAGCGAGAGCCTGCCACGGAAGGTCAGGCCGGATACCAGGGCGCTGAAGTTATTGGGGGCCACGAACATGCCGAAACCGTGCCTGATCTCTATGACGCCGAGCGCCTGCAAAACCTTGAGGGACTCCCGGACGGTGTTCCGGCCTACACCCAGCTCAGCCGACAGTTCACTCTCGGTGGGCAGGGCGTCACCGACGTCGAGGCCACGTTCCAGGATCAGTTCCATGATGCGCGTTTGAAGGGCCTGGGAACGGATTTGCGCGCTAAACCTTGCCGACGATACCGCTGCGGGTGCTACTGTCACGTCATCTCCTTTGACCGCACTCTGCTGGCGGCCTTCCTCTGCTCACCAGTGTACAGGAGATGGGACGTCCTTTCTCCTGATTGGCTGGCCAATTTTTGCCGTAGCCCTATCCCCCAAGGTGATGGATGGTGAAGGCCGCCAGGAAACCGACGGAGGCCGTAAGGCCCGTGAGGTTGTGGTGCTCCTCGAAGGCCTCAGGGATCATGGTGTCCGCCAGCATGGCCAGGATTCCTCCCGCTGCTATGGCGGTAATAAAGGCCACCACACTGCCTGGAGCGTTCTCCAGCGCCACATACCCGATCAGCGAGGCCACCCCGCAGAGCACCGCAATGCCGCCCCACAAACCGAAAACATAGCGGGCACTCCTGCCGGCTTTCTTCATGCCGGCGCTTCCGGAGAGGCCCTCGGGGACGTTGGAGATGAAGACGGCGGCCATCATCGCCGGGCTGACGGCACCACCTGCCAGCAGTCCAACGCCAAGGACCACGGACTCCGGCACACCGTCCAGCAGCGCGCCCACGGCAATGGCACTGCCGCTGCCCGGGCTGTCGGCTTCCGAGGGCTGCTGGTTGCCGGAACGCTTGCGGTGCTTTGCGCCGGCCCGGGACAGCATCATGTTCGCGCCGACATACACCACAGCGCCTGCCAGGAACCCGGCCACGGTAGGCCACAGCCCGCCGCCCTCCACGGCCTCGCCCACCAGCTCGAAGGCCAGGGCGGAGATCAGCACACCCGCGCCGAAGGACATGATCGAGGAGACCAGCTTGCTCGGCAGGTTCCAGCGCCAGGACAATGCGGCGCCGAGGACCAGGGCAGCTCCTGCCACGGTGCCCCACACCAGGGCCTGCAACCACAACGGCATGTGCACCGCTTCCCGGCTCCCCAGCGGAAGCCACTTGACGTGTTGCCTGCCCCTGATTGCCCGGAGCCGGAGAGCGCTAAACAGCCAGAGTAGTGGAACGCCGCCCGGCGCCAGGAATTGATCTGATCTTGCGGCAAACCTTGCCGTCCGCTGAAGTTGCGGGTCCACGCTGGAGTCATGGACCAACCAGCTTGTGGGGAGCAGGAGACAATGGGAAATAGAACAGCTTTGGACGGGGAAGTCACCGCCGTGGACGGCGTGCTCACGGATCAGCATCCGCTCGACTTCTACACCCTGGGACTGGCCGGCTGCATCGACCGGCTCACGGGCCCCCTCCGCCACCGGGGAACCAGCGTCCGCTGGGACACTCCGCACTGGGCCATCGAGATCCCGAAGGACTGCGCGTCCCTTCTTTACCAGTCGGCACGCGAGGCCCTGAGCAATGCCTACAACCACTCCGGGGCATTGCACCTGACCGTCCAGCTCGCCGCCGTGGACCACGGCATCCGCCTGGTGGTAGCCGACGACGGTACGGGCTTTGACAGCAATGCCGCCACCTGCGGGCGCCACCACGGCTACGGCCTCCGGCTCATGGCTGTGGCCGTCCATGAGGCCGGCGGCACCGTGGACATCCGTTCTGCCCCCGGGCAGGGCACCAGCGTGACGGTTACCCTGCCGCTGGACTAAGGCTCGGATGCCCGCCGTTGCTGGGACGGCGGGCATCCGTAAAACTAGCGGGTCAGCTTGGCGGTGTCCGGCTCAATGTCACCGATGTGGCCCGGTGCGTTGGCAGCCAGGACCCGTGCCACGAAGGCCCCGTACTCGTCCATGTAATGCCGCAGGAACTTGGCGGTACCCTCATTCTTGACCTCGCCGTCGTCGCCGAACACTGCGGCGTCGTAATGGATGTAGGCCTCCGGGGCATTCAACTGCGGCGCATCCAGGAAGCTCAGGACGCTCCTCATGGACGACTGCATGACCGCGGTCCCGATGCTGCCCACGGATGCGCCAATGATTCCGGTGGGCTTGCGGGCGAAGGAATTGCTTCCCCACGGCCGGGAGCCCCAGTCGATGGCGTTCTTGAGGGCCCCGGGAATGGAGCGGTTGTATTCCGGGGACACGAACAGGATGCCGTCCGACGCCTCGATGGCTTCCTTGAGGGCACGGGCTGCGGGCGGGAAGTCAGAGTCGTAGTCGTAGCTGTACAGCGGAAGGTCCTTGATGGGGATCTCGGTGAACTCGAGGTCTTCCGGAGCGAGTTGGATCAATGCTTTGGAGAGGACCCTGTTAATGGAGCCGGTTGCCAGGCTGCCGACGAAGTATCCGATCTTAAACGGTGCCATGAGTGTTCCTTCCAATGGACGGTCAACACTGGCCGTCCATGTTCATCTGGAGCTGGTGCCGCCCGTCCTGTTGAGGCTGCGGCCGGTGGTCACTGCACCCACCAGTCCAGCACAGAAGCCCCTGCAGGGCCAGAGGGTTCCGGGGGTGGGCAGGGCTGCTGCGGACCTTCCGAATCCCGGCCACCCCTTGCGGCCGGGCGCTGACTGGCCTATTTTGAAACGAATCAGAAATCGCTTTCCGGACGGCTGGCCAGTGCCTGCTGCCTGAGTGGCTGCGCCCGGCGAACGTAGAGACAACAGAATTGGATCACATGACGGACAACATCCCCATCAGGTGGATCGACGGCAAAGCACCCGCGGAAATCAGCGGCGGGACAACGTGGGGCATGCCCTTCGCGCGCGGCTCCGTACCGGCGGCGGAGGCCCTCTCCGTGACGGATACGGCCGGCAGCACGGTCGCCTCCCAGGCCTGGCCCCTGGCCACCTGGCCGGACGGCTCCCTCAAATGGGCGGGCATTGCGCTTCCCGCCAGCAGTTCGCCGTCGGAGGTTTACCACGTGGCGTCCGACGGCGGCGCGTCGCCCCGCGGGGCCAGCCAGACGCCGCCGGGCGCTTCCAGCGTCACCGTCACCGAAACCGACCGCGCCCTCACCGTGGACACCGGAACCCTGCAGATGGTGATCGAACGCGGCGGCTCCACCCTCTTCAGGAGCCTCACCCGCGGCGGCGTCGAGGTGGCCCGGGACGCGCGCCTGGTGAGCCTCCTGCAGGACGGCATTTCTGATGACCAGGGCGGCGGCGGCGCGGGAACCCTCACCCGGGACGCCTTCACCGGCGAGGTCACCGCCGTCGTGCTTGAACACAACGGACCCGTCCGAGCGGTGGTTCGGCTGGAAGGTCAGCACAGGCCGGACGGACGGGACAGTGGAACCAGCAGGTACAGCGGCAAGGAAAGCTGGCTGCCTTTCGTCGTGAGGTTCTACTTCCACGCCAACGCCCGCAGCGTCCGCATGGTGCACTCCTTCATCTGGGACGGCGACGCGGACCGGGACTTCCTCGCCGGGCTCGGCGTGCGCTTCACGGTCCCGCTGCAGGCAGAGCTGCACAACAGGCATATCCGGATGGCAGGGGCCGACGGCGGCTTCCTCACCGAGGCGGTCCGCGGCATCACCGGCCTGCGCCGGGACCCCGGGGAGGACGTCCGCCGGGCACAGGTGGAAGGCCGCGCCACGCCACCCCTGGCCGGCTGGAACCCGGAGGTGTCGGAACGGCTGCACCTGGTTCCGGCCTGGAGCGACTACACGCTCAGCCAGCTCAGTGCCGACGGCTTCGAACTGCGCAAGCGCACCGCACCCGGCCGGGCCTGGGTGGGGATCTCCGGCGGAACCAGGTCTGCCGGCTTCTGCTCCCTGACCGATACGCGCGGAGGTTTCGGCGTGGGCGTGAAGGACTTCTGGCAGTCCCACCCCGGCCAGCTGGACATCCGCGGCGCCGCAACGGACAACGCCACCCTGACGGCGTGGCTGTATTCCCCCGAAGCCCAGCCCATGGACCTGCGGTTCTACCACGACGGCCTGGGCCAGGACACGTTCGAGGAACAGCTCGAAGGGCTCGAAATCACCTATGAGGACTACGAGCCGGGCTTCGGAAACGCGCACGGGATTGCCCGCACCCATGAGCTGACGCTGTTTGCCTACGACGGAACGCCGGCAACCGAGAGCCTCGCGGCCGACGCCGCTGCGGCCTCCGCCCCTGCCCTGCTGCAGGCCACCCCGGAGTACCTGCACTCCGTGGGCGTGTTCGGCGACTGGGACCCGGTGGACCGCGGCACCCCCGCCCGGGCAGAGCTCGAGGACCACCTGGACTTCCTCTTCGATTTCTATGCCGGCCAGGTGGAGCAGCGGCGCTGGTACGGGTTCTGGAACTACGGCGACGTGATGCACACCTACGACCACGACCGGCACGTGTGGCGGTATGACGTGGGCGGATATGCGTGGGACAACTCCGAGCTCTCCCCCGACCTCTGGCTCTGGTACTCCTACCTGCGCTCCGGCCGGGCGGACATCTTCCGGTTCGCGGAGGCCATGACCCGGCACACCGGCGAGGTGGATGTCTACCACGTGGGCCCGTGGCGCGGCCTCGGCTCGCGGCACAACGTCCAGCACTGGGGCTGCAGCGCCAAGCAGCTCCGCATCAGCACGCCCGCCTACCGCCGCTTCTACTACTACCTGACGGCAGATGAACGGACCGGGGACCTGCTGACCGAGCTGGTGGACAGCGACCAGAACTTCCTGGGCCTGGACCCCGTACGCAAGGTCCGCCCCGACGCCGCCACCTACCGTCCAAACCGGGGAGCCCTGGGCGTGGGCCTGGGAACGGACTGGGGCTCGCTCGCCGCCACCTGGCTCACCGACTGGGAACGCACCGGAAATCCGCGCTCACGCGACCGGCTCCTGGGCACCATGGCGGACATTGGCGCCTTGAAATACGGCTTCCTCACCGGTGAGGCGCTCTACGACCTGGACAAGGGACGCTTCGACACCGGCCGGGAACTGATCCAGGTTTCGCACCTGAGCGCCGTGTTCGGACTGGTGGAGATCTGCAGCGAACTGGTGGACCTGGTCCCGGACCCGGACTTCGAGCGGGCCTGGCTGCAGTACTGCCGGCTCTTCCTGGCCACCAAAGAGGAGCAGGTGGCGGCCGTGGGACAGCCGCTGGAGGGCATCTACCTCACCCAGGCGCACAGCCGGCTCACTGCCTACGCCGCCGCCCGGCTGGGTGACCCGGACCTGGCCGCACGTGCCTGGACGAGCTTCGCCGAGGGAGGCGAGCACCTCAACCACGCGTCGGCCTTCACGCTGCGGCAGATCGAGCCGCCACACGTGCTGCTGCCGGTGGATGAGGCACCCACCGTATCCACCAACGACGCATCCCAGTTCGGGCTCGCCGTGATCCAGAACCTGGCGCTGATTGGCAACCACCTGCCGTAGTCCTGCGCGCTGGCGGCGGCGCCTGCACCAGCCAGGTGCCGCCGTCGTCCGCTCCCCCTCCCGTCCCAACTAAGTAGCAGCAGATGCTGTTATGAGCCCTCAAACCGACATCTGCTGCTACTTAGTTGGGGTGGTGGGGCGGGTCCGGGCGGAGCACACTGGACCTCGGACGAAACAGCCGACCGCGAGAACTACAGTTCCGGTGAACGCAGGCGGCACCGCCACGATGAGGGCAATCTTCCACATTTCGGCGGCAGCCTGGGCCAGCACTGATTCCCCACTGCCCGGCGGGACGCGAGAACCCGCACTCTGGAATCCGGCGTGCCCAGCAGGTACATTGGTAAGCATGCTGATGATTTTTACCGAAACATCGGCTTCCGGTAACAAAGCAAAGGGGACGTTATGAGCACGAAGGTGGAAAAACGCATTCTGGTGAACGTACCGGTAAGCACGGCTTACAACCAGTGGACGCAGTTTGAGGAGTTCCCGCACTTCATGGGCGGCGTCAAGAGCGTGACCCAGCTCAGCGATGACAGGCTGGAATGGGTGGCCGAGATCGGCGGCATCCGCCGGCAGTGGGAAGCGAAGATCCTTGAGCAGGTCCCGGACCGGAAGGTCGCCTGGGCCGCCACGGAAGGCGCCACAAATGCCGGCGCTGTTGACTTCGAGGACGTGGGTGGCGGGCAGACTTCCCTTCGGCTGACGCTGGAGTATGAGCCCGAAGGAATTATTGAAAAGGTGGGCGACAAGCTCAACGTGGTTGACCGCCAGGCCGAGGCTGACCTGCAGCGGTTCAAGGAATTCATCGAGGATGAGGGTTACGCCAGCGGCGCCTGGCGCGGACGCGTGAGCACGGGCGCCCCGGCGGGCACGCCGGGCGTGGAGGATGCTGCCGGATCCCGGGGCGACTCCGGCAAGGCAGGCGTCTCCGGCAAGGTTGCCGCGGGCCTGGGTGTTGCCGCAGTGGCCGGCGCAGCAGCTGCCATGGCAGCAGGCGGCAACAAGGAGACAACCGCGGTTGCCGACGAAACGGTAACTCCGGCGGCTCCCGGAGAACCGGTCACCGTCACACCGATTCCGACGGACACGACCACCATCACCGGCACGTCAGCGGGTACGACGGCGGCAGCCGGCTCCACCGGTTCAGTCGCCGATCTGGGCGATGACAGGATCGGACACCAGTTCGACCAGACCAACGGCCTGGTGGACACGAGCGGCGAGTCGGACGAGACGGCCGAAGGCGAAAACCTGAGCGCCGCCGAGCGCGAAGGCGACGACCGCCGTCGAGATGGCGGCCTGCCGCCCGTCGGCGGGAACCTCGGAACGCACTAACCGGGTTTAGCCGCAGCACAATAAAAGCGCCGCCCGCCTCATTGCAGAGGCGGGCGGCGCTTTTGTGCGGGGCAGGACCGTCCGTGGGTGCCGTGCTACTTGCCGGTGCCCGCGTACACCACCGACGGCGCGGCCGGGGTTTCCATGCCCTCGCCGATGAAGAAGCTCGGGTGCGGCGGCTGGTTGTAGGCCACGTTTTCTCGGGCCACGGCGGTGCGGTAGACGGTGTCGTGCATCAGGGTGCGGAGCCGGACCTCGGTGGGCGAGGTGCTGGTGTAGATCCGCAGTTCAGTGCTGTCCGACGACGGGAAGGCAAGTTCCTCGCGCCAGTCGCCCAGCAGGTCCGCCTGCAGGGACGGGTTGCCCTTGGTGTGGTTGTTGGTGCGGGCGCCGGTGACAGTCAGGAGCCTGTCGCTGGACTCCGTTTCCCAGTTCCACTTGGAAATCGTGGGCACGCCCACGCCGGCGGCAGCGTCGAAATCGTGGTCGACGATCTCGCGGAGCAGGTCGCCGTCCCACCAGGCCAGGAAGTTGGCCGCGGGAATGCTCTCGGCAATCAGCTCGCCCTTGGCGGACATCAGCTGGCCCCGCGGGGAGTTCCAGGAGGCGTCGCCGCCCACCGCCCAGCCCTCAGCGCCGGCGTAGCGGGGATCGATGTCGCCGGCGGCGCCGCGGCCGGTGTCCCGGATGGCGGGGATGCTCCAGAGCACCTCGCCGGTGGCGGCGTCGCGGAAGGTGGCGCCACGGTTGCCGCTCTGGCTCATGCTCTCGTGGACGGCGAAGACCTCCAGCCCGGGGCGAGAAGGATCAAAATCGCTGGTGTGCATCGCATCGCCGTGGCCCAGCCTGGTGTTGTAGAGGACCGAGCCGTCGTCGTCGATGGTCATGGAACCGAAGACGAACTCGTCCTTGCCGTCCTGGTCCA
Organism: Pseudarthrobacter sp. NCCP-2145; assembly: GCF_023708005.1. Lineage (NCBI taxonomy): Bacteria > Bacillati > Actinomycetota > Actinomycetes > Micrococcales > Micrococcaceae > Pseudarthrobacter > Pseudarthrobacter sp. NCCP-2145. The sequence continues at coordinate 170,157 of NZ_BRCG01000002.1, read as the reverse complement.
CGTCAGCTACGGAGAGGTTGTGGTTGCCCTGGCCCTTGTATTCGGCACCCGCGATGTCCGAGTCGAAGGTCCAGCGCTTCACCAGCTTGCCGTCCACCAGGTCATAGGTGACCAGGACGGTGCGGGTGTAGTAGCCGCGGCTGAACATCATGGACGGCTTCTCGCCGTCGAGGTAGGCGACGCCGGCCAGGAAACGGTCCACGCGGTTGCCGTAGCCATCGCCCCAGGCTGAGACGCTGCCGCGCGGCGGGTCGTAGGCCACCGTGTCCATGATGGCGCCTGTTGCCCCGTCGAACACTGTGAGGAACTCCGGACCGGACAGGACATAACCGGCGCTGTTCCGGTAGTCCGCTGCCGGGTCGCCGATCACGGTTCCGGCCCCGTCCGTGGTGCCGTCCGCCGTCTTCATGGACACCTCGGCCTTGCCGTCACCGTCGAAGTCGTACGCCAGGAGCTGGGTGTAGTGTGCGCCGGCGCGGATGTTGTGGCCCAAATCGATGCGCCAAAGCCTGGTGCCGTCCATCTTGTAGGCGTCCACGTAGACGTTTCCGGTGAATCCGGACTTGGAGTTGTCCTGCGCGTTGGAGGGGTTCCAGAGCTGGATGATCTCGTAGCTGCCGTCCCCGTCCAGGTCCGCGACACTGGAGTCGTTGGCCGAGTAGGTGTAGGGCTTTCCATCCTTGCTGACGCCGTCGGCGGGCTTGTCCAGCTTGATGGACAGGTAGTTCTGGGCCAGCGGGGTGAATTCCGCGCTGAGCTTGTCCTGCCCGTTGCCGTTGCCCACAGTTTTTATGACATACGTGGAGGCTGCGGTTCCGGCCGGATCGACGAACGTGGTGGTGTTGCGGATGGGCTGTTCGGTGAGCTGGACGCCGTCGCGGATCACGTGGAAGCCCACACTGTCCTGGTCCAGGCCCAGCATGCGCCAGCCCAGCGTGACGCCCTGGTCCGTAAGCACGGCCACCGGCGCGCGGTCCAGGTTCTCCACCTGGCGCTTCAGCTCTGCCTTGCCGGACTGCCCGGGGGCGGTGCCGGGGTTGGCCTGCGCGAGCGGCACGCCGGTGAACGCCAGCGCAGCGGCGGTGAGGGAAGCAGCCGCAGCCAAGGGGGCGGCTTTCCAGGCGCGGCCTCGCCGCAAAACCGGACGGGGCGTGGGGGAACATTTCGAGGGATAAGCCAAAAGAACATCTCCTTTGATGCGGCGGCAGCTGAGTCTGCCGCACGACAGTTTGGAACGTTTCACTACACCTGACAGGCAGCCCACCACGAACGAGGGGTGAGGTTTTAGGATGCAGCGGAAAGCGTTTTCTGCCCTTAACTTCTATCAGCGCTTTACAAGCCTGGTCAAGGGTGTGACGGGATTAAATGGGAGATCTTGTTCCTTTGCGTTCAGATGGCGCGGGCATCGCCGCGCGGCCGGCCCGCCGCCGCCTGCAGGAGCGGCAGCGTCCGGGCGGGCGTCACCTCCACCAGGGACACACAACAACCGGCGCCCCGGTCCTAGTCCCAGGCCGGGACCAGGACTGCTTCGTACTGGGTTGGCGGTGGCTGCTGTCCGAACTTGGCGTTGACCGCGGCGAGCGTGTCCCCGAACCTGGCCACCGTCGTCGGGACATCGAAGTGTTTGCTGGTGATGACGTCCTTGACCCTGAAGGAAGAGAAGTTATCGGACAGTTTGAGGCGGCTGACCTGGTTCGCCATGTTCTGGACCGCCCATACAGTGCGGTCCTTGACCAGGATGCCATCGACGAACTTCAGGTCCGGCCCCTTGATCCTGTTGCTCTTTCCCGTGTCCGGATCCACGGCATAGAGGGCCTGGTTTTGTGTATGGGCCACAATCAGGATGTCGTCATCGTCGGCTGCTGCGATGCCGTTGAATCCGAACTGGCCGGGTTGCAAGGGTTTGCCCGCCTCACCGCCCACTTTCAGTGTCTCCACATCTGCTGCACCTCCCAGCTCGCCCCGCCTGCTCACGGGGACGAAATAGAGCTCGGGCGCGGCCGAATTGGTGAACCAGGCGCCGTCGCTGCTGAGGGTGACGTCGTTGATGAAGCCGGGGGCCAAGTCGTATTCCTTGACCTGCTTGCGGGTGTCAGTGTCGTAGACGTACGCCTTGCCCGTGGTGCCGCCTGCCACAAACAGCAGGTCGTTGCGGGTATCGGCCTTCATACCGACGGCCATCCGGCCTTCGGGCACGTCGATAAAACGCTTGGCCTTTCCGTCATGGATGTCGCCGCGGAAGATGTCGCCGGTCAACAGTTCGCCGGCGTAGAAGGTTGTTCCCTCACCCGCCGCAATGCCTTCGGCGGAATTCGCTCCGCGGAGGACAATGACGTCGTCAGCGGAAGGAGTCGATGCGCCTGCCGTCAATGCCGGGGGCAGCAGCAGGGCCAGAAGAGCGGTGAGTCCACCAACGGCACGGCGTCGTACTGTTTTGCGCATAGTGGTTCCTGGATGTGGGCTGATGCGCGGGGCCCAATCTGCGGCAGCTCCGCACGAGGGTGATCCCATTTTAAGCTCCCCCATGAAGGCACCGCCAGAGCATGGTGCCCCCTTCACAGTGGAGGGGGCAGCGGCTGGGACCGGCGTACAGTCCAGGATTCTGCTTACAATCGAAACCTCAATCAACTACTGAGGGATCCATGAAGAAATTCGCCACAGCCCTGATCGCCGCCGGCCTCGTTGTCTCTGCAACGGCCTGCACCGCCTCGAACCAGCTCACCACCGCGGAAACCTGCGAGCGGATCCAGTCCGTTGTGTCGAACCCGGCCAACAACGCCGGCAAGACCGGCATGAACCGCCTGGCCAACCAGATCCGGCCCATCCACGCCGTTGCCTCGGACGACCTCAAGGGTGCGCTTGAGTCGATCATCGAATACACGGATGAGCAGGCGAAAGAGACTCCGGACGAGGACAAGCTCGCCGAACTGACGGCAGACTACGAGGAAGCCGGCAGCACGTACAGCCAGTTCTGCAGCTGATTCCTGCCACAGATGGGCACTCTGCCATCGGACCCGGCTACGTGAGGGTGGCCGGGTCCGTGTTCGCCCCGCACAGTATGACCGCCACCCGTTCGCCCACGCCCTGCGTGTAGGCGCCGGAGGCAAGCGCGGCATAGGCTGCGGCCGCGCCGTGTTCCACGACGATCCGGTAGCCGTCCCACAGCTTCGTCCGCGCTTCGATGATGTCGGCGTCGGACACCAGGACGCTTTCGACGCCGGCGCGGACCGCCACGGAGTATCCGATGTCGCCGATGCGGCGGGCCCCGAGGGAGTCTGCCGCGATTCCCGCCACTGGGACGTCCACCGGCTGTCCGGCCGCCAGCGCAGCGTTCAGCGTGGGAGCCGAGTCCGGCTCCACGGCCACCACCTTGGCCCTGCCCTCCACGGCCGCGGCGATTCCTGCCATCAAACCGCCTCCCCCCACTGCAACCAGCACGGTGTCCACCCCACCCACCTGGTCAAGGAGTTCCAGTCCTACAGTTCCAGCGCCGGCGGCAATTTCGGGCTGGTCATAAGCGTGGCAATAGACGGCACCGGTTTCCCGGGCATGCCCGATGGCCGCCTGGTATGCATCCGCGTACTCGGCGCCGCCCTGCACCACGGTGGCTCCGATGGCTTTCAGCTTGCGGACTTTCACGGCCGGGGCGGCAGCGGGCACAAACACCGTTGCGGGGACGCCGAGCTGTGCAGCCGCATAGGCATTGGCCAGGCCGGCGTTTCCTCCGGAGGCAACCACGACGCCGACCTCCGGTTTCAGCTCACCGCGTTCCTTGGCGGCGAAAATGCGGTTGAGGGCGCCGCGGGCCTTGAAGGTTCCCGTGTGCTGCATGAATTCGCATTTGAACCACACCGGGCCGGGAAAATCTCCCGGGTCGCCTTCCAGGACGGGCGTCAGCCGGGTGAGGCCGGCGGTCCTTCGTGCTGCCCGTTCCACGTCGGCGCGGGTGATCACTGGCGCGTCAGACCTCGTCGTCCCAGGTTCCCGGTTCCTGCAGGGCGTCCTCGGGTTTGTCCTTCTGGGAAGGGTCGCCGCTGCCGGAGTAGGACGCCGGGACGGTCCCGGCGGCGTGGCCCTGCTGCTCCTCGCGGATGTTGCCGGCACCCGGCAGTTCCGGGTGCTGGCCGCTCTGCGGGGCCTGCTTGGGTTCCTTGGCTTCGTCCGGATCACCCGGCCCCCGAAGGTCTGCGGCGTTCTGCGGCTCGTCATTGCTAGCAGTCATGGTCCTGCCTTTCGCTCGGGAACTGCGGCGTTCGGCCGGGGTTTATTCCCGCACCGCCCTCCAGCCTACGGGCTGGCGCTCCCCTGGAGCAGGAAGTGCCTGTACTGGGTTTTCCTGCACCCAGGTTCTGTGAAACGCCCGCCTGATCCTGTGAAATGGGCGGTGAACCTGTGAATTGGGACTCAGCCGGGACTTCCACGGCACACCCTGCGTTAACTCCATGGCGGAAGGAGGCCACTTGCTTATAGTCCTGACCGGAATCGACGGTTCCGGGAAGTCCACGGCCGCCCAGGCCCTGGTGTCCTCAGTCCGTGCCGGCGGCGGCACGGCCGTGCTGTTGAACAACCACGCGGGCAGGCGCAGCATGTCGGTTCTGGGCGCCAGGCTGGGCATCCGGCTGCCGCCCCGCGTTGCCGATGCCCTGGAGACCACCTTCCGGGTGTGGAACGTGCTGGTGAACCATCTGCGGGCCAGCCGGGTTGACGGCCTGGTGGTGATGGACAGGCACCTCTACTGCCAGTTGGCCCTACGCGCGACGAAGGGCCTGCCTCGCGGCCGCCTGCTTCCGTGGCTGCTCGGTGCACTCCCTGCCCCTGACGCCGTGGTGCATCTTGACGTGGACCCGGCCGTTGCGCACCGGCGCATCGCCGCCCGCGGCACTGATGCCGAGACGCTGGAGGACCTGGCTGCTTTCGCCCGCGCCTACCGCGAACTGCCCGAGTACGGAACCTTTGAAAAAGTGGACGCCTCCGTCCCTGGTCCGGAGTTGGCGCGCCGCCTGGCCGCAGTGGTGCACGGAGTGGGACGGGCCCCTTCGGAGGGACGCCACCCGGCCTCCACCTGAGCGGATGAACGCTGTAATACAGCAAGGCGGGCGGACCCAAGGTCCACCCGCCTTCCTGAGACGTGCATTTGCTAACTCGAGGCAGTCGGCGAAGGCGTGGCCATTTCGCTTTCCTCCGCCTCGCTTTCCGTCACGGACGGCGAGGCCGACCCGCTCGGTGACGACGTGCTCGTGGAACCGGACGTGCTCGTGGACGTAGGGCTGGAAGTGGCGCTGCCGCCGTCGGCCTTCTCCAGCACCTCGTTGATAAGGTCCTCAAGTTCCTTCTGGTCCGGATCGCCCAGGTTGGCGCCGCTCTTGGTGGCCACCACCAGCAGCCGGCCTTCCGCAGCGGAGACCTGCATCAGCTTCTGCTGGTTCTCGCCGCTGCGCGAGCTGAGGGTGGCGAAGGTCTTTTCAGCGTCGGTGTCCGCCTGGACCTCCTCACTGGTCACCTCGTAGGTCTGGCCCAGGGCCTGGACCGAGAAGTTGGCGCACTGGTCCATCTTGCCGCTGATCTCGTCCAGGACTTCGACGGCGTCCGGCCCCTCGCTGCCGGACTGGGCGGACAGCGTCCGCGGCTGGTCGCCCTCGGAGAGCGCGACGGCGATCTCGCCACTTTCCACGGTGTCCAGCAGTCCCGCCGTGGCGATGTCCTTGCAGTCTTCAGGATCGACGGTCGCGGTGCTCAGGAGCAGGTTGGCGATATTGCCGCCCTGGTCCACCTGTTCCTTGGAGTACAGCCTTAGCTCGTTACCGTCGTCGTCCGTCATGCCGGAGATCAGCTCGCGGAGCTCATCTTCGCTGTACACCTTCGCCTCAGCCGTTGGTGAGGGTGTTTCCGAGGCCGACGGGCTCGCAGCTCCTCCGCCGCCGCCCGTGCAGCCCGCAAGGGCCATCAGTGCTGCCGTCATCAATCCAAGCGCAGGTGCTTTTCGCATTGGTACAACCCCTTTGAAGATAGGAAGCATGCTTAGTGTTTATCAGCTTAAGGGGTTGGGCCGCCGCCGGACATAACGGGGCTGTAACTTTCAGGGGCTCTCCCCTTCACACCACAACGCCGGGATCAGGCACCCGGCCGGTCCGCCTCCGTTGGACCCGGATGCCGTCAGGCCACGCTTGCCAGCGGCCTGTGGCCTGTGGCCTGTGGCCCAGGGTCCGGGATATTGCCCGGGCTGCGGCCGCCTGGGCCCTGGGAGGCCCTCCGGGGCCCTTGCTGTGGAATAATCCGAGGAGTGGTCCTTACCGGACCGCTCCAGTATAAGGAGGGGCCGCATTGTCCGTCACACCAAGGAGCACCGCCGAGGCGGCGGGCACGGCCATCAACAACTCCCAGATCCCCAAGCACGAGCAGCTGCGGACGATCATCCTCAAGCTGGCCAGGGAAGAACTGGAACCCGGTGCCAGGCTTCCCAGCGAGCGGACCCTCATGGACTCCTACGGCGTCAGCCGGATCACGGTGCGTGCCGCTATTGGACGCCTGGTCAACGAGGGGCACCTGGTCCGGGTTCCGGCCAAAGGCACGTTCGTGGCGGATTCCCCCGTGCAGTCCACGCTGCACCTCGCCTCTTTCACCCAGGAAATGGAGGCGATGGGCCACGTCCCCAGCACAGTGGTGCTGGTGGCGGAAGCCGCCGCCGTTCCGGAGGACACCGCGGAAGCTCTCAGCCTGGCGCCCGGCTCCGAGGCCATCCACCTGCGGCGGCTCCGGCTGGCGGACGGGCGGCCGGTCAGCGTCGATGACGCCTGGTACAACCCGGAGCACGCCCCGGGCCTCCTGGACATCGACCTGACGGGCTCGGTCTACAAAGCGCTGGCGGCGCAGTTTGGCCACCAGATTGACCGGGCCCGGCAAAGCGTCCGGTCCGAGGGCGCCCCTGCCGATGTAGGGGCGCTCCTCGGAACCGGAACGGGTGCACCGGTGCTGGCTTTCGACCGGGTGTCCTACTCAGGTCCCCTGGCCATTGAGCACTCACGCTCCTGGTACCGCTCGGACCGCTATTCGCTGACCATGGAAGTGCGGCTTTAGCAGTCCCGGTCAGCGCTGGAGTCCTGTGAAACTTTAGCCCAGCGAAAACAGGGCGGCGCCGGCAGTCACTGCACCGGTTGCCATGGGCGTTGCCGTGTCCGGCTTGGTGTCGAGCACGACGACGGGACTCACCATTGAGTAGCCGGCAGCCAGGGCGGCGGTGGGGTCCACGTGCATCACGGGCTCACCGGCGCCGACGGTGTCACCCTGGGCAATCAGCAGCTTGAAGCCTTCGCCTTTGAGCTTGACCGTGTCGATGCCAACGTGGGTGAGCACTCCCCGCCCGGCCGGCTCCACCACAACAAAGGCGTGCGGCAGGAGCTTGACCACTTTTCCGGCGACGGGGGACACGACGTCGAACACCTCGCCCGCTGGCGGCTCAACTGCCGCGCCCGAACCCACCATTTGGCCTGCGAAGACAGGGTCCGGGACGTCGGATAGAGGAACCACGGCGCCGCTGATGGGCGCATGGACAACCAGCGTTTCCGGCATCAGAGCAGGTCCTCGATGTCTTCGGCCAGGTTGTCCGCCTCCGGCCCCACAATGACCTGGACTGCCGTGCCGGCTGCAAGGACGCCGTGGGCTCCGGCGGCTTTCAGGGTTGCTTCGTTGACCAGCGACCCATCCTTGACCTCGGTGCGGAGACGCGTGATGCAGGCCTCGACCTCCACGATGTTGGCGGCTCCGCCCAGGCCCTCAATGATTTTTTCTGCTTTGGACATGGCTGCCCTTTCTGACGGTGCCCCGGGGAGCACTGCTTCAGCACCAGGACCGGCGGCCCGGGTGCGACCAATTATGTGCCCGTTCATCGGAACTGTCAGCGCCAGCGTGGAAGATCTCCTCCCTTGACAGGCACTCGTGGGATGAATCACACTGAACTGGTCATAACCAGACAGTACCGGCTGGAACCGTTTCTCCACAAGCCCCCACCCGATCCCGCAGAGGTGTAACTATGTCAACATCCGAGACCGCCGCCCTGGCTCCCGAGAAGAAGCCGAACAGGGCCTTCGCCACCCTTCAGCGACTGGGCCGCTGCCTGATGCTGCCCATAGCCGTCCTCCCGGCAGCCGGCATCCTGCTGCGCATCGGGCAGGCCGACCTGCTGGGCGCCATCCCCGGCTTTGAAGGCGGCGCCGCCGTCATCTCCGCCGCAGGCAATGCCGTGTTCACCTGGCTGCCGCTCATTTTCGCCGTCGGCATCGCCATCGGCTGGGCCAAGAAGGCCGACGGTTCCACCGCACTGGCGGCAGTGGTGGGGTACATGGTGATCGACGGCGTCTTCAAGGCCATGTCCCCGCTGGTCCTGGCCGGGCAGGTCGACCCTGCCGGCAAGCCCGCCATGATCAACTACGGAGTCCTGGCTGGCATTGTGGTGGGCCTGCTGTCCGCCGTGCTCTGGCAGCGGTTCTATCGCACCAAGCTGCCGGACTTCCTGGGCTTCTTCAGCGGCCGCCGCCTGGTGCCCATCCTGACGTCCGTCACCAGCCTGGCAGCCGGCGTCGTCCTTGCCCTGTTCTACCCGCTCTTTAACGCCGGCCTCTCGGCAGTAGGTGAAGCCGTAGCCGGCAACGCCGTGGCCGGTGGCGGCGTCTACGGTTTCGCCAACCGCATGCTCATCCCGGCCGGCCTGCACCACATCCTCAACTCCGCCGTCTGGTTCCTCATCGGCGACTACACTGACGCCTCCGGGCAGCTGGTCCGCGGCGACCTCAACCGCTTCTTCGCCGGCGACCCCAGCGCAGGCATCTTCATGACCGGATTCTTCCCCATCATGATGTTCGGCCTGCCGGCGGCAGCCCTTGCCATCTGGCGCCACGCCAAGCCTTCGCAGAAGAAGATCGTGGGCGGCATCATGCTCTCCACCGCCCTCACCGCGTTCTTCACCGGCATCACCGAACCGCTTGAGTACTCCTTCATGTTCGTCGCCTTCCCGCTCTACATCGTCCACGCAGTCCTCACCGGGACCTCCATGGCACTGGTCAATGCACTGGACATCCACCACGGCTTCACGTTCTCCGCCGGGCTGATCGACTTCGTCCTCAACTTCGGCAAGTCGGAGAACGGCTGGCTGCTCATCCCCATCGGACTGGGCTACGCCGTGATCTACTACTTCCTCTTCTCCATCGTCATCAAACGCTGGAACCTGCGGACGCCCGGCCGTGAAGACGACGAAGTCACTGTGGAGACAGACGCCGCCAAGTAGCGGCGTTTCCCTCCCCGCCCACGCCACCGCGGCCGCCGCCGCACGAGCAACAGCACCAACCACCAAACAGCAACCGAAAGCAGCTTCACCGCATGGAAATCATCATCCTTCCCACCCCTGCCGACGTGGCCCGCACAGCCGCGGACGCCATCGAGGAGCAGGTCCGCCGCGGCCCGTCCGTCCTGGGACTGGCCACCGGGTCAACCCCGCTGGGCACCTACCAGGAGCTCATCGAACGGCACCGGACCGGCGGCCTGAGCTTCGCCCAGGCGCAGGCTTTTCTTCTCGACGAGTATGTGGGCCTGCCGAGTGCTCACCCGCAGTCCTACCACTCGGTGATCCGGGACGAGTTCACGGCCAGCGTGGATTTCGCTGCGGACGCGGTGCATGGCCTGGACGGCATGGCTGAGGACCCGCAGGCCGAGGCGGAGCAGTACGAGGCGAGGATTGCAGCTGCGGAAGGGGTGGATCTCCAGATCCTGGGCATCGGCACGGACGGGCATGTGGGTTTCAACGAGCCTATGTCCTCGCTCGGCTCACGCACCCGGATCAAGACCCTCACACGCCAGACGCGGCAGGACAACGCACGCTTTTTCGACCACGCGGACGACGTCCCGGACCACGTACTGACCCAGGGTCTTGGCACCATCCGGGAGGCCCGGCACCTGCTGCTGCTCGCCATGGGCGAGGCGAAGGCGGAAGCCATTGCCGCCGCCGTCGAGGGCCCGGTTGCCGCCATCTGCCCGGCGTCCGCGCTTCAGCTGCATCCGCACGTCTCCGTCCTGGTGGACCAGGCCGCGGCCTCACAGCTGGCCCACCGGGACTACTACACGGACACGTTCGGGCGGAAGCCGGCGTGGCAGGGACTCTGAGCAGGGGCCAGGGCGCGCCGGCTGCTGCTGTCAGCCCGCCCCAGCTGGAGCTTGCCGTGGAAAACGCCGACGGCGTGCGGCTGGCTGCCGCCGTCGGCGCGGCCCGGGTGGAGCTCTGCGCAGCCCTCGCCGAAACCAAGGGCATCACGCCAAGCATCGGGATAACGGAACAGGCCTGCCGTGTTGGGCTGCCCGTCCACGTCCTGGTGCGGCCGCGGCCGGGCGACTTCGCCTACTCCAGTGAAGAGCTCGACGTCATCGAGCGCGACGTGGCTGCTGCGCTGGCCGCGGGTGCCGCGGGCGTCGTGGTGGGTGTTCTCGCGCCCGACGGCGGGCCGGACGTTCCTGCCCTCCGCCGGATTGTTGCAGCGGCAGGCCGGTCCAACCCGGCTGCGGAAATCACGTTTCACCGGGCGTTCGATGCTGCCCTTGCGGCCGGCGCCGACCCTGCTGACGCGCTGGCCCGGCTGGAGCAGGCAGGCGTGCACCGCGTCCTGACCAGCGGGGGCAGCCCGGACTGCGCCGCCGGCCTCAGTACCCTGGGCCGTTTGGTGGAGCTGGGACGAACATACGCGCCCTCCGTCCAGATCATGGCCGGCGGAGGAGTGACGCTTGAGCTGGTACCGTCGCTGCTCGGCATCGGCGTCCACGCCGTGCACACCTCGGCCCGGCAGCGATCGAACGGCCATTCCGGTGCTGGCCGGGCCCCGGCTGCCGATCCTGCCCTGGCAGCCCAACTGGCGGGAGCACTCACAACCGGAGGCCTGAAACCATGAGCGCTACTTTGATACTTCGCGGCCGCATCGTCACCGGAAGCATGGACGTCCCCGATGGCGCGGTAGCGGTCGACGACGGCGTAATCACCTACGCTGGTCCGGCGTCGGACTTTCCCGGCGACCCCGGGCCCAAGGACCACGAGCCTGCGCGCATCATCCTGCCCGGGCTGGTGGACCTGCATTGCCATGGCGCGCTGGGTGCGGATTTCTCTGAGGGATCCGCCGAGGGCGCCCGGTCAGCGGCACAGTATCTGCACAGCCGCGGCACCACCACGCTGCTCGCAAGCCTCGTCACGGGGTCAGCGGAACACCTGGTCCGGAACCTCAAGGCACTGAAGACGCTGGCGGATGACGGGCTGATCGCTGGTTCCCATCTTGAAGGCCCGTTCCTCGCATCGGGACAGTGCGGCGCCCACGATCCCACGCTGCTGCTCGAACCCGACGCCGGGCTTGTGTCCGACCTGTTTGAGGCGGCCGGTTCCTCGCTGGTTTCCATGACGCTCGCAGCCGAGCTTCCGGGCGCCACGGCCCTGGTGGACATGCTCACTGCGCGCGGGGTCATTCCATCCTTGGGCCACACTGCCGCGGACCACGGCACCGCTGCTTCCCTCCTGGAGCAGGCTGCCGGAGGGCTGGCCGGGCCGGGGAACTCCACCGGAAGGATCCGCCCAACCGTCACGCACCTGTTCAACGCGATGCCCAGCCTGCACCACCGCGCTCCCGGTCCCGTAGCAGCCAGCCTCAGTGCAGCCCACGCCGGCAACGCCGTGGTGGAGCTGATTGCGGACGGCGTCCACCTTTCCCCGGAGACGGTCAAGATGGTGTTCGAGCTGGTGGGGGCGGAAAACATCGCCCTGGTCACGGACTCGATGGCCGCAACCGGCCTGCAGGATGGCCAGTACCGGCTGGGTGCGCTGGCTGTCACGGTGGACAAGGGCGTCGCACGTGTGGACAGCACCGGCGCGATTGCCGGCGGCACCGCAACCCTCCTCGACGTCGTGCGGTCCGCGGTGGCGGCCGGGGTGCCCCTGCAGGGCGCAGTCCACGCGGCAACGGCCGTGCCTGCCTCCGTGCTGGGACTGTCCGCGCAAATTGGCGACCTCCGGGCCGGCATGCGCGCTGACGTCGCCGTTGTTGACGGGGACCTGAATCTGGCCGGAGTCCTGCGCCGGGGCGAGTGGGTCACGCCGCTGGAGTAGTGCTGTTTGGCTGCCTCACCGTTGAATGTCAGACCCCACTGCCAGGATGGATTCATGGAAGGCAATCCGGTGGTGGTGGAGGCAGAGGCGTTTGTTGATGCCTCCGTGGCTGCTTTCACGGCCGTGCTCAGCGGCGCTGCTGTTGCCGGCACGGCTGGTTCCGGTACGGATGTTTCTGGCCTTGGTGGCGTTGAGCCTGGCGCTGGCGGACTTGGTGATGATCCGTTGCAGCGGGTTGCTGATAATGCGTTGGATGTCCTTGCGGGGGTGGCGCGGTCGGAGGCGAAGCTGGCAGCGGTGAAGGCGCGGGCGGTGCAGGTGCTCGCTGCCGCCATAAGTGTGGTGAACGGTCCGCCGTCCTCGCCGCAGGAGGCCACCGGCCAGGACCGGAGCCTGGTGGCCGAGGTCGGCTGTGCGCTGGTGATCGGTGACCGTGCCGCCGGTGCCTTGTTGGCCGAGTCCCACGCCCTGGCCACGGCCCTGCCCCGAACCCTCGCCGCGTTGCAGGGCGGTTCAATCTCCTGGCAGCATGCCCGGGAAATGGTGAACCAGACCGTGGGCCTTGACCGGGCCGGAGCCGCCGCGCTGGAGGCTCACTTCCTGGACCCGGACACGCCACGGCCGGCCGGGGCGGCGACGATCGGTGAGATGCCGGCGTACCGGTTCAAAGCCAAGGCCCGCACCTGGCGGGAACGCCACCATCCCGAATCGCTGGAGAAACGCCATGCCAAGGCCGCGGCGGACCGGCGGGTCGAATACCGGCCTGACCAGGACGGCATGGCCTGGCTCTCGGCCTGCCTCCCCGCCGACCAGGCCATGGCAGGCTGGAACCGGCTCAACGCCCTCTCCCGGGGAATGCAAGGCCCCCACGAGGCCCGCACCCTCACCCAACTCCGCGCCGATACCTTCGCCCAAGCCATCCTCACCAGCGGCACCAATGCCAGCATCGGCGACGGGGCAGGGATAGGAACGGATCTCACCCCTTCGTCAATCCGGGCGCAGGTTCTCGTTACCGTTCCGGTCGTCGCCCTCATGGGAGTGACCGATGAGCCAGCCATGCTGGACGGCTTTGGACCCATCCCAGCGTCGATGGCGCGGGACCTGGTCGCTGACGGTGCTGATTCGTTCTACCGGGTCCTGGTCGATCCGCGGGACGGGGCGCCGTTGGAGATCGGGCGGAGCAGCTACCGGGTCACCAAAGCCATGCGGAACTGGCTCCGGCTGCGGGACGGCCAGTGTCCGTTCCCCGGCTGCAGCAACCCGTCTTTGGATAACGAGGCAGACCACCTCCTCGCCTGGCACCACGGCGGGACCACCGGGATCAGCAACCTGGGACAGCCCTGCCCGAAACACCACAAACTCCGGCACACCAGCGGCTGGAAACCAACACCAGCCACCAAGAATCAACCACCCGGCTGGACCTCACCCACCGGACGCCACTACAAAAGCGAACACCAGGACTGGGAACCACCCCACTGGCCGGAGTCTGCCCTGTCGGCCATGCCCGCGCGACTAGGACCGGAGGAGCACAACAACGGGCAAGTCCGCGACGTGATGCCCTGTCCGCCGATGGCCGCTGCCCAGGCCTGCCCTGCCGGAGACTCCGCATATTCGGAACCTCCGCCTGAGGAACCTGTGGATGGCAACCTCATAGAGCCAGACGACATACCCGCGGATGACCCCCTGTGGGAGGACTTCTACGCTGCCCCGCCCACGCTGACGCAGGACCCGATCGGGGACTGGGACCCACTAAGGAACTGGGAACCTGTACTGACGTAGCGGGCACCACATGCCCACAGACACGGGCGGCCGGGCACACGGGGTAACAGTCCAGTGTCGGGGCGACGGTCCAAGCACAGACCCGGGCCAGAAACGCGGGCGGAACTTCACAGGGATACAGGCCCCGCCCTCCGCCCAGTCCTAAACAGGACAAACGATTCAGTGTGCGCCTACTCAGCCCCGGGCAGGCAGACTTCCACGAGGCCGCCGCTGACCCGCGTCTCAAAGAGCGGCTGCCTCGCGGTCGCGGGGCCAGCCTGCACTTCGCCCGTGCGCAGCGAAAAGGTGCTTCCATGCCAGGGACACACGACGCACGGGTCGCTGCCGTCTCCAGGGCCGCCGTTCTGATCGACTCTGTCCTGGAGCCTGCCACCCTTGACCTTGCCTTCGTGCAGAGGCCCGGAAAGGTGGCTGCAGACGTCGGACAGCACGCTGACACTCTCACCCTCCCGGTAGGCAAGCAGCGGAATCTCGGCCACAACAATCTTGTGGAGCTTCCCGTCGGGCAAATCTGCGAGCGCTGCCAGAGGCTGCCATCCGCTTGGGAAGCGGTGCGGGATCTCCTCGCTGTGGTTCACGCCTGCCGCCTGCCGGTAGGTGAGATGGCCGCCCAGGAAACCGCCCGCCCCCACAACGGCCAGGCCAAGATAGGCGAGCACCTTGCCTCCGCCGCGGCTGCCCCGGGCCCTGGCTACAAGGGAGGCAGCGTAAAGGCCCGTGGCCGTGATGTTGGCAGCGGCATGGACCAGCCCCACCCGCTGCTGCTGGGGGTGCAGCTGCGTCCAGTCGGTAAAGCCAGCCACCGCGGAAGGCACGGCAGCCCCGGTGCCCACGCCGATCAGGAGGGCGGAAGCCTTGTCGTTACCAGGCAGGGCGTCCAGCACGGCCGCGGAGATCCACGCACCCATCGGCACCTGGACCGCCAACGGATGCACGGGGTGTCCAATGGGAACGCCGTGCAGGACGTCGCGCGCCCACTTGGGGCGGATGGCCCGCTTCACCACTTTTCGGACCTTTTTGGAAACAGGGTCCAGCCACTCCGCATCTTCCAGGCGGGTAACAAGTTCCAGTGCAGGCAGCGGTTTCATGTGTCTCCCTTACCCCATCGCTCCGTGTCCAGTCGATGCCGGGAAGCTTACTTGCCCGGGCGGGGTGCAGCACAGGGCCCCAGGTGCGAAAACCTAACGAAGCGGGGAACCCAGCACCGTGAACTGGTTGCCGCCCATTTCACCGGTGAGCAGTGGCATGGCTTCCTCAATCGCCGCCTGCACACTCTCCAGCCCCAGGGAAGCCCGGTGCGCCTCCTGCGATTCCCACAGTTCACAGACGAACACCGTGTCCGGCACGGCGTCGTTCACGCCCACCTCGTACAGCAGGCAGCCGGCTTCCTTCAGCCCGGCCATGGGCCGGACCAGGATTGAGAGAACGGCATCGCGCTGGCCGGGCTTGGTTTCGAGGCTTCCCACATTCGCAAAGGTCATAGGGACAGTGTGCAGCACGCCGGCGGCAAAGGCCGGAGGCTACCGCACCGCCGGCGCCGACGTCCCCAGCGGCGGCTGTTCGACGGCGGCCCCCGCCTTCACGCTGCCAGGCACCGAGGTTCCGGCCGGTTCCAAGGCCGCATCCGCCGTCGTGGTTTCACCTGCAAAGGCGCGGAGCATGGCGGCCCGGTCGAACTGGCCTTCCCACTTGGCCACCACGAAGGTGGCAACGCAGTTGCCCAGCAGGTTCACCACCACGCGCATGGAGTCCATCAGCCGGTCCGCGCCCAACAGGAGGGCGACGCCCGCCACCGGGAAGATTCCCAAAGCACCCGCCGTGGCGGACAGGGCCAGGAATGCTGAACCGGGCACACCGGCCATTCCCTTGGACGTCAGCATGAGGATGCCCAGGGCAGCCAGCTGCTGGCCGAGGTCCAGGTTGTAGCCGAAGGCCTGCGCCAGGAAGAGGAGGGAAATGGACAGGTACAGCGCGGCGCCGTCGAGGTTGAAGGAGTACCCCGTGGGGACCACCAGGCCGGTGGTGGCGCGGGAGCAGCCGGCGTTGGTCAGCTTGGTCATGATGCGCGGCAGCACGGATTCGGTGGATGCTGTGCCCAAAGCGAGAAGGAATTCCTCGCGGGTGTACTTCATGAATTGCCAGAGCGGCACCCGCGGATAAACCCACGCCACCACGAACAGCAGTCCGATGAACACAATTGCCGCGCCATAGCAGGCTGCGATCAGCAGGGCATACGTGCCCAGCGAGCTGAGGCCGTACTGGCCGATGATGAATGCCATGGCACCGAAGGCACCCACCGGCGCCACCCGCATCACCCAGCCCATGATCTTGAAGAACAGCTCCAGCACGGTCTCCATCAGCGTGACGACGGGCATGCAGCGTTCACGGCCGACGACGACGATCGCCGCTCCGAAGAACACGGCGAAGCACAGCACCTGCAGCAGGCTGTTGCTGGCAAAGGCGCCCACCACGCTGGTGGGGATGATGCCCAGGATGAAGGCTCCGGCATCCTTCGGCGGTGCGGTGGCGGTTTTCGCGTTGAGGGCGTCCTGGGAGAGCGACGCCGGATCGATATTCAGTCCCGCGCCTGGCTGGACCACGTTCCCCACCACCAGGCCAAAGACCAGGGCAAACAGTGTGGCTGCCGTGAAGTAGATCAATGCCTTGACGCCGGTGCGGCCCACGGCCTTGACGTCACTGACCGCGGCGATGCCGGTGACGATCACCAGGAAGATCAGCGGCGCGATGATCATCTTGATCAGCTGGATGAAGCCGTCACCCAGGGGGCGAAGCCCTGCGCCGATGTCCGGCCAGAAGTGTCCGATCAGGATGCCGGCCACAACGGCCACCAGGATCTGGAAGAAGAGGGACTTATAGAGCGGCTTCCTGGAAGCGGGAGGTGCTGCCGCGGGCGCGGTGACATTCATGCCGGTGCCTGTTCGTTGGAGGACGGCGGCACAGAGAATGCCGCAGGGTCACGAGCAACGTTAGGGAGCGCATGTTTCCGGAAAGATAAATCCATGATGCGGAACTATCAAGCCGCGCCAGCCACGCGGCGGGAAATCTGCCCGCAACTTCCATGACATGACAGCGCCACGAGCCAGTGGAAGTATCACTGTGTCTCAGCTGTACCTGCTGCAACACCAGCAACGTAGAAGAAGGAGCATCATGCCCCTCACTCCCCCATCCGACGCCGAACTGGACATCATGATCCGGGCACGACTGGCATCCCTTGGCATCGACCTCAACCAGCTGCCCGCCGGAACCGCCAGCGACCCCGAGACCGGAAGCCCCGGACAGGCGTCGGTCCTGGCCAGCCTGCGTTCCTTCATGCGCACCACGGTCGCTGAACTGAGCGCCTACCAGGTGCCTTTTGCCGGCGCGGCAGGAACTGCGGACCCCGGGCTCCTGTCCCAGCAGGCAGCTCCTCCCGCCCTGTACCCCTCAATCGATACTGCACGGAGGACGGCATGAACCCGGTGGACAGCGTGGACAGCCAGCCGACGGACCGCACCATTGACCGCCGGTCCTTCGTCAACAGGTTTGCCGTTCTTGCAGCAGCTACGTCGCTGGGTGCGGTGGCGCTTCCCGCTGTTGCCCACGCCGCGCCAACAGCGGTGGTGCCCGCCGGGATCAACCCGAACGCGTACGGGGACGTCCGGCCCGAAGCCCTGGCGGACATTACCGAGCTGACCATCGCGGAAGCCGCAAGCCTCATCCGGCAGGGCCGGCTCAGCGCCGAACTGCTGGTGGAGGCCTACCTTGACCGGATCGGCGCGTTCGACGCGAACTACCAGGCGTTCAACCTGGTGGCAGCAGACGATGCCCTGGCAAGCGCCCGGGCCCTGGCCGGCGCCGCCTACAAGGGACCCCTTCACGGCATCCCGCTGGCCATCAAGGACAACTACTACACCCGCGCCTACCCCACCACAGCCAACTCCTACATCTTCAAGGACTTCACGCCCCCGTTTGACGCAACGGCCGTGTCCAAGCTGACGGGCGCCGGCGGCATTGTCCTCGGAAAAACCCAGATGGGTCCGCTGGCCACCACCCGTGCCACCACTCCGGACGGCCGCATCACCACCGTCAATGCCTGGACCCCTGCGGATCCACGGACAAATCCGGGCGGATCCTCGTCCGGCTCAGCAACGGCAGTGGCCGGACGGATGGCAACGTCCAGTGTGGGAACCCAGACCGGCGGCTCCATCACCGCGCCGTCCAACGCCCAAAACCTCACGGGGCTCAAACCGACTATGGGCCGGGTTTCGCTGTACGGCATCATCCCGCTGAGCTATACCCGCGACCACCCGGGACCGCTCGCCAGGGACGCGAAGGACGCAGCCATCATGCTGAGCGCAATGGCCGGGGAGGATCCCATCGACCCTCGCACCCTGGGGCTTCCGCCCGTCCCGGACCTGATTACCGCCGCAACTCCAGTCAAGCGCGGCAACAAGGTGGCCATGCGCTGGGGCACGCGGGTGGGCGTGATCCCGGACTTCACCGCAGGATCCTCGGAAACCGCAGCGGCACGCAAGGCCTTCCTGGACAAGCTCGCCGGCATTGAAGGAATCCAGGTTGTGGACGTTCGACTGCCCGAGGACTGGGACACACTGACAAGCACAGCCTTCAACAATGTGCGGCTGCCGGAACGGAGTGAGCCGTTCCTGCCCATACTGCGCAAGGATCTCCGCAGCTTTGGGGTGTCTGTGACCGGCTGGCTGCAGGGCTCTATGCTGGGCGCCAACGAGTACGTCCTGGGCCAGCGCGCCAAGGTCCTGCTGCTGGAACGCGTCCTGGACGATCTGTTCGAGCAGTGCGATGTGGTGCTCCAGACCAGCCCCAACCCCTTCGACGCGATTGGGCTGCCCGAACTCGCCCTGCCCATCGGTTTTGACTCGGCCGGCGTCCCGGTGGGCACCATCCTTGGCGGCCAGCCCTTCGCCGAGGACCGGCTGCTGGCGGTGGCCGCCGCCTACCAGGCGGTGACCGACTGGCACCTGCGGCGCCCCGCAAACCCGGCCGGCGAAGTCCCCGAGCCGATTTCCGTTGATCCGTCCAAGTCCCGGAAGCCGTTCGCCAAGAGCGCGCGCGGCAGGGTTTCGGCTGCACCCGCTCCACAGGGCCGGGGCCGCCTCGAGGCACATGAGGTGGCCGAGCTGTCCCAGTAGCAGCGCCAATGCCCCCGGCCCGCCTCCTTCCCGGGAGGCGGGCCGGGACGTCCACTGTTCAGTCCGCAGCCGGCAGTGCCGCGGCCTGGACCACCACCGTTCCGCTGGACGTGGTGTCCTCGTTCAGCATCCAGCCCACCCGTTTGACCGTCCGCAGCATCACCACGCTTTCCACCAGGTGCATGCCGGGGACCTTTTGCTGGAGGGCAAGTTCGGCAGTCATGACGTCCGCAAGGGACTGCAGCCACATGATGATGACGAAGTTGGTGGGCCCGGTGGTGGAGGCGCTCAGCCGAACATTCTTGATGGTCCGGATGGCGGCGGCCGCTTCCTCGTGCTGTCCTGCCGGGACGTTGGCGAACCACTGGCAGGTCACCGGATAGGAGGAGAAAGCCTGCGCGATTTCGCAGCGGAACAGCAGGATGCCGCTGGCCAGCACCCGGTTCAGCTGCCGCTGCACCGTTGCCGGACGCCGCCCCAGTTCCCGCGCGATCTGGGCGGCGGTCGCCCTGCCGTCGCGGGCCAGGAACGGCAACAGGTCCAGGTGGCTTTGCGGCAACTGCCCGGCTTCCGCATGCCGGGCGTCCTGGCCGCTTTGGCTGCCGAGCGTCCGAAGCAATGCCAGCTGAGGCTTGTCCAGGATATTCAGCCGCCACTCATCGGCACTCGTGTGCAGCCGTGTGCACAGCGCGGTCTGGTACTTGATCAGCCCCTCGATGCCCTTCAACTGGGCCACCACCGAGGCACTGAACTCCTTCAGCGACCTGGTAATCACGGTCAACATAAGGTCCCTGTTGCTTGCCGCTTCCTCCACGGTGACGATCCCGGGGATGCCAGCCAATTGCGCGGTCACACTGTCCCGCAGGTTCATGTCGCAGTCCACCGCCACGAAGGCCAGGAGCATCTGCCGTGGATCCCCCGCGAGGTGGGCCGTCACCCACGCTGCCCCGCTTGAGGTCAGCCGTTCCCAGCGGGCAGCAAGGGTAGTGGCGTGCACGCCCAGCACCTTGGCGGCATCCGCCCAGCCGAGCCGCGGATACGTCTGCAGCACCTGGATGAGGGCCAGGTCTTCCTCGCTGAGTTCCATCAGGCACACCTCCTATTGCACGAATCCTGCGCATATTCGTTGCCGAAAGAATATTTCCAGTGCTTTCACGCGATGTGAGTTGCGCCACTCCAGAATAGTCCGCAGACCCGGAAAGCTTAGCCAAGGAGCCGCACAGTGCCCGTAATTGAAGACGCCAAGGAACTGCACGGGGACCTCATCCGCCTCCGCCACGACCTCCACCGGCACCCGGAAATCGGGCTGCACCTCCCGCGGACCCAGGAGAAGGTCCTCCAGGCCCTCGACGGGCTTCCTTTCGAGATCACCCTGGGCAAGGAAACCACCTCCGTGACCGCAGTGCTTCGCGGGGGCAAGGCCGCGGCAGGCGGCGACGGTGCCCATCGGCCCGCAGTCCTCCTCCGCGCGGACATGGATGGCCTTCCTGTCCAGGAGAAGACGGGCGTGGAGTTTTCTTCCCAGGCCGACGGCGCCATGCACGCCTGCGGCCACGACCTGCACACCTCGATGCTCGCCGGAGCCGCCACCCTCCTTGCCGAGAAGCAGCACCTGCTGCAGGGCGACGTTGTCCTGATGTTCCAGCCCGGCGAAGAGGGCTGCGACGGTGCAAGCTACATGATCCGCGAAGGCGTCCTGGATGCCGCCGGAACCCGCGTGCAGGCGGCCTACGGAATGCATGTGTTCTCCTCGCTCGAGCCCCACGGCACGTTCTGCACGAAGCCCGGCGTGATGCTCAGCGCCTCGGACGGACTGGAGGTCACGGTGCTGGGCGCGGGCGGCCACGGTTCCGCCCCGCATGCCGCGAAGGATCCCGTCACAGTGGCTGCCGAGATGGTCACCGCCCTCCAGGTCATGGTGACCCGGCAGTTCAACATGTTCGATCCGGTGGTGCTCTCGGTGGGTGTGCTGCACGCCGGCACCAAGCGGAACATCATCCCCGAGACTGCCCGCATCGAGGCGACAGTCCGCACCTTCTCGGAAAGCTCCCGGCTCAGGATGATGGACGCCGTGCCGCGCCTGCTCCAGGGAATAGCGGCCGCGCACGGGGTGGAGGTCCACGTGGACTACCAGGAGGAATACCCCCTCACCATCACCAACGAAGACGAGACGCACACGGCGGAGAAGGTCATCTCGGGACTCTTCGGCGAGCGCCGCCTGTCCCGCTGGGCCACCCCCCTGAGCGGTTCGGAAGACTTTTCCCGGGTACTCGCCGAGGTGCCCGGCACGTTCGTCGGCCTCAGCGCCGTCGCCCCGGGGGCCGATCCGGCCACCTCACCGTTCAACCACTCCCCTTATGCAACGTTCGACGACGGCGTGCTGGCTGATGGAGCTGCGCTGTACGCCGAACTGGCCACCTCGCGGCTTGCCGCGCTGTCGGCGGCGGCCTGACCCGCCGTCGTCCTTCCCATCCCCGCCATCCTCTTCACCACGAACCTGAGGAAGTAACCATGTCCATGGCAGTAACCAAGCAGCAGACTGGACGAGTGTCCACCACCAAGACCATCGTCGGAACCGGCATCGGCAATGCCGTCGAATGGTACGACTGGGCCATTTACGCCACGTTTACGCCCTTCATTGCCAGCCAGCTCTTCAGCAAGGCCGACCCGGCGTCGGCGGTGCTGTCCACCCTGGCGATCTTCGCCGTCGGCTTTGTGGCACGGCCCTTCGGCGGCTTCCTCTTCGGCTGGATCGGCGACAGGGTGGGCCGCAAGACCTCGATGACCCTCGCCGTCGGACTCGCCTCGCTGGGCAGCCTGATGATCGGCATCGCTCCGACCTTCGCGAGCGTCGGCGCCTGGGCATCCCTGATGCTGCTCGTGGCACGGCTCATCCAGGGCCTGGCCCACGGCGGCGAGCTGCCGTCGTCGCAGACCTACCTGTCCGAGATGGCCCCCAAGGAGCATCGCGGATTCTGGGCCACCCTGATCTACACCTCCGGAACCGTGGGCATCCTGTTCGGCACACTGCTGGGCGCCGTCCTTAACATGACCCTGACGGCGGAGGCCATGAACGCCTGGGGCTGGCGCATCCCGTTCCTGCTGGGCGCGGCCATGGGGCTGTACGCGCTGATCATGCGGTCACGGCTGCACGAAACCGACGCATTCGAGGGCGAATCGCTGGCCGAAAAGCGGGCGCCGCTCTGGCCGCAGATTGTCCGCCACCGCAAGCAGGCGCTGCAGGTCATCGGCCTGACGGTTGGCCTGACCGTCATCTACTACGTCTGGGGAGTTGTGGCTCCCAGCTACGCCACCACCGCACTGAAGATCGACCGCGGCGAAGCACTCTGGGCGGCCGTCATCGCCAACATCGTCTTCATCGCCGCCCTTCCCTTCTGGGGGAAGCTGTCCGACCGCATCGGACGCAAGAAGGTGCTGTGGTCCGGGGCCATCGGGTCTGCAGTGATGCACTTCCCCATGACCTGGCTGCTCAAGGATTCAGCCTGGCAGCTGGCCGTGGGCATGTCCGTCATGCTGGTCTTCATTGCTGCGAGCGCCGCCATTGTCCCGGCCGTCTACGCAGAGCTGTTCCCCACGTCCATCCGCACCGTTGGCGTGGGTGTGCCGTACTCCATCTGCGTGGCAGTGTTCGGCGGCACCGCACCGTACCTGCAGCAGTGGCTCGGAACCACCATGGGCGTTCCGCAGCTGTTCAACATCTACGCAGTGGTGCTCCTGGCCGTGAGCGCTGCATTCGTGTTCACCATTCCGGAGACGATGGGCAAGGACTTGACGCACTAGGGCAGGCTTGAAACGCAACCAAAAAGGGTAGACGCGGCCCTAGCGTGCGCCGAAGCGCAGGTGCACGATTTAAGTACCGGATCACAAAATCCAATGAGGCCGGATAAGCGCCCCCACTAGCAGGGCGTGCAGTTTGAAAAGGGGACGGGCAGGCTGCGGCCGCCGCTGACCAACCGCGATGCTCAGTCAGGCGCTGGCTTACCCTGCCCCACATGGGGAATCGCGCCCTAACACAATTGGTGAATCGCATCCTTTTCAGGAGCACAAATGTCCATCACTCCAACAACAGGAATCCGCTCAACCCGGGCAAGGATCACCCTGGTTCCGCTCCTCTCCCTGGGCCTGCTCGGGGGCTCCGTGGCATTCGCCGGCCCGGCCCAGGCACATGACGACCGGCGTGACGACCGGCACGGGTGTACCGTCAAGCCGCTGGACCCTAAGGACCTTCACGGAAAGTGGGTCGACTTCGGCATCAAGGTCAAGTGCGACGACAAAGACGGCAAGAAAGACGGCAAGAAGACTGTCCACATCCGCCAACTCCGCTACGAGGACGAGAAGGGCCCGCGGCGCACGGACGACTTCCTCGGCAGCTCGCACTTCTATGAGGAATTCGATAAGAAGGACGACGCCAGGATCATCCACAGCGTTGATAAGGTGCGCAACCTGGACAAGAGGGGCGCCGAAGAGGTGTACCACATGGTGTCCTACCGGGTGAAGAAGGACAACGGACACTGGTCCGACTGGTCCGAGTGGAAGAAGAGCGACGTCGTTGAAGTAACGAGAGGCCGGTAACCGGTTAGAACAGCACGGATCCATAAAAAGCACAGACGAAGAGCCAGGGGCCACGGCCCCTGGCTCTTTTGCCATGTGCGGACTGGACCAGGGACCCCCGACCACGCGCCCCTTGACTCCCCCACCCCTCATTCCCTACACTTTTCATAAAGCAGAATCTAAATTCCACAAAGCGGAAAGTTTGTAAAGACTGGGAGCAGGGGAAGATGGATCAAAGCCCCTCCTTGGAAGGACCTACGATGACGTACACAGTGAACTGCTCCATCCTCCTCACGGAGCTGCCCCTGCTCGAACGCCCCGCCGCAGCCAAGGCAGCGGGCTTTGACGCGGTTGAGTTCTGGTGGCCGTTTGAAAGCTCCGTCCCGTCCGACGCGCAGGTCACCGAATTCGAGAACGCCATCCAGGACGCCGGCGTTCAGCTCACCGGCCTGAACTTTAACGCTGGCAACATGCCCGGCGGCGATCGCGGCCTGGTCTCCTGGAAGGGACGCTGCTCCGAGTTCAAGGACAACATCGATGTTGTGGCCGGCATCGGCGGGCGACTGGGCTGCAAGGCCTTCAACGCCCTCTACGGCAACCGGCAGGAGGAGTTCACTCCCGAAGAGCAGGACGAACTGGCGGTCAGGAACCTCGCCGCAGCAGCAGAAGGCGTCGCCCGGATCGGCGGGACAGTCCTCCTCGAACCTGTCAGTGGGGCACCCAGGTACCCGCTCCTCACCGCCGACGACGCACTCAAGGTCATCGCCCGCGTGAAGGCGGAGGCCGGCGTCGGCAACATCAAGCTCCTCGCCGACTTCTACCACCTCTCAGTCAACGGCGACGACGTCCAGTCCGTCATCGAAAACCACGCCAAGGACTTCGGCCACATCCAGATCGCGGACAACCCCGGCCGCGGCGCCCCCGGCACCGGCACCCTCCCCCTCGGCGAGTGGATCGCCCGCAGCCGTGATATCGGCTATGAGGGCTACATCGGCCTCGAGTACAAGGAACCGCAGGAAACGGCCTTCAGCTGGGCCATCCGCGAACACGCCGCCAAGTAATCCCCACCCGCCTGCCGCACCACCACAGACTTCCAGAAAAGAGAACCATCATGAGCAACGTTGCAGTTATCGGACTCGGAATCATGGGCCTGCCCATGGCCATCAATCTGGTCAAGGCCGGCCACACCGTCACCGGCTTCAACCGGAGCCAGGACAAGATCGACAAGCTCGTCTCCGAAGGCGGCAAGGGCGCCACCAGCATCGCGGACGCCGTCAAGGATGCCGACGTCGTCATCACCATGGTGCCGGACTCCCCCGACGTCGAGGGCGTCGTCAGCGGCAAGGACGGTGTCTTCGCCAACGCCAGGCAGGGCACGTTATGGATCGACGCGTCCAGCATCCGCCCCGACGTCGCCAAGCGCCTGTCCGATGAAGCCCGCGAGGCCGGCATCCGCCCCCTCGACGCCCCGGTCTCCGGCGGGGAACAGGGTGCCATCGACGCCGTCCTCTCCATCATGGTCGGTGGCGACAAGGAAGACTTCGAGGCAGCCTCGGACGTCCTGAACGCCGTCGGCAAGACCATCGTCCACGTCGGCCCCTCCGGCTCCGGCCAGACCGTCAAGGCAGCCAACCAGCTCATCGTCGCAGTCAACATCGAGGTCCTTGCCGAGGCCATCGCCTTCCTTGAGGCCTACGGCGTGGACACCGACGCCGCGCTCAAGGTCCTCGGCGGCGGCCTGGCCGGCTCCAAGGTCCTGGACCAGAAGGGCCAGAAGATGCTGGATCGCAACTTCGACCCCGGCTTCCGCCTGGCCCTGCACCACAAGGACCTGGGCATCGTCACCTCCGCCGCCCGCGAAGCCAACGTCGCCGTCCCCCTCGGCGCCGTCGTCGCCCAGCTCGTCGCCGCCACCGTCAACCAGGGCGACGGCGCACTGGACCACTCAGGACTCTTCAAGCAGGTCCTCCAGCTCAGCGGCCGGAAATAAGCACCAGCGCCACAGGCGCCTAAGAAACACCAGCAGGGGACCCGCCGTCGTCCATGAAAACGACGACGGCTCCCTCAGCACACCCAAAAACAGCCCAAAAGGGCCCCCAAAGTTTCCCAAGGAGCACACCATGAGCAAGATGCGTACCGTTGATGCAGCGGTTGCCATCCTGGAAAAGGAAGGCGCCATCGAGGCGTTCGGCCTGCCAGGCGCCGCGATCAACCCCTTCTATTCCGCAATGCGCGCCCACGGCGGCATCCGCCACACCCTGGCCCGCCACGTTGAAGGTGCCAGCCACATGGCGGACGGCTTCAGCCGCGCCAAGGACGGCAACATCGGCATCTGCATCGGCACCTCCGGCCCCGCCGGCACGGACATGATCACCGGCCTGTACGCCGCCTGGGCCGATTCCATCCCGATGCTCTGCATCACCGGCCAGGCTCCCGTGGCCAAGCTGCACAAGGAAGACTTCCAGGCCGTGGACATCGAGTCCATTGCCAAGCCCGTCACCAAGATGGCCATGACCATCCTGGAGCCCGGCCAGGTTCCCGGCGCCTTCCAGAAGGCTTTCCAGCTGATGCGCTCCGGCCGCCCCGGCCCCGTGCTGCTGGACCTGCCCATCGACGTGCAGATGGCCGAGATCGAGTTCGACATCGACGCCTATGAGCCCCTGCCCGTGGAAAAGCCGAAGGCCTCCCGGAAGCAGCTGGAAAAGGCCCTGGACATGCTGACCGCTGCCAAGCATCCGCTGATCGTGGCCGGCGGCGGCATCATCAACGCCGGCGCCTCCGCGCAGCTGGTGGAGCTGGCCGAGACCCTGAACATCCCCGTCATCCCCACCCTGATGGGCTGGGGCACCATCCCGGACGACCACCAGCTCATGGCCGGCATGGTGGGCCTGCAGACGTCCCACCGCTACGGCAACGAGAACTACCTGCGGAGCGACTTCGTGATCGGCATCGGCAACCGCTGGGCCAACCGCCACACCGGCGGCCTGGACACGTACACGGCCGGCCGCAAGTTCGTGCACATCGACATCGAGCCCACGCAGATCGGCCGCGTGTTCTCCCCGGACCTGGGCATCGCGTCCGACGCCGGTGCGGCGCTGGCCGGGCTGGTTGAACTCGCCAAAGAGCGCAAGGCGGCAGGGTCCCTGCCGGACTACAGCGCCTGGGTTGCGGAGTGCCAGGGCCGCAAGGCCTCCCTGCACCGCAAGACGCACTTCGGGAACATCCCCATCAAGCCGCAGCGCGTGTACGAGGAGATGAACAAGTCCTTCGGCCGCGACACCATCTACGTCTCCACCATCGGGCTGTCGCAGATCGCCGGCGCGCAGATGCTGCACGTCTTCGGCCCGCGCAAGTGGATCAATGCCGGCCAGGCAGGTCCCCTGGGCTGGACGGCCCCGGCCGCCCTCGGCGTGGTCCGCGGCAAGCCGGACGAGACCGTGGTGGCCCTCTCCGGCGACTACGACTTCCAGTTCATGATCGAGGAACTGGCCGTGGGCGCACAGTTCAACCTGCCCTACATCCATGTGGTGGTGAACAACTCCTACCTGGGCCTGATCCGCCAGTCCCAGCGCGGGTTCAACATGGAACAGAACGTGTCCCTGGCGTTCGATAACATCAACTCGCCTGAAACCAACGGCTACGGCGTGGACCACCTCAAGGTTGCCGAAGGCCTGGGCTGCAAGGCCGTGCGCGTGGAGGACCCCAACGACCTCGCCGCCGCCTTCGACAAGGCCAAGGCACTCATGGGCGAGTTCCAGGTTCCCGTGGTGGTGGAAGTGATCCTGGAGAAGGTCACCAACATCTCCATGGGCGTGGAAATCAACGCCGTGAACGAGTTCGAGGAACTCGCGGAAACCGCAGCCGACGCCCCCACCGCCATCCTGGCGCTGCAGGCCTAAACCCTGCAGGCCCTGGAAAGAAAGACAGCCATGCGCATCGTCATTGCCCCGGACAAGTTCAAGGGGTCGTTGTCCGCCCCCGAAGTCTGTGCGCACCTTGAGAAAGGGCTGCAGCGAGGCGCGGGCAACAACCTTGACGTGGTCCGGATTCCCGTAGCCGACGGCGGTGAGGGCACCCTCGACGCCGCCGTCGGCTCGGGCTTCACCCGCCGCAGCGCCGTGGTGGCCGGACCAACGGGGGAACCGGTCACGGCCGAGTTCGCCGTCCGGGGCAATGAGGCCGTCATCGAGATGGCCGCGGCCTCGGGCCTGGCGCTTCTCCCCGCCCGTGCCCTGGTGGACGGGCGCCCGGGTTCGACGGCGGCCCGCACCGCCACGAGCCTGGGCACCGGCCAGCTCATCCGTGCCGCCCTGGATGCCGGCTGCAACCGCATCATCCTGGGCGTGGGCGGCAGTGCCAATACCGACGGCGGCGCCGGAGTCCTGCAGGGCCTCGGCGCCAGGCTCCTCGATGCCGCGGGCACAGACCTTCCAGCCGGCGGCGCCGCCTTGGCCCGCCTGGAACGGATCGACTTCAGCGGGTTTGAACCCCGGCTGAAGGACACACGCTTTGTGCTGGCGTCCGACGTCGACAATCCCCTGCTGGGCGCCCAGGGCGCCGCGGCGATTTTCGGCCCGCAGAAAGGCGCCACACAACAGGACGTCGGCATGCTCGACGCCGCCCTGGCCAGGTTTGTCGAAGTCCTGGCCAGGGAAATCGGTTCGGAAGGCCCGTCCAACAGGGCCTTCAAAGCGGCGGAAGCGCCGGGCGCCGGAGCGGCGGGAGGCGTTGGCTACGCAGCCATCGCCGTCCTTGCCGCAACCCGGCGCCCGGGCATCGACGTCGTGCTCGAATTCACCGGCCTCGCCGATCGGCTGGCCGGCGCCGACCTGGTGATCACCGGCGAAGGCAGCCTGGACGAACAAAGCCTGCTGGGCAAGACCCCCATGGGCGTAGCCCGGGCAGCCGCCGCGCAGGGCGTCCCCGTGATTGCCGTCTGCGGGCGGACCACCCTGGCCGAGGGGCAGGCGGTCGCCGCCGGATTCGAGGACGTTTACGCTTTGACCGAGCTTGAAAGCAATGTAGACAGGTGCATAGCAGAGGCAGCGCCGCTTCTGGAGCAGCTAGGCACACAGATCAGCGGAAGGCTGGCAGCCACCACGCTGTCCCGCTCCGCAACCACCAAGGAGGACCTCCATGTCTGAAGAACGTTTTGACCTGGTCATCCGCGGCCAGCGCATCCTCACCACCGCCGGCCTGGCTCCCCGTGAAGTGGGCGTCCGCGGCGGAAAGATCGTGGCCCTCGAGCCGCTGGGCAACGGCCTGGCCGGCGCGGAAGTCATCGAACTGGCTGACGACGAAACCCTCATCCCCGGCCTGGTGGACACGCACGTCCACGTCAACGAGCCCGGCCGTACCGAGTGGGAAGGCTTCGCCTCCGCCACCCGTGCGGCGGCGGCAGGCGGCGTCACCACCATCATCGACATGCCGCTGAACTCCGTCCCGCCCACCACCACCGTGGCAAACCTCAAGCTCAAGCGTGAGGTGGCCGAGGACCAGGCGTTCGTCGACGTCGGGTTCTGGGGCGGCGCGATTCCCGGGAACAAAGGCGACCTGCGCGCCCTGCATGACGAAGGCGTGTTCGGCTTCAAGTGCTTCCTCCTGCACTCCGGCGTGGACGAGTTCCCGCACCTGGACGCGGACGAGATGGAGGAGGACATGGCCGAGCTCAAGTCCTTCGACTCGCTCATGATCGTCCACGCCGAGGACTCGCACGCCATCGACCGCGCCCCGCACCCCGGCGGCGACCACTACCAGACCTTCCTGGCCTCCCGCCCGCGCGGCGCCGAGAACAAGGCCATCGCCGAGGTCATCGAACGGGCCCGCTGGACCGATGCGCGCGCGCACATCCTGCACCTCTCGTCGTCGGACGCGTTGCCCATGATTGCCAGCGCAAAGCGCGACGGCGTGAAGCTCACCGTGGAGACATGCCCGCACTACCTCACGCTGATGGCCGAGGAAATCCCGGACGGCGCCACCGCCTACAAGTGCTGCCCGCCCATCCGTGAAGCCTCCAACCGCGAGCTGCTGTGGCAGGGCCTGCTGGACGGCACTATCGACTGCATCGTCTCGGACCACTCCCCCTCCACCCTGGACCTGAAAGACCTGGAGAACGGTGACTTCGCCGTGGCCTGGGGCGGCGTCTCGTCGCTCCAGCTGGGGCTCTCACTGATCTGGACCGAAGCCCGCCACCGCGGCATCCCGCTGGAGCAGGTGGCGTCCTGGATGGGCGAGAAGCCCGCCGCCCTGGCCCGGCTCTCCACCAAGGGACAGCTGGCCCTGGGCTACGACGCCGACTTCGCCGTCTTCGCCCCGGACGAGGCCTTCGTAGTGGACGTCTCCAAGCTGAAGCACAAGAACCCCATCACCCCGTACGACGGCAAGGCCCTCTCCGGTGTGGTCCGCAAGACCTTCCTGCGCGGCGCCGTCGTGGACGGACAGACCCCCACGGGCAAGCTGATCCGCCGCGGCGGAGTCTAAGGACGCGCCATGGCAGTGGAAGCCCACCATCCGAGGACGGGGGCACGTCCCGGATCCATCGCCAGGCCTGCCGCCACCGGGGCAACCGCCCGCGGCCTCGCCATGTGGGTGGTCCCGGAGGAAGGCACCAGCCCGGAACTCCTGGCCCGCGCCGCCCGGCTGGTCCTGGCCAGGGCCCTCGAAACTGCTCCGGAGGCGGAAGTCCACTGGCCCGCCGCCGGAGCTCCCACGCCGGGGTCCTCCGCCGACAAGGGGGGAGCCGCAGACGACTCCTCTCATTCTCCCTCCGCGGCGGAGGACCCTCCCGGCGCCCCCTGCGGGGCACCAGGGGAGGACGACGGCGGCACCCGGCTGCCGCCGTCGGCCGGCCCCGTGAGCCGCATGGCAGTGGACCTCGCCGCTGACCAGGTCCTCCTGGACGGGCGGCGGGTGCCGCTGACCGGCGTCGAATTCAAGGTCCTCCGGTACCTGGTCACCCACCTCTCCCGCACTGTGGGCAGGGAGGAACTGCAGGAGTTCCTGGACTCGTTCGAAACCCCCGGCGCCTCGGCCCGGTCCATCGATGTGTACGTGGGGAGGATCCGCCGCAAGCTCGGGAATGCCCGCCATGCCGTGGCCACCGTCAGGGGCGGCGGCTACCAGTTTGTGCCCGGTTCCTGCGCCACCGTCCGCGGACCGGCGGAATACTGCATATGACGCCGGAGTTGTATCACTGAGCGGGAAGCCGCTTCACTTGATGTTTTGCCAGTAATGACAAAGTCTTCCAAAGGAACACCATGAGCCCCACCCTGACCACCAAGCTCCAGCCCGGAACCCCGGCCCCTGACTTCACCCTTCAGGATGCCCAGGGCCGCGAGACTGCCTTGGCCGATTACCGTGGCAAGAACGTCATCGTGTACTTCTACCCGAAGGCCGCCACCCCCGGCTGCACCACCGAGGCCTGCGACTTCCGCGACAGCCTGGCCTCGCTGCAGGGCAAGGGCTACGAGGTCATTGGCATCTCCCCCGACGCCCCCGAGGCGCTGGCCGGGTTCACCGGGGACTTCGGCCTGACCTTCCCGCTGCTCTCCGACCCGGACCACGCAGTGGCCCTGGCCTACGGCGCCTGGGGCGAGAAGCTGGTTAACGGCGAAATCACCGAAGGGATTGTCCGTTCCACAGTCGTGTTGGACCCCGAAGGCAACGTCGTCCTGGCGCAGTACCAGGTCAAGGCCGACGGCCACGTGGCCGCCCTGAAGGAAGCCCTGGGAATCTAACCCCTCCCCGATCCTCTCTCACTTACTGCAGCTTTTCCCCAAACGCTCCCGCACTGGCCGCCAGTTCACTGGCCGCCCGTGCGGGGGCGTTCGGTGCTTATGCGGCTGTGTCCGTCGCCCGCGCCTCTTCTGCCGCCGCCTGTGCGTCCGACGCCGAAACCCGGCGGTAGACCGGCGTAAGGAAAGCCAGGACCGCTGCGATGATCATGATGACCCCGGCCACGAGGAAGACGAGGGCGATGCCGCGGGAGGTGCCCTCGCCCAGCAGCGGGGCCAACTGGGCGGCGCCGTCGGCGGACCGGGCGTAGGGGATGATCCAGAACTGGGCGATCGGGGCGATAAGGAACGCCGTCACGGGCGAGGCCGCAGACTCGAAGGCCATGGCGAACCCGAATACCCGGCCCTGCCGCTGCAACGGCACCACCTGCTGGATGACAGTCTGCTCGGCTGCCTCCACGAAGGGGACCAGGACCAGGTAGGCCCAGATGCCGGCGATGTAGAGCCACGCCCACTCCCGGATTGTGAAAACCGCACCGAGGAAGCCCATGAGGGCCACCGCAAGGAGCAGCGTCCGCAAGGGGTTGGACCCCAGTCCGAACTTGCCGATCAGCGCACCTCCCACAAGGATTCCCGTGAACCCCACGGCGGAAAAGATTCCCCACAGCTCCACAGGGAACATCTCCAGGCCGTAGGGATCCATCAGGGCCATGTAGACGCCGCCAATGAAGTTGTTGAATGTGGAGAACAGGATCAGGGCGAACAGCCCGGAAATGGCCAGCACGGCAGCGAGCGAGCCGCGCAGGTCGAAGCTTCCATGGGCATCCGTGGCCGCTGCCCGGACTTCCTCGGGCATCCGCAGGGTGAGCAGGTGCAGGAACGCCAGTGCCGTGAGCGCCAGCGCGACGGCGATGGTCCAGCCCATCCCGAGCAGCCCCACCGAGAGCCCGGAAAGCACGGACGTGACTATGAACATCAGTCCCTGCACCATGCCCACCAGCCCGTTGGCGTTGGCGCGGCGGTCCGGCTCGATCAGGATGGTCACCGTGGTGGACAGGGCAATGTTGCGCATGTTTTCAACCACCGCGCCGATCAGGATGACCAGCGTGAAAACCCAGAACCACGGCCGGGTCAGGTCCAGCAGCCAGGCGGTGGGCGTCAGCAGGAACATGGCCCCGGACAGTGCAAACATCACCAGGGTGAAGGCCGCGGCGAATCGCATCACTCCCAGTTTGCGGTAGCGGTCAACGAAGGTGCCGAAGCTGATGCTGGAAGCGGCGATCAGCAGCATGTACGCGCCGCCCACCACCCCGGTGGCGATCACGTTGCGCGTCTCCAGGTACACCCAGAAGGTAAGCGCGAACCAGAGATAGCTGGTGGTGAGGTTGGCGGCCGCGGTGTTCACCAGGATCCCGGCGAAGGTGCGGGACCGCTGCGCCGGGGTGCGCACAGAAGTGTCGACGGCGTCCGGATCAGTCAGGTGCGGAACGTCGCCCCCATCGGGCGCGGCGGACGCCACTGCAACGTCCTCGCCAAGTCTTTTCCCGCCGTCGGAAGCCGCAGCGGCGCGCGGCGGGACCGGCTCCTGCTCGGTCATGCGTCCCAGTGTAATGACAACACGGGAGCAGGGACACGGTCAGGGTTTGGGGTTTTTGGTCAGCGCTTGTCGCGGTCGCTGAATTCCTCGTCCAGCTCGTAGTGGCGGAACTCGGTTTCGCGGTCCGATTCGCCATCCACCACCATCTCGTGGTCGAGCTGGCGCTGGACCTGGCTGTCCAGGACCTGCAGTTCCTGGTCCGTTACCTTTTCCAGGTCCTCCGGAAACTGGTCGTCCGGAGTGAGATGCAGCTTGTCGTTCATTGTGCCCGCCATGTCTATCCGCAGTTGCCGTGTCGGTACAGTGTAGCGGTGCTTTCGCCGGCAGATGCAGGCGCCGTTGCAGGAGGCAGGACCCGGTGACAGGATGGCCGCATGGGCATCGAGGTCCGTCCCGCAACCAGCTTCGAGGACGTCAAAACCATGGTCGGACCCAAGCGGCCTGACGCCAACGTCTGCTGGTGCCTGAGCTACCGCATCCCGTCGAAGCAGAACCAGGCCCTGCGCGGGACCGAGCGCGGGGAGCTGGTGAAGCAGCTGGTGGCACAGGATCCCCCGCCGGGGGTCCTGGCGTACGACGGCGGCGAAGTAGTTGGGTGGGCGGCGGTCCACCCCCGCGCGGACACCAGTTTTGCCGGCAACCGAAAGATCCCGCATGTGGACGACGAAAAGGTGTGGTCCATCTGGTGCATCAGGGTGCGGCCCGGGTACCGGGGCAAAGGAATCTCGCACCAGCTGCTGGCCGGCGCGGTGGACATGGCCCGGACCTACGGGGCACCGGCAGTCGAGGGGTACCCGGTGGACAACGGCGGCCGGAACGTGGATCTCACCATGGCCTATGTGGGCACCCGCAAACTGTTTGAGGATGCGGGCTTCACCAAGGCCGCGGACACCAATTCCGTACTCAACGGGTTCCCGCGGGTCCTGATGCGGCTGGAGCTTCAGCCGCACTGATGGTGTCAGGGTTTCTTCCACCAGCTCCGGGGCCAGTCTTCGTCAATGGCCCACAGCGCCAAAAGGAGCGCGTCCACTGTCATGAGTCCCGCAATGAGGTACGCCCAACCTGTCCACCAACCCATAACAATCTCCTGACCCGGTAACCCCCAGCCACTCGATTGCTCATAAGTGTGGCACCTAAAGCGCCAGGACGGAACGCCCTCCACCCGCAGTCTTGAAAAGCGCCTCCAGCCTCACGTGTGCTTCCGTCTCCAGCTTGAGCCGGCGGGTCAGGCGTTCCACCTGCTGGGACATCTCGTCCCCTACCGGAAGCCGGTCTCCCGGCCAGCTCCAAACCTCCCGCGACTCCGCCAAAGCCGCCGCCAGCGCCGTGGCCGCAGCGCGCACTTTCCGCCTGTGGAAGTAGACCCGCAGCAGCGCCCTGCCTTTGTCCAAAGTCCCCAAGGCTGCGGCCTGGACCCGCGTCGCGTCTATGATCTTGATCTGCCCCATGACCTGCACCTTTTCCGAGCCGTCCAGCTTTCCGGCTGGCCGTCCTTGGCCCTGGTCCGGTGAAAGCTGCTCCGTGCCTTCGAGTGTCCCGGGCGTACCTCAATGTCCGGGCAAGCAGGTCCAAGGATTTCCACAAGATCTATACTCGCCGGTAGCAGCTTTGCACCCCGTGTGAAGCGCTGCGACATGCCCCGTAGGGGTTAATACGGTAGAAGTAGACCTATGGTCTCTCCCACCGAATCCCGGCGTGCCGTTGTCATCGAGGATGACCCGGACATCCGCGGGCTGCTGGTCCGTGTCCTTGTTAAGCAGGGATTCGACGTCACCCAGGCGGGAGCGGGCCTGGCGGGGGTGGAGGAAGTGCGCCGCGTGCAGCCGGACCTGGTCACGCTGGACCTGAACCTGCCGGACCTTGACGGCCTGGAAGTCTGCAAGCTGCTCCGTGAATTCTCGGACGCCTTCATTGTGATGCTGACCGCGCGGGCCGATGAGCTGGACAAGCTGACCGGCCTGGACAACGGCGCGGACGAGTACCTCAGCAAGCCGTTCAGCCCGCGCGAGCTCCAGTCCAGGATCAATGCCCTCTTCCGCCGCCGGCCGTCCGCAGCCGCGGATTCAGCCGCGCGCAGCGAACTGCAGCGCGCCACGGAGGTGCAGAAAAGCCTCCTGCCCCAGGAGGATATCCAGGTTGAAGGCTACGACGTCGCCGGCTTGTTCCGGCCTTCGCGGAACGTTGGCGGGGACTTCTATGACTGGTACCAGACCCCGGACGGGCTCCACCTGACCTTCGCCGACGCCATGGGCAAAGGCATGGGTGCCGCGCTCATCGCCGCAACGGTCCGCGCGGTGATGCGCTCCACGGGCCTGCAGCATGACCTGGACACTGCCTTCGGCTCCGCCAGCAAGGCGATCGCCGCTGACCTGGACTCTTCCAACTCCTTTGTCACCCTCTTCCATGCCCGCCTCAATGCCGCTTCCGGAACGGTCAGCTATGTCGACGCCGGCCACGGACTTGCGCTGCATGTCCAATCCGGCGGGACGGTCCGCCGCCTTCCCTCCGGCGGTCCCCCGGTGGGCGCCTGGGCAGGAACGGAGTGGCCGCAGTCGGCCCTGGAACTGCTGCCGGGGGATTCCCTGGTGGTGGTCAGCGACGGCGTGCTGGACGTTTTCGAATCCGTGGAGGACTTCACCGACGCCGTACTCCACGCAACGCACCACCAGGGGTCGGCGCAGGATGCCAGCACTGCCATCCTCGCCCTCGCGCCGGCCGCCACGGCCGAGGACGACGTAACGGTGGTTGTGGTCCGCAGGCTTCCGCAGGAGGCTGCGGCATGACCCGCTTCTGGACCCGGCTTGTTGTTGTCCTGACCGTCATCACGGGCGTCAACTACATCGCCTGGCGCTGGGCCGCCTCACTGAACTGGGACGCCTGGTGGATCGCGCTGCCGCTGGTGGTCGCAGAGACCTACAGCCTCATCGACGTCATGCTCTTCGGCATGACCGTCTGGAAGCTGAAGATCCGCAAGGCCGCCCCGCCGCCCCCGCCGGATGCCACCGTGGACGTCTTCATCACCACGTACAACGAAGACCTGGACATGGTGATGACCACCGCGCTGGCGGCGCAGAAGATCCGGCACCCGCACAGCACCTGGATCCTGGACGACGGCGCCCGCCCCGAGCTGAAGGCCCTCGCCGAACAGCACGGCCTGGGCTACGTCACCCGGAGCGAGGACTGGACCTCCAACCTTCCCCGGCACGCCAAGGCCGGCAACCTCAACAACGCGCTGATGCAGACACACGGCGAGTTCCTCCTGATCCTGGACGCGGACCAGATCCCGGAGCCGGACATCCTGGAAAAGACCCTCGGCTACTTCAACAACCGCCGGGTGGCGCTGGTCCAGACGCCGCAGTACTTCAGCAACGTCCCCGCCGACGATCCGCTGGGCAGCCAGGCCCCCCTGTTCTACGGCCCCATCCAGCAGGGCAAGGACGGCTGGAACGCCGCCTTCTTCTGCGGCTCCAACGCCATCCTGCGCCGCGAGGCCCTGATGCAGCTGGGCCTGGTGGGCTATGTCAAGGAGACCGAAAAGAGCATCCGCCGGGCGCTGGCAGCCTCGCGCTCCGCCATCAGGCAGGCCCGGAAGTCAGCGGACATGGAAACGCCGCTGGTGGGCCAGGTGCTCGATGAGGTCGAAGCCTCCACCCGCGAGGCCCAGCAGGAACTCGACGCCGGGCAGCCGCTGGGCGAAATCACCTACCGGGTCCGCCGCCGCGTGGACGCTGCCGTGCAGACCCTGGTGATGGCCGACGTCGAAGCCCTCCAGGCGGACCTCGAAGAGATCGCCGCCATGGAAATGGCCCACGTTGGCGAGTCCGGCGTTCCGGTGGTGGCGGACGACGCCGTGCAGCGGATGTCCGCTCGCGACTGGTCGCCGCTGGGAGCCCTTGAATCGGTGCAGGCCGTCCTGGACGCCTTGTCCGTGGAACGCAACGACGAAGCCCAGCCGGTCATGCCGCTGGCCACCATCTCCGTGACCGAGGACATGGCCACCGCCATGCGCATGCACGCCATGGGCTGGGAGAGCGTCTACCACCACGAGGTCCTGGCCTACGGCCTGGCGCCAGAGGACCTGAAGACCATGCTCACGCAGCGCCTCCGCTGGGCGCAGGGCACCATCCAGGTGCTGCTGCGGGAGAACCCGCTGGTCCAGAAGGGCCTCAAGCTGGGCCAGCGGCTGATGTACTTCGCCACCATGTGGACCTACCTGAGCGGCTACGCGGCAGTCATCTATTTCGCCGCGCCCATCATCTACCTGCTGCTGGGCATCCTGCCCGTCACCAGCCTCAGCTGGGACTTCTTCATCCGGTTCATCCCCTTCATGGTGGTCAACCAGCTGCTGTTCGCCGTTGCCGGCCGCGGCATCCCCACCTGGCGGGGGCAGCAGTACAGCCTGGCGCTGTTCCCCACCTGGATCAAGGCGTGCTCGACGGCGGCCCGGAACGTCTGGTTCGGCCGTCCCCTCGGGTTTGCCGTCACCCCCAAGGCCCGCCAGAGCGGCGGACCCAGCTGGAGCCTGATCCAGCCACAGATCGTGGTGTCAGTCCTGCTCGCCGTGGCCGCCGTCGTCGGAATCATCCGCCTGGCCACCGGCCTGGCGGAACCCCTGGGCACCCTGGTGAACGTGGCCTGGGTCATTTTCGACCTGGTGGTCATGAGCATCCTGGTCCGCGCCGTGCTCTACAAGGGGTACGAACCGGCCGCAGAACCCACAGAAGCAACCACTACGGAGAGGAATCCCGATGGAGTTTAGTTATGAGGTCAAGGACTCGTACGCCGAGGTGAAGGCGGACGGGCGGCTCAACATGGTCTCCGCGCCGAAGCTGCGGGAGTTCGTCACCGACGTAATCGCGGGCGGGTCCAACCGGATCGTGGTCAACCTGGAAAACACGGCGTTCATGGACTCCTCAGGCCTCGGGGCGCTCATCGGCTGCCTCAAGGCTGCGCGCCAGGCCGGCGGCGACCTGCGGATCGCGGCCGTCCAGCCGCAGGTGAAGATGGTCCTGCAGCTGACCAGCATGGACAAGGTGCTGACGTCCTACGGTTCAGCCGACGAGGCGTTCAGCAATGACTAACGTCCTGGCATCCCGCAGCTTCCGGGGACCGGCTGCGGACGAGTCCATCGAAGCCGTCCACAACCACCTGGACAGCCTCTGGCTCGACGTCCCCTTTGTGGGGGACATGGACCAGATGACGTTTACGACGGCGGTCATCGAGTCGGCGTCGAACATTGTCCAGCACGCGGAACCCGTGGGGCAGGATCCTGTGGAACTCGGCGTGGACATCGAGGTCCAGCCCGCACTGCTGCAGGCCCGCGTCAGCGCCTATAACGCCAAGCCGCCGTTCGGACCAATGATCCCCGGATCACCGGACGAGGACGCCGAGTCGGGCCGCGGGCTGGCACTGATCGAGGCGCTGGTTACCACCGTCACGTTCGAGCGCCAGGACGGAACCAACACCTGGGTCCTCACCCGGACTTCCCAGCACGACTGACCACCCCCACGCCCGGCCACCCTGGCCTGGCCACGCCAGCGGGTGGGGGCTGCCTAAGGCTCGGCGGGGAACAGCACGGAGACAGTGGCCCCGCCGCCCGGGGTGTCCGTAATGGAGAGCTCTCCCCCGTGCGCCTGGGCGATCCGCTGGCAGGTGGACAGGCCCAGCCCTGTTCCGGGGCCGTCCCCGGGCCGGTTGAGCCTGACCAGCGGCTCCACGGCCCGCTGCCGCTCCGACGGCAGCATGCCCTTTCCGTTGTCTGCCACCTGGACAGTGACGCCGAGCGGCCCGGTGCCGGCGCTGACGGACACCCGCAGCGGGCGGGTGCCGCTCCGGTAGTTCAGGGAGTTGGCCAGGAGATTCTGGACCAGGGTCCGCAGCTGGGACCGGTCCGCAAACAGTTCGGCGTCCTCGCAGGAAATTCCACTCCCGGCCCCCAGGTCCACGCCAAGATCGCGCACTGCCTCGGCCGTGACCGCCAGCAGGGACACCCGCTCCCGGTTCAGCGCCCCGTCCGCCCTGGAGTAGTCCAGCACGTCCTCCAGCATTCCCAGCATGCGGCGCCCGCTGCTGCCGACGTAGCCCAGGTACTCCACGGAGGGGTGGCCGGCCGGGATGTCCGGATCGTCCTCCGCCAGCTCCACGTACCCCAGGATGGCGGTGAGCGGGGCGCGGAGGTCGTGGCTGACCCTCCCGGCGAACTCGGACAGCAGCGCGTTGCTGCGCCGCAGCTCGGCCAGGGCGTCGCTGAGCTGCAGGGTGCGGTGCTGCAGCTCCAGGAGCTCCACCACCTGCTGGGCCAGCATTTCCAGCATCCCTATCTGCCCGGTGCTGGGGCGTCCGGGCTCATTGGAGAAGACGCACAGGGAGCCGAGCACCAGCCCGGACGGGGTCTCCAGCGGCACGGACGCGTAGAAGCGGACGTCGGCGATCTCTCCGGTGACGAACGGGTTGGCGGCAAAGCGGGAATCCTGCGAGGCGTCGGCCACCACCGTTGTGCTGTGGCTCAGGAAGACCGTGGCGCACATCGAGTCCTCCCGGGAGCAGATCCCGGGGTCGATGCCGAAGGCCGCGACCTGCAGCTGCTGCTCCGCGGTGATGATGTTGACCACGCTGTAGGGCACGCCGCACAGGGAAGCGGCGAGCTGGACCAGGTTGTCCAGCGCAGTCCGGGTGGAGGCGTCCGCAAGGACCGGCAGCTCATCCACAGCGGCAGGGACCAGCCCGTACTTCCGCAGCCCGGCCTCGCGTGCCGCGTCCTGATCGGTCAGCATTTGCATAGCCGTCCCGTCCATCTTCTTTCGAGCCCCCCAGCATCATCCACTTGAGCTCCCCGGCTCTCCCGCGATGATACTGGCTGGCCCTGTGCGCTGTTGTAGTCTTCTTGACACCACCGGAAGCCTGCTTTTGAATATTACGTATGCTGAAATAACAGTTCCATGATGCGGAAGCCTGGGTTGGCGGGAAGTTGCGTCGCCAGGTGCCGGGAAGTCCGGCCTCCGCATAGCCGTCACCATGGATGCCAGCAGATTTTCACCAAGGGACCAGCCAGCATGAAGCTTGCCGAATTCAACTCCGCGGAACCCGCCCGGGCCGCCGACACCCTCCGACCCTGCATCGACGTCGCCCGCTGGGTGGAGGCCGTCGCCGCAGCCCGCCCGTTTGCCAGCAAGGACTCACTCCTGTCCTTTGCGTCCCAGGCTGCGAGCCCCTTCACGTCCGCCGAGGTTGAGTCCGCCATGGCGCACCATCCGCGCATCGGGGAACGTCCGACGGCGGCCACCACCGAAGCGTCCATGTCCCGTTCGGAGCAGGCCGGGGTGGACCCTGCGGACAGCGCGGTCACCGAGGCCCTGGCCCGGGGCAACAGGGACTACGAGGAAAAGTTCGGCCGGGTCTTCCTGATCCGCGCCGCCGGCCGCACGGCCCCTGAAATCCTGCGGGTCCTGAATGAACGGCTCGCCAACACACCAGCCGAAGAGGACACCATCGTGGCCCAGCAGCTGCGCGAAATCGCCGTACTGCGGCTGGAAGGACTGATCACCGAATGAGCGTCTCCCACGTCACCACCCATATCCTCGACACAGGCGCCGGACGCCCGGCGGCAGGGGTCGCCGTCGTGCTGTACCGGAACGACGGCGGCACCTGGCGGCATGTTGCCGACTCCACCACGGATGCCGACGGCCGAGCCAAGGACCTTGGCCCCGAGCAGCTGGAAGCCGGGCACTACAAGCTCAACTTCGCCACCGGGGACTACTACGCCGGACTGCAGACGGCCACGTTCTTCCCCGAGGTGGACCTGGTGTTCGAGGTGACCGGCCCGGAGCACTACCACGTGCCCCTCCTCCTCAGCCCGTTCGCGTACTCCACCTACCGCGGCAGCTGATCCCGCCCGTTGCCCTGCCACGTACGGTCCCTATCCTGGGGCCAGGCAGCCGTACCGGGAGGGCAACGGCGGAAATGTAGGCTTGATGCATGCCTTCTGAACAGCCCCCCGCCGAGCGCCGCGAAGTCACCGTCCGCCGCGCACCCAAGTATGTGCCGTTCCTTATCCTGGGCGCACTGGTGGGTGTCGCGGCCGCAGCGGTGGCCGCCTACGCGGTGCCCGCGAACCCCAGCTTCGACGCCGGCGCGGTCTTCGGCTTCTTCATGGTGTGGTTCGCCGGCGGCGGCGCGATCCTCGGTGCCATCCTGGCGCTGATCCTGGACCGCCGGAGCATCAAGCGGCAGCAGCGGGCCGTGGTGGAAGCCGTGCCGGACTCCGAACCGGACACGGACGCCCAGCCTTAGCCCGGTCATAAACGGGCAGCCGGAAAAGTCATACCCCATGTCGTGAGATAATCGACCAGTGGCACGCGGCGATGGAAAACTTTCCCATGATCTTCTCCCCGGCGAAAAAGGCCCGCAGGACGCTTGTGGCGTCTTCGGCGTTTGGGCACCAGGTGAAGAAGTAGCAAAACTTACCTATTACGGGCTGTATGCACTGCAGCACCGCGGTCAGGAGTCGGCTGGTATTGCCACCAGCGACGGCAAGCGGATCAACGTATACAAGGACATGGGACTCGTCTCCCAGGTCTTCGACGAGACCACGCTGAACACCCTGACCGGGCATCTGGCGGTGGGACACTGCCGCTACTCCACCACCGGAGCCAGCCACTGGGCCAACGCCCAGCCCACCCTCGGTGCCACCAGCACCGGAACCGTGGCCCTGGCGCACAACGGCAACCTGACCAACACCGCCGAGCTCAACGCCATGATCCAGGAACGGAACGGCGGCCAGCTCACCGGCGAAATGAAGCAGGGCAACACCTCTGATACTGCCCTGGTCACCGCCCTGCTGGAAGGCGAACCGGGCAAGAGCCTTGAAGAAACCGCCACCGAGCTGCTGCCCAAGATCAAGGGCGGCTTCTGCTTCGTGTTCATGGACGAAGGCACCCTCTACGCGGCGCGCGACACCTACGGCATCCGTCCGCTGGTGCTGGGCCGCCTGGAGCGCGGCTGGGTGGTGGCCTCCGAGCAGTCCGCCCTCGCCACCGTGGGCGCCAGCTTCATCCGCGAGATCGAGCCCGGCGAATTCATTGCCATCGACGAGCAGGGCGTGCGCTCCCAGCGTTTCGCGGAGCCGACGCCGGCCGGCTGCGTTTTCGAGTACGTTTACCTCGC
Source organism: Pseudarthrobacter sp. NCCP-2145 (assembly GCF_023708005.1). Taxonomy (NCBI): domain Bacteria; kingdom Bacillati; phylum Actinomycetota; class Actinomycetes; order Micrococcales; family Micrococcaceae; genus Pseudarthrobacter; species Pseudarthrobacter sp. NCCP-2145. Next base: position 128,022 of record NZ_BRCG01000002.1, on the reverse strand, counting down.
GCGTCCGGACGCCGCCATCGCCGGCCGCTCCGTGTACGAGTCCCGCGTGGAGATGGGCCGCCAGCTGGCCCGCGAAAACACCCAGGTGGCGGACATCGTCATCCCCGTCCCGGAATCGGGAACACCCGCAGCCGTGGGCTACGCCGAGGAATCCGGCATTCCGTTCGCGCACGGCTTTGTCAAGAACTCCTACGTCGGCCGTACTTTCATCCAGCCGTCGCAGACCCTGCGCCAGCTCGGCATCCGGCTTAAGCTCAACGCCCTCGAGTCGGTAATCCGCGGCAAGCGCGTGGTGGTGGTGGATGATTCGATCGTCCGCGGCAACACCCAGCGCGCCATTGTCCGGATGCTCCGCGAGGCCGGCGCCGCGGCCGTCCACGTCAAGATCTCTTCCCCGCCCGTGAAATGGCCCTGCTTCTACGGCATCGACTTCGCGTCCCGCGCCGAGCTGATCGCCAACGGCGCCACCATCGAGGAAATTTCCCAGGCCATCGGCGCCGACTCGCTGGCCTACATCTCCGAAGACGGCATGATCGGCGCAACCCGCCAGCCGCGTGAGCGCCTCTGCACCGCCTGCTTCACGGGCAAGTACCCCATCGAGCTTCCGGGCTCGGACAAACTGGGCAAGAACCTGCTGGAACGCAAGGACCTAGGCGGACTCAGGCCCTCCCCGTCCGCCCTTCCGGGCGCGACGGCGGCCCTTTCCGTGGATTCCGAGGAGGATCCGGCGGAGAAGGCCGGAGCCACCGGCTGCGATCCGGGGCCGGACTCCGAGTTTGAAAACCTGCTCACCGAAGCCGACCTCGTGCCAGAGACCCATCCCGTAGCCACCACCCCCGGCGCCGACAAGAAAGAGTCCATATGACTTCCGCTGCCCCCGCCTCCGGCAACACCTCCGGGAAGACTGCCGGCATCACCTACGCCTCCGCGGGCGTTGATGTTGAAGCCGGCGACCGCGCCGTCGAGCTCATGAAGGGTGCCATCAAGGCCACCCACAACTCCTCGGTGATCGGCGGGGTGGGCGGCTTCGCCGGCCTCTACGACGTCTCCAGGCTGCTCACCTACAAGAAGCCGCTGCTGGCTACGTCCACGGACGGCGTTGGCACCAAGGTGGCCATCGCCCAGGCCATGGACATCCACGACACCATCGGGTTCGACCTGGTGGGCATGGTGGTGGACGACATCGTTGTGGTGGGCGCGGAGCCGCTGTTCATGACGGACTACATCGCCTGCGGCAAGGTGGTACCCGAGCGCATCGCCGACATTGTCCGCGGCATTGCCTCCGCCTGCTCCGTGGCCGGCACTGCCCTGGTGGGCGGCGAAACCGCTGAGCACCCCGGCCTGCTGGGCGAGCACGAATATGACGTGGCGGGAGCCGCCACCGGCGTTATCGAGGCCGACCACCTGCTGGGACCGGACCGCGTCCGTGCCGGCGACGTGGTAATCGGCATGGCCTCCTCCGGCCTCCACTCCAACGGCTACTCCCTGGTCCGCCGCGTCATCAACCACGCAGGCTTGGCACTGGACCGCCAGGTCTCCGAGCTGGGCCGCACGCTCGGCGAGGAACTCCTCGAGCCCACCCGGGTCTACGCAGCGGACTGCCTGGACCTTGCCCGCACCTTCCCCGTCACCGGCGGTGCAGCCGTGCATGGATTCAGCCACGTCACCGGCGGCGGCCTGGCCGCCAACCTGGCCCGCGTCCTCCCCCACGGCCTCGTGGCCACCGTGGACCGCTCCACCTGGGAACTGCCCGCAATCTTCAAGCTGGTGTCCGAGCTGGGCAACGTCCCGCTGGCCGACCTCGAGCGCACGCTGAACCTGGGCGTGGGCATGGTGGCCATCGTGTCCCCCGAAGCCGCAGACGCAGCAGTTGCCCGCCTCAACGACCGCGGCCTGCCGTCCTGGGTCATGGGCACCGTCACCGAGGACTCGGACGCGATCCTCAAATCCGGACCTGACTACGTGCAGGGCGCCAAAGGCGTGGACGGCGGCGCCGTCCGGCTGGTCAACGCTTACGCCTAGATCCTTTGTCGAGTGCTCCGTGACAGCCGTTTTGACCCTTCAGAACGGCCGTTACGGAGCACTCGATGCGCTTAAAAGGGAATTAATCAGTCATCCCCCTGACTGCTAAGCATACTTAGCTTTAGGCTTTAAGTAGGAAGTGCATAACAGATAGTCAACCGGGCCTCTCCATGGCTTGATGCCCCGCCGGAAACCACCGACGCCTGGGCGCCCACCCGGTTAGACCGCCTTCCCCGCCAAACCGGCGGATGCCAGAAGAAGCAACCACAGAGACGCCCGTCCCCATTTGCCATACATCAGCACGGCGTCAGGCAGTTCAGGGTTACCCGCGGACTGCAGGACAGGGGCACAGGGCAGATATCAAGGGAGCGAAACTATGTCAGTTCCTAAGAAAGCCACCGCCGCAGCCGCTGGAAGCCTGTTCCTCATGGGCGCCGTAGCCGGACCTTCGCAGGCAGCAGACAACACCACGTTGAATGACGGCCTCGTCAGTGTCACCGTTGGCGACATCACCGTCAAGGATGCTGTGGACGTCAATGTGGCCGCCAGTGTCGCAGCAACCCTTTGCGACGTTGCAGACATCGGTTCAATCGCGGTTCTCGGCGAAGCAGTTGATGCCACCGGCTCCGAGGAAACCGTCTGCGACACCGCGACCGGCCCGGTCCGCATCGAAAACAACAAGTAGGCGGAGCCACTGAGGGACAAGCGGCAGCACACCCCACCCAGCACCCTCGTATAGAGCTCCAAGCGAAGAGCCCCGGCCACCGGCCGGGGCTCTTTTGCGCACTCATGCCGGAGGTGGATGGCTTCATTATTTCGTTGCATCTTAATGCGAATGATTATTGATAGCATGTGAGTCGATCACTACTCAGTCCTCACATGAAACGACGTCGCCATGCCTGCACCCGCCCTGTCCGTGAAAGACCTCGCCCTCTCGAGCGGCGGCCGGCAGCTGGTGCACCCCCTGACCTTCTCCGTGGCGGCTGGGGAGCGCGTTGCGCTGCTGGGCGCCTCAGGATCGGGCAAGTCGCTGACGGCCTCCGCCCTGGCCGGTTCGCTTCCCGAAGGGATATCAGCCGGGGGAACCATCACCTTCGGGGCAGGCCCCGGCAAGGGGCGGGCCGCGCTGATCCGCCAGGACCCGGCAACGGCCCTCAACCCCCTGGTTCCGGTCGGCAGGCAGCTGGCCATCCCCCTGCGCTCCGCCGGATACAGCCGGTCAGCAGCAAAGGCCGAAGCCGCCCGGCTGCTGGAGCGGGCGGGCATCGGGGACCCCTCCCTCTTCCTGCCGCGCTACACGGGCCAGTTGTCCGGCGGGCAACTGCAGCGCGTCTGCATCGCCCTTGCCTTGGCCTGCGGCGCCCCCGTCCTGGTAGCGGATGAGCCCACCACGGCCCTGGACGCCGTCACGCAAAACACCGTCCTGGAGACCCTCCGAATGTGGAGCACTGAGGGCCGCAGCCTCCTGTTCATCACCCATGACCTGGCAGCGGCCGCCTCCATCTGCACACGCGCCCTGGTGATGGAGGCCGGGCGCATCGTGGAGCAGGCTCCCATGGCGGACCTGCTGCGCAACCCCCGCCACCCCTACACCGTGCGCCTGGTGCAGGCTGCCTCAGGAGCCATGGAGCCGCTGGCGGCGGCACGTTCAACTGACGGTTCAGGGGCACGTTCAGCAACAGCGGCGGCGGCAGCGTGAGCGACGGCGGTGGCAGCAACGGCGGCGGCACGTTCAGCAACAACGACGCCGGCAGCGTGAGCAACAGCGGCGGCGTGACCGGAGCACTCGCCGCAGACGGCGTCTCCTTTGCCTATCCGGCACCCCGCGTCGGCAGTTGCGGGGTGCACGGCACCCGCCACGACGGCACCCTCAAAAGCGTCAGCCTCCACCTGGCACCCGGCAGCAGCACCGCCCTGTTGGGAAGCTCGGGTTCCGGCAAATCCACCCTGGTGCGCATCCTGCTGGCGCTGGCACAACCCTCCGCAGGAACGGTGGCCCTGGGCGCCCGCGAGGTGAAGCCCGGGCCCGCGCGGTCCCTCCGCTGGTACCGGCAGGCGGTGCAGTACATCCCGCAAAACCCGGCAGGAAGCCTGGACCCGCGCATGACCGTTTCCCAGCTGCTGAGGGAGCCCCTGCGCCAACTCCGCGTGGCGGGCAACCAGAGGGCGCTGGTGGGTGAGGCGCTGGAACGCGTAGAGGTGCCTGCCGGGCTGCTGGAGCGCCGGCCGGGCGAACTGTCCGGCGGCCAGAACCAGCGGGTAGCCATAGCAAGGGCACTGGCAGTGCAGCCTGCCTACCTGCTGGCCGACGAGCCCGTCAGCGGCCTGGACCTTCCGCTGCGGGACACCGTCCTGTCACTGCTTGGCAACCTGGTGCGCCAGGAAGGACTGGGCCTGCTCCTGGTCACCCACGATCTGGGCACCGCTGCCCGGGTGTGCGGCACCACCGCCGTCATGGCGCACGGCCGGATTGTGGAGCACGGACCAACATACCGGGTGCTGGACAGCCCGGGCAGCCCCGAGGCGGCCGCGCTGGTGCAGGCATCAGCAGCCCTGCACTATCCCCCAGGCATCCCGGCCGGTGCCGCGTGACGACGCTTGAGACCACGGGGCGGACCGCCACAGCGCTGCGTCCCGCTTCCGGGCTGCTCCTGTCCAGCCAGCTGGTCTTCAACATCGGCTTCTACGCCGTGGTGCCTTTCCTGGCCCTGGTCATGACCCGCGACTTTGGCCTGGCGGCAACGGCTGTGGGCATCGTCCTGGGCGCGCGCGTCTTCAGCCAGCAGGGGCTCTTCCTGGTGGGCGGCATGATCACGGACCGTTGGGGAGCACGGCGGGCAATGCTGGCGGGCTGCCTGGTCCGGGTTTCGGGCTACCTCACGCTGGCCATGGCCGGCAGCTTTCCGCTGTTCCTCCTGGGCGCGGTGCTCACGGGCATGGGCGGCGCCCTCTTCTCTCCGGCGTTGGAATCACTGGTGGGGACGGCGGAAGAACGACGGCGGAGCACCAGCGGGAAGGCACCGGCGCTTTTTGCGCTGCTTGCCATCTGCGGGGAAATCGGAGCCGTGGCAGGTCCCCTTCTGGGCGCCCTGCTGCTGGGCGTTTCCTTCACCTGGGCAGCGCTGGCCGGGACAGTGGTCTTCACCGTGATGGCCGGGGTGCTGTGGCACAGCCTGCCTGCGGAAGACCCACGACTGGCACCGGCCACGCAGAAGCGCGGCACCGCGCTGCGGACAGCCGCCATGCTGCGGGACAGGCGATTCGTGGCATTTGCCGCCCTGTACAGCGTGAACCTCCTCGCCTACAACCAGCTGTATTTCGGCCTTCCCGTCGAGCTGGCCAGGACCGATGCAGGCCCGGAGGTGCTGGCAGGCCTGTTCGCCGTCGCGTCCCTGCTGACCGTTGCGCTGCAGTGGCCGATTTCCCGGCTGACAGCCAGGATAGGCGCAGGACGGGCCCTCACTGCAGGATTCATCCTCAAGGGCCTCGCCTTCGGCACCATGGCCGTCCTGGCCCAGGTTCCGGCCACCGGCACCATGCAGATCCTGCCGCCGCTGCTGCTTGTGGTGGGACTGTGCCTCGGCCACATGTGCATTGGCCCGGTGGCTTTGCCGCTGGTCCTGGACTTTGCCAACGGCCGCCGGACCGGAATCTACTACGGCCTCCTCGCGAGCATGGGCGGCTGCGCCGTGCTGCTCGGCAACATTGTCCTGGGACCGCTGTACGCAGGAGCCGCCCAGCCGGGACCTGGCGCCGCCTGGCCCTGGGCGCTGCTGGCGGCACTCACGGTGATTCCCGCCGTCGGACTTCCCCGGCTCCTGCCCACCAAAACGTAACCTGCCGGCAGCTGGCGCGGGCGCCCACACCCGGCACCACAGCATTCAAACAACCCAACCGAAGGAAAAGGTACTCCCCCATGTCCAGACCCCGCCTCCGCCCGGCACTCACCGGCCTGTCAGTGCTGCTCCTGGCCACTGGCCTGACCGGCTGTTTCGCGGCCGGAACCGACCAGGCAGCCGGACCCGGCACCGATTCAGGCCGGATCAAGCTGGCCATGCTCCAGCCGCCGCGGTCCGGTTTATCCCCGCTGAGCGACGACGCGTTCAAGCTGTCCCGCTGGAAAACAGCCGAAACGCTGGTGGAGCTGGACGAACTCGGCGAGGCACAGCCTGCGCTGGCCACCGAGTGGCAGCAGACCGGTCCGGCCTCCTGGAGCTTTACCTTGCGGGAGGGTGTCGGGTTCCATGACGGAACAGCGATGACCGCGGCAGAAGTGGCGGCTTCGCTGACCGCCGCGGCGCAGGCCAGCCCGAAGCCCAGGATCCTGGATGGCGTTGAGCTGACTGCCCAGGCCGGGGACGCCAACTCCGTCACCATCACCACGGCGACGCCCGACCCCCTCCTGCCCCAGCGGCTGTCCAGCCCCCAGCTGGCCATTCTCGCGGCCTCGGCGTACGGGGAAGGCGGCGTTGTCAGCCCGGTCAATGCCGGAACGGGTCCCTACCGCCTGGTTTCAGTCGACGGCACATCCTCGGCCAGGCTGGACCGGTTCGACGGATACTGGGGCCCGCAGGCGGAGGCGGAGGGCGTGGATGTCCAGTTCGTCCCGGACGGAACAGCCCGGGCTGCCGCACTCCGGACCGGCGACGCAGACATCGTCGAGGCCATCCCCGTGGGCCAGGTGGCCCAGATCGATCCGGCGCTGGTCCACGAGGTGCCCATGCCACGGACCAACACGCTGTACCTCAACACCGTCTCGGGTCCGTTCGCCGATCCCGCTGTCCGCGCCGCCGCCCGGGCCGCCGTCGACGCCGGCACCATCGTGGACAGGGTCTACGAAGGCCGGGCGGACCAAGCCTCCGGGCTGCTGGGCCCCGCCCTTCCCTGGGCCGCGGAGCAGCGGAACAGCGGGGAGTACGCGGCCGCCCTGGCCACCCGGGCGGCGGCAGCCGCCGTCGCGGGAACGCCCATCCGGCTCGGAACCTTCACCGACCGCGCCGAACTGCCTGAGGTGGCCGTCCAGCTGGAGCAGCAGCTGGAGGCTGCAGGCTTCGTGGTGGAACAGGACGTGAGGGAGTACCAGCACATCGAGGCGGACGCCCTGGCCGGTAAGTTCGATGCCTTCATCCTCTCCCGCGCCACGGTGCTGGACTCAGGTGACCCGGTGGCCTACCTCTACAGCGACTTCTCCTGCGCCGGCTCCTTCAACATCTCCCAGTTCTGCGACCCCGCGGTGGACGCCGCCCTGGCCAAGGCCGCGGGTATTCCTGCCGGACCCGAGCGAAGGGCCGCCATTTCCGCGGCCGAAAGCCTCATCCTCTCCCGCGACGCCGCCGTCCCTCTCCTCCACGAACGCGTCATCCAGGGCGAATCCACCCGCGTGGGCGGAGTGGAGCGTGACCCGCGCGAACGCGCGCTGGTGACCAGCAGGACCCGTCTTGCCGCCAGCACAGGCACTGCAGGCTGATGCCCGGCGGAACGGCTTTTGTGAAAGTCACCGTCTCACGGGTCCTCGCCCTGGTGGCCCTGGTGGTGCTGATCGGCATGATGCCGTGGCTCTCGGGCCGCGGCGCCGAGTACACGATCCTCCGGGCACGGTACTCGGACCGGGAGCCAACTCCCGAGGCGCTGGCCGCGGTCCGGGCGGAACTCGGACTGGAGCAGGGGCCACTCCCCCATTTCCTGTCCCGGATCCGCGGCGTGTTCGCCGGAGACCTGGGCACGTCCTGGATCAGCAACACGCCGGTGGCGCCCGGCATCGCGTCCGCCCTCAGTGTCTCCGTGACCCTGATGGCCTTTGCCCTTGCCGCGGCCGCCATCATCGCCCTGCTCCTCTGCACACCAGCGGTCATGGACGGGCTGCGGCAAAGGAGGAGGCCGGCGTCGGGAGCCCTGTCCGCAGCCCTCACCTCCCTGCCGGAGTTCCTGCTGGCCGCCATGCTGCTGGTGGCCGGTGCCATCTGGCTCCGGTGGTTCCCGCCCTTCGGATGGAAGGGGCCGGAGTATGCGGTGCTTCCGGCACTGTCGCTGGGCATTCCTGCAGGCGGGCTGATCGGGCTCCTGGCCTCAGACGCCATCCGTGCTGGGTTCGCCGAACAGTGGGTGGCCACCTGGCGGATGTCCGGGGCCGGGCCTGTCCGGCTGACCGCCGCGGTGCTCCGCCGAGCAATGCCGGCAGTGCTGCCGCAAATCGGGCTGGTCCTGATTGGACTGACCGGCGGTGCAGTAGCTGTGGAAAAGGTCTACGCCATCCCGGGGCTCGGCCGGGCGCTGCTCGGAGCCGCCAGCGCGCAGGACATCCCCACGCTCCAGGCGGGCATGCTGGCGCTCATGGGCCTCGCCCTGCTGGTGGGAACGCTGACGACGGCGGCGCGGTACCTGCTGATCGGGCCCGCGGTCCGCTTCGGCACGCTTCCGCTCGCGGAACCTCCGCGGCCGGGGAACCGCCGCCAGCTGGCCCTGCCTGCGGCGGCCGGCGTCACCCTGCTCCTGATTGTTGTGGCCGGGCTGCTGCGCGATCCCTTCACCTCGGACCATGCCAGGCTTGCGGCCCCCGGCTGGCCGCTTCCGTTCGGTGCCGATGCCAGTGGACGCGACCTGCTGGCCCGCGTGGGGCACGGCGCCGTGGGGACGCTAGGTATGGCGCTGGTGGTGGTGCTGGCCTGCCTGGCCGTGGGAATCGCCGTCGGGCTCTTTCCACTGGCGGCGGCCGGGCCCGTGGAGGTGGCCAACGCGGCGCCGCCCATCCTCGCCGGCCTGGTGGTGGCGGCGCTCACGGGCCCCTCGGCGCACGGCGCTGCCGTGGCGGTCGCCGCCGTCAGTTGGGCACCCCTGGCCGCACATACAGCGGCCCTGGCCCAGGAGGCGCGCGCCCAGCCCTACGTGCAGATCCTTCCGGTGCTGGGAGTGGGCAGGGCGCGGATCATGTTCCGGTACGTCCTCCCGGCGGTGGCATGGCCGCTGCTGCGCCACGCGATGCTCCGGCTGCCGGGGATTGCCCTTGCGCTGGCGGCCCTAGGTTTCCTGGGACTGGGCCCGCAGCAGCCCACGCCGGAGTGGGGACTCATCCTGGCCGAGGGCATTGGCTACGTTGAACGTGCGCCCTGGGCGGTGCTGGCACCCGCGTCCGCGCTGGTCCTGGCGTCAGTGGTGGCGGTGGGGCTGGCTGGAGCCGGACACGGGGCCAGGGTGTCCACCGGGAACACTGCAGGAGGCGTCACACTGCCCGGGACAGATCCGGTGCAGGCGCCAGAGCACGTGGGGGCGCCAGGGGCGCGGTAGGCCCCCGGGGCAGCAGAAAGCCCGCTGCCTGCGCCGTTTCCGGTGCGGGCAGCGGGCCTAATAACTGAAGTCAGCCCCTGCGGTCCAGCTGGACCGGGGGCCGAAAAGAAGCGCTGCACTGGTCCAAAGACCAGGATCCATGTACTGGGTCCACTGGTGCTGCGGCGTCACCAGGGCTGCGCCTTTACGGCAGCAGCACCTTGCGACAACTAGCCGATCCGACGGGTGTCTACCTCGTCGTCGTCTTCTTCCAAATCATCCGCGTACTTATCCACATAAGCCGAATAGTCAGGTTCGACTGGCTCATTCGCATAATGGCTCGTGGCACGACTGCCCGGACCCGTCAGCTCACGCTGAAGTGCCGAATAGTCAGTGTTCGGGGAGTAGTACTTGATATCCCGAGCCTGCTTGGTAGCTTTTGCCTTTTGACGGCCGCGCCCCATGGCGTGACCCCCTTTTGTACTTGGACCGGAGGTGGTCACCTTGGCGTAGGTGAGGCCCCGGAATGTTTGGTCAATTTGTCGTACACCTAGATTACATGCTTTCGACTGCCCCCGCTTGCCACGCGCGGCGCCCTGGGGTGGCCTGGGTTACCATCAGGGCTCCAAACCGCGGGTTTCCCGCTTTTTTCTTCGGTAGAGTCGCTAAAACATCTGTTGATATCCGGGCAGCGGGCCGGCCCGCCGCTGCGCAGAGCACCAGGAGGATGCACCACGTGAATCACCAGGACGTCCCGCCCAAGCCGGCCTCGCCACCCACGGCGGGCCTGCCGCGCGTACCTGCACCAGCAGCCGAACCTGTCCTGCACCCCCGTATGCAACCGGAGGACCCAACGGCGGCGCCTTCCGGGAGGGTCAACGGGCGGACGCTGTGGATTGCAGTCTTCGTTGTTGTGCTGCTGGCGGTCGTCGGTTCCCTGGTGTGGCTTGCCCTGTGGCTGAACTCAAACCAGGAGCCGGGCGCTTCCGGAAGTGGTGCTGAGGGGGTGCTGGAAACCAGGGTGGCGCCTCCCGCCACGGCGCTGCCACTGCCCCGCGAGGGGGTGGCGCCCGCCGACTTCGCGCTGGGCGACTGCTTCAAGGATTTCGACCCCGAGGCACTGGCGTCCACCGTGGTGGCGTGCGATACCGGGCACTCGGCCCAGCTCGTGGCGTTGTTTCGGTACCCGGAGGGTGACTCCTATCCCGGTGCCGAGGCACTGAAGGCCAAGGCGCTGGAAGCATGCCAGGCCGCCCGGCTTGGCCCGGCCGCCAACGACTACGACCTCAACTACGAGCGCAGCTTCCCGAGCACCACCAGCTGGGAATCCGGTGATCGCAGGGTGGATTGTTACGTGACAGCCCCCGGCGGAAACGTGATCAACGCAAGCGTGCTGCCCTAGCGGCCACCCCGCCAGGGCAGCACCCTGCCTGCTGTTTTCCGGACGCCCCTAGTCCTTCCGGCGGACCGAGAGTCCGCTGCTGCGGCCCTCCGCCGCCGGGAGGTCGGTCCCGGCCGCGGTGAGTTCTCCCACGTCCGCGGCCGTGTCCACCAACACCGTGTCGCCGTCGCTGATATCGCCGGCCAGGATGGCTTTCGCCAGGCGGTCGCCGATCTCGCGCTGCACCAGCCGGCGCAGGGGCCGGGCACCGTAGGCGGGATCGAACCCGGACAGGGCCAGCCAGGCCCGCGCACCTTCGGTTACCTCGAGCGTCAGGCGGCGGTCGTGGAGCCGGCGGCCCAGCTCGTCCACGTGCAGTTCCACGATGTGCGCCAGCTCTTCAACGGTGAGGGCATCGAACAGCACCACCTCATCCAGCCGGTTCAGGAACTCAGGCTTGAAGGATGCGTTGACGGTGGCCATCACGGCGTTCCGCTTGGCGTCCGGATCCAGGGTCTGGTCCACCAGGAACTGGCTGCCCAGGTTGGAGGTCAGCACCAGGATCACGTTGCGGAAGTCCACGGTGCGGCCCTGCCCGTCGGTGAGCCGGCCGTCGTCGAGCACCTGCAGGAGGATGTCGAAGACCTCGGGGTGGGCTTTCTCCACCTCGTCCAGCAACACAACTGAGTACGGGCGGCGGCGGACGGCTTCGGTGAGCTGGCCGCCTTCCTCGTAGCCCACGTACCCCGGAGGCGCACCCACCAGCCGGGCCACGGAGTGCTTCTCCCCGTACTCGGACATGTCGATGCGCACCATGGCGCGTTCGTCGTCGAACAGGAAGTCCGCCAGCGCCTTGGCCAGCTCCGTCTTTCCGACGCCCGTGGGCCCCAGGAAGAGGAACGAACCGGTAGGGCGGTTGGGGTCGCTGATGCCGGCCCGCGCGCGCCGGACGGCGTCGGACACCGCAGTGACGGCCTTCGTCTGGCCGATCAGCCGCTTGCCCAGTTCCTCCTCCATATGGAGCAGCTTCTGGCTCTCGCCCTGCAGCATGCGCCCGGCCGGGATGCCGGTCCAGGCGGAGATGACCTCGGCGATGTCGTCGGCGGTCACCTGCTCGGCAACCATCTGCGTGGATTTGTCCACGACGGCGGCCTCGGCTTCCGCGGCAGCGTTCAGCTCGCGTTCAAGGGCGGGAATCTCGCCGTAGAGGATGCGGGAGGCCGTTTCCAGGTCACCTTCGCGGGCGGCCTTCTCGTAGGCGCTGCGCAGTTCATCCAGCTTTGCCTTGAGGTCGCCCACCCGGTTGAGGCCGGCTTTTTCGGCTTCCCAGCGCGCTTTAAGGGCGTTCAGCTCCTCTTCCTTGTCCGCCTTGTCCGCCCGGAGTGCGGCCAGCCGCTCAACGGAGGCGGCGTCCTTTTCGTCCTGGAGGGCCAGCTCCTCCATGGTGAGCCGGTCCACCAGCCGCTGCAGCTGGTCAATTTCCTCGGGCGCCGAGTCGATCTCCATGCGGAGCCTTGACGCGGCCTCGTCCACCAGGTCGATCGCCTTGTCCGGCAGCTGCCGGCCCGAAATGTAGCGGTTGGAGAGCGTGGCGGCAGCCACCAGCGCGGCATCCGCGATGGTCACCTTGTGGTGCGCCTCGTAGCGCTCCTTCAGGCCGCGGAGGATGCCGATGGTGTCCTCCACGCTCGGCTCGCCCACGTACACCTGCTGGAACCTGCGCTCCAGCGCCGGGTCCTTTTCGATGTTCTCCCGGTACTCGTCCAGGGTGGTGGCACCGATCAGCCGCAGTTCGCCGCGGGCCAGCATGGGCTTGAGCATGTTGCCGGCATCCATGGATGAGTCGCCGGTGGCGCCGGCGCCCACCACGGTGTGGATCTCGTCAATGAACGTGACGATCTGGCCCTCGGAGTTCTTGATTTCCTCCAGGACGGCCTTGAGCCGCTCCTCGAACTCGCCGCGGTACTTGGCGCCCGCCACCATGGACGCCAGGTCCAGGGCGATGAGGGTCTTGCCGCGCAGGCTTTCCGGCACGTCCCCGGCGACGATGCGCTGGGCCAGGCCCTCCACCACGGCGGTCTTGCCGACGCCGGGCTCACCGATGATCACGGGGTTGTTCTTGGTGCGGCGGCTCAGGACCTGGACGATCCTGCGGATTTCGGCGTCCCGGCCGATCACGGGATCAAGCTTGCCGGAGCGGGCCATGGCGGTCAGGTCCGTGCCGAACTTTTCCAAGGACTGGAAGGTGTTCTCCGGATCCGGGCTGGTGACCTTCCCGTCGCCGCGGACACCCGGCAGGGCGGCGAGCAGCGCTTCGTGGGAGGCACCGGCGTCGCGCAGCAGGCGCGCCGCGGCGTCGTTGCCGGCCGAGAGTCCCAGGAGGAGGACCTCGGTGGAGACGAAGGTATCGCCGAGCCGGTCCGCTTCCTCCTTGGCGTTCTGGATGGCCTGCAGCGCGGGGCGGGAGAGCTGCGCCTGCTGGCTGGATCCGCCGGAGGTGGCAGGGAGCGCCTTGATGGCGCTGCTCGCCTGGACACTGACGGAGTCCGGGTCCGCACCCGTGGCGCGGAGCAGCGCCACGGCGACGCCTTCGCGCTGGTCCATGAGCGCCTTGAGCAGGTGGGCCGGCTCAACCTGGGGATTTCCGGCCGTGGAGGCGTTCATGGCCGCAGCCGAGAGAGCCTCCTGGCTCTTGGTGGTGAATTTGACGTCCAAAGAGAGCTCCTTCCGGGGGCAGTTTTTATTAACTTGAGTCTACTACGCTCAACTTTGGTTTGGTGCCGTTCCTGACAACTGTTTGCCTACAGCGAAACAGCTCTACGCGGCCGGCGACAGGGGCGACAGACCCTATTTCAGCGGGCGGGTGCTTCGCCCCGCAGCGGACAGTCCCGCTGCAGGACATCCCCGCAGCTGACAGCCCTACAGCGGGTAGACGGACACTGCTGCGGCCTTGACCACAAGGTGCACCGTCATCCCCGGGACCAGCCCGAGGTCCGCCAGGGCGGCCGGGGTGATGTCAGCCGCAAGCCCGCCGCCCCGCACGCGGATCTGGTCCCCATGAGGTTCCAGGTCCGTAATGGCCACCGCGAAGGAGTTCCGGGGGCTGCCGTGCGCGTCGGTGAGGAATACAGAAACGGCCGACGGCGGGAACACGGCCACCGCGGGACGGCCGGCGGGGACGGGGTCCTCGCTGTGGCCGGCAATATGCCCGCGGGCGGCCAGGATGCCGTCCCCGGCGGAGGTTCCCACTACAAAATTCAGTCCCGCCAGCCCGGCGGCGAACGCGCTGCGCGGCTTGTGCAGGACCTCCCGGGTGGGGCCTTCCTCCGCAATCCGGCCGTTCTCCAGGATGACCACCCTGTCGGCGAGCATCAAGGCGTCCAGGACGTCATGCGTGATGATGATGGCCGGCTGGTCCGCGAGGACGCGCTTGAGCAGGCGCCGGAGCAGCGGGGCGGAATGGATGTCCAGGGCCGCCATCGGTTCGTCGAGGAGGAGGAGTCCTGGATCCGCGGCGAGAGCCCGGGCCACCGCCACTCGCTGCGCCTGCCCGCCGGACAGTTCGGCAGGACGGCGGGCCGCAAGGTCCCCGGCTTCAACATCGTCCAGCCACCGCGCCGCCTGCTGCATTGCCTGGCGCCTCGGAGTCCCCGCGCTCCGGGGCCCGAATGCCACGTTGTCAGCCGCGGTGAGGTGCGGAAAGAGCAGCGGCTCCTGGGCCAGCAGCGCCGTCCCGCGGTGGTGGGGGGCGGTCCACCGCCTCTGCCCTTCCCCCAGATGGAACAGGGTCCGGCCGTTCAGCTCGGCCCGCCCCCCGTCCGGCCGCACAAGCCCGGCGATGACCGAGAGCAGGGTGGACTTGCCGGCGCCGTTGGGACCCATCACGGCCACAGTTTCCGTGGGGCCCAGCGACAGGGCAACGTCGAAACCGCGCTCCGCCACGGCTGCCTGGAACGAGAACGTCACGTGAGGGCACCGCCTGCCCCGGGAGCCGTCGTCGGCCGTTCCCCCGAAGCCTGCTTCCCGGCTTTCCCATCCGGGCCCCTGCCGCCAGGGCGCCGGTAGGCGAGGGCCACCACCGCGACGGCCACGGCCACCAGCACCAGGGAAAGCGCGACGGCGGCGTCCGGGTCGGTTTCGCGCTGCAGGTAGATTTCGAGCGGCAGCGTCCGGGTTACCCCCTGCAGGCTGCCGGCGAACGTAAGCGTGGCGCCGAACTCCCCGAGGCTCCGGGCGAAGGAAAGGACCGCCCCGGACGCCAGTCCCGGCAAGGCCAGCGGGAGCGTGACGCGCCGGAAGACGGTTCCAGGTGTCGCCCCCAGCGTCGCGGCCACAGCCTCGTACCTCTGGCCGCCGGTCCGGAGGGCACCTTCGAGGCTCACCACCAGGAACGGCAGGGCCACAAACGTCTGGGCCAGCACCACGGCGGTGGTGGAAAATGCGATCTGCAGCCCCAGCACCTCGATCGCCCCGCCCAGGAGCCCCTGCCGGCCAAACGTGTACAGGAGGGCGATGCCGCCAACCACCGGCGGCAGCACCAGGGGCAGCAGCACCAGCGAGCGCAGGAGCCCCAGCAGCGGAAACCTGCCCCGGGCCAGGACCACCGCAAGCGGCACCCCAAGCACGATGCAGAGGGCGGTGCTGGCCGCAGCCGTGCGCAGGCTCAGTCCCAGCGCCGCCAGGGCCGGCGCGGACGTGACCAGCGGGATGAAGTTGGCCCAGTTGACCCGCGCTACCATCGCAACGAGCGGAAGGACCACCACCAGGGCGGCGAGGACTGCGAGCCCATACAGCCAGCGGGGAACGCCGGTGTACGCCTGGCGGCCCGCGTGCCCGCCGGTCACCTGGCGCCCGCCCCGTGGATGCGCATCATGCCGGAACCGGTCCAAAGCCGGCCGCCGCCAGGACCTCCTGGCCTTCGGGGCCAGCCAGAAGGTCCAGGAACCTGCCGGCCGCGGCTTTATTGCGGCTGCCGGCCAGCACGGCGGCAGGGTACGGGTTCACTGCGGCGGCCGCCTCCGGGAAGGGGATGCCCTCCACCCGGGCGCCGGCTGACCGGACGTCCGTGACGTACACGAGCCCTGCGTCCGCTTGACCGGAGATGACTTTGCCCAGGACGTCCGTCACGGAGTTTTCCTCGCTGACCGGGCTGAGCACGGTACCGGTACTGTCCGCCACCCTGGCGGCAGCCGCCCCGCAGGGCACTTGCGGGGCACAGGCCACGAGTTTGATACCGGTTTTGGCCAGGTCCGCGAAGGAGCGGATGCCTGCCGGGTTTCCTGGCGGGACTGCGATGGCCAGGGTGTTGGAGGCAAAGTTTCGCGGTCTGCCGTCCACCAGGCCGGCCTCCTGCACCTTGGCCATGGTGCCGGAGTCCGCGGACGCGAACACGTCCGCGGGCGCTCCCTGGCTGAGCTGGGTGGCAAGGTCAGCTGATCCCGCGAAGCTGAGGGTGACGGTGGTGCCGGGGTTTTCCGCTTCGAAGCGTTCGGCGAGTTCGGTGAAGCTGCTTTTGAGGGAGGCTGCGGCGAACACGGTCAGTGTGCTGCTGCCACTGCCGGCGTCCGCGTCACCCTTGCCGGTGCACGCGGCCAGCATGGCGGTCATCAGAACCGCCAGCAGCAGCGCCGTCAGTTTTTGTTTCCCCGTCACAGCGCCTTGCCCCGGGGCGTTTCGATGATGACCGTGGTGGCTTTGACCACTGCGGTGGCCACGGAGCCGGGTTCCAGCCCCAGCTCCCGCACGGCCTCACTGCTCATCAGCGACACCACACGGAACGGCCCGCACTGCAGTTCCACCTGCGCCATGACCTTGTCCGCGGTGATGTTGGTGACCAGGCCCACGAACCGGTTGCGGGCCGAGCTCCCCGTGCGGTGGGGATCGTCCGGAAGCTGGGCGAGCTTCTGCGCATGCAGGGCCAGCTCCAGCCCGTCGACTGCCAGCCGGCCGGCGTCGTCTTTCACCGGGGTGAGGCTCCCGTTCTCCGTCCAGCGCCGGACGGTATCGTCACTGACGCCGAGGAACCGGGCTGCCTCGGCCACACGGATAATGTTCATGCCGTCAGTCTAATCCGCAGATACGGATGAAAGCGCCCCCTGCTGCCGCATTTCCGGCGCGGCTTGGGCGGCGGACGCCACTCCGGTGGGCGCCCGGAGTCTGCCTGGTTCCGGCCCGGCGTGCGCTCCTGCCCGGTTGCCTGCCCGGACACGCCGGAGCTGCCGGCGGGCCGGGGCGGAAACCGGCCGCCGCCACCACGTAACCGGGCGGGAGCGCACCCCCTCCGCGGGTTCGGGCCCAATTAGACTTCCCCCATGGCCATCTTCATCGACCCGCCGCTGTGGCCTGCGCACGGAACCCACTTCTCCCACCTCGTTTCGGATGAGTCACTGGAGGAGCTGCACTTGTTCGCAGCCGCGGCGGGCATCCCCGAGCGGGCGTTCGACGGCGACCATTACGACGTCCCGGAGCGCCGCTTCGATGACCTGGTGGCTGCCGGTGCCGTTCCGGTCGAAGCCCGGATCCTGGTCCGCACGCTGATCGCCAGCGGACTCCGCATTCCCGCCCGCCGGCGCAACAAGTCGTTGAAGGTTCCGCTGCTGAACCGCTGGAACGCCGTGATGCCCGGCCACGACGCCCTCTTCCTGGACCTCCTGGACCGGTGGAGCGAGCCGCACCGCCGGTACCACGGCTGCACCCACCTGCTGTCCGTCCTCGAGTCCCTCGACCTGCTCACCGATCCCGCCGACCCGCCGCGCACGGTACTGCTGGCGGCCTGGTTCCACGACGCCGTCTACCGCGGGGTGGCCGGCCAGGACGAGGAGGAGTCCGCCCGCCTCGCCGAAGACCGCCTGCAGGCGGCAGGCCTTCCGGAGGCTGAGGTGTGCGAGGTGGGACGGCTGGTCCGGCTGACCTCGGACCACCGCCCGGACCAAGGGGACGACGACGGCGCCCTCCTCTGCGACGCCGACCTCTCCATCCTTGGCGGGGAACCTGGGGAGTACGCGCGGTACATTGCGGCCGTCCGCCAGGATTACGCGCATATTGGCGACGCTGACTTCGCCGCCGGGCGCACCGCCGTCGTGCGCCGCCTGCTGGAACTGGACCCGCTGTTCCACAGCGGCAGGGCACGGGAGCTGTGGCTGGACGCCGCGCACCGCAACTTGAAAGGCGAACTGGCGTGAACGCATCCACCTCCAATCCCCGCCACACCATGACGGCAAGCGCGGCGCACCGGCAGCTGCCCTCCGCAGTCCGGATGGAGTGGGGGCTCGACGGCGCCAGGACAGTAGCGTCCGGCGCGGACCTTGCCGTGGTGGTGGACGTCCTGTCCTTCAGCACCTGCGTCAGCATCGCCCTGGACCGCGGAGCGGAAGTTTTCCCCTTTCCGTGGAAGGACACCGGCGCTGAGGACTTCGCCGCACGCCACGGCGCGCACCTGGCAGGTCCCCGCGACGGAGGCGGACTCAGCCTCTCCCCCGCAAGCTTCCGGGCCGCGGCATCCCTGGACCGGGTGGTCCTGCCGTCGCCCAACGGCTCCGCGCTCTGCCACGAACTGGCCCGCGAAGTCCCCTTAGTGGCCGCCGTGAGCCTCCGCAACGCTGCCGCCACCGCCGAGTGGGTGGCCGCCAACCTCCCCGCGGATGCCGTCATCGCAGTGATTGCCGCCGGCGAGCGCTGGCCCGGCGGGGGACTCCGGCCAGCCGTGGAGGACCAGATCGGCGCGGGCGCGTTCATTGCCGGCCTGGTGGCCGCGGGCAAGGGCGGGTACGAGCCGGAGGACGGCCGGCACGGCTACTCGCCGGAGGCTGTAGCGGCCATGGCCGCCTTTGAAGCCGCCGAGCCGCGCCTCCGCGAGATGCTCCACGGCTGTTCCAGCGGCCGCGAGCTGGCCGGCGGCGGCTACGGGGCCGACGTCGATATCGCCGCCGAACTGGACGACAGCGACGCCGTGGCCCTCCTGGTCAACGGGGTGTTCAGTCCGCGCTGACGATGCCGTCCGCCGGGACCGGTGGTGCGGGGCTTCTCCGGCTGAACCTTTACGGCTGCCGCGCCCGGGTGCAACACTGCTCGGATGACTGTGCGCATCCAGGCCCTCTGCATCGATTCCACCAACCCGCAGGTACCTGCCGGCTTCTGGGAACGGGCCCTGGGCTGGCGTCGGACCTACGAGGCAGACGATGAAATCGTGCTCGAACCACCGGCGGGCAGCCCGGAGGACGGCGTGGTCCCGGACCTGCTGTTCCTTAGGGTGCCCGAGCGCAAGGAGGCCAAAAACCGGCTGCACCTGGACCTCCGGCCCGAGGACCGGGACGCGGAAGTGGCACGGCTGGAAGGCCTGGGCGCCATGCGCGTGGACGTGGGCCAGGGCCCGGACGTTACCTGGGTGGTGATGGCTGATCCGGACGGCAACGAGTTCTGCGTGCTGCGCGCCCTGCGGCCGGACGAGGCTGCCGGCTGAGCTGGCTGCCCGACGCGGGTCCGTCTACCGGTAGGTGGAGACGAACGGCTGGCTGGTGGGCACGATCTGCTTGCCCAGCGGCATCAGGGACACCGGGATGAGCTTCAGGTTGGCGATGGCCAGCGGGATGCCGATGATGGTGACCGCCATGGCGAAAGCGGTGACCACGTGCCCGATAGCGATCCAGACACCTGCCACCAGGAGCCAGATCACGTTGCCCAGCAGCGGGAAGACGCCGGTGCCGCCGGGCTTGTCCACCACGGTCCGGCCGAAGGGCCAGAGGGTATAGGCGGCAATCCGGAACGAGGCGATGCCCCACGGGATGGTGATGACCAGCAGGCAGCAGATGACACCGGCCGCGAAATATCCGAGCGCGAGCCAGAACCCGCCAAAAACCAGCCAGATGATGTTGAGCAGTGTCTTCATTCATCCATTGTCCCCCGCGTCCGCCGGCACACAGCTCAGGGGCTTCCCTGAGACGCCCCTGAACCGGCTCCCGCCGTGCCGCCTAGACCGTGGACTCGGCTTTTGCCGCATGCACGAAGGCGCGGACCTTGGCCAGGTCCTTGACGCCGCGGGATGCCTCAACACCGGAGGAAACGTCCACGCCCCAGGCGCGGGCGGCAGCTGAAGCCTTCCCCACGTTCTCCGGGTCCAGGCCGCCGGCCAGCAGCCAGCTGCGTCCCTGCAGGGCAGGGAGGCCGGCCACCGAACCGTAGTCCCAGGCCTCGCCAGAACCGGGAACGGCGGCGTCGATCAGGAGCAGGTCCTCGCCCCAGTCCTCCAGTTCCTCGGGCGTGGCACTCAGGGTGACGGCCCTGACCAGCTTCATCCCGGCGTCGTGCACGGTGGCAACGTCCTCGCGGGTGCGCGTGCCGTGCAGCTGGATCCATTCCAGCCCGGCGGCGCGGGCAATGGCCACGGCGTCAACAACGGGCTCGTCGCGGAATACGCCGATCGGCAAAACCCGTTCCGGGACCTCGGCCAGCAGGGCCGATGCCTGCGAGGGCGAGACCACGCGGGGGCTGGCGGTGAGGACGAAACCCACCGCATCCGCTCCCGCGGCCACCGCTTCGCGAACAGATTCCGGCGTGCTGAGACCACACACTTTGACGAACATTCCCGGCTCCTTCAGGCTGTTTTCGTGTTGTCCCCCCGGAGGAGAGTAGCAGGGAAGGATGGGAGCTGCCGACACCCTGCCGCCTGCACACCGCCGCCGGGCGGGCAACTAGGCTGAACAGATGGAGATCATCCGCTTTGCCGACCTTAAACCTGAACCGTGGCGCAACGGCGGTGGGGTAACACGCCAGATCGCGGGCCATTCCGGCGTCGACTCCGGACACGACGGCGGGTGGGACTGGCGGGTCAGCATCGCCGAGGTGGGCAAGGCCGGGGAGTTCTCGCCGTTTCCCGGAATGGAGCGGGTGCTCACCGTGGTTGAAGGCGAGCTCCTGCTGCTTACCGTGGATGGCGCTGAACATCCCCTCGAAAAGTACCGCGCGTTCCGGTTCCCCGGCGGGGCCGAGACCACCTGCGCCCTCCCCACGGGGGACGTCCGCAACCTCAACGTCATCACCCGGGCCGGGAAGTACAAGGGCTTTACGTCCATCATTGAGCTCTCGAAGAAACGGGCCCATCCCCTTTTCGCCGGCCAGCTGGGCGTCCTGCTGCAGGGCCAGGCGACTGCCTCTTCCCCTGCCGCCCCTGGCGCTGCCTCTGCCGGGTCCGGGGCGCTGGGGCCGGTGGCCCTTGACCGCTACGACGCCGTGGTGGGCTCGGACAGCGGTTCCCCGGAGGTCCTGGGCCGCGGCTTCCTGGCCGTTGTGTCCATCGATGAAATTACTGGCTGAGGCTGAAGCGCCCGACGTCCACTACGGCATGGTTCCGGCGCGCTTCCTCGGCGGCGAAGACGGCGGCGTGGCTGACCAGGGACTCGTCCAGTCCGGACACCACTCCTGACCAGTCCCCGCCGGCGAGCGCCGCAACCCAGGCGGAGATGAGGCCGCGGTCGCCGCCTTCGTGCTTTTCGCCCCGGACCTGCGGCACGGCGGCGGGCACGGGGTGGACAGTTGTTGATCCGGTCAGGAAGTCGTAGACGGAGATGGCTCCGGCTTCGATGGTGATCTCTCCGTGGCTGCCGAAGATGCGGGTCCGCCGGGGGCCCGCGGCGGTGAAGGCCGTGGCGGTGAACGCGGCGGTTGTGCCGTCCTCGTATTCGATGTTCACCACCTGGTGGTCCACGACGTCGTTGTCCGAGAAATAGACGCAGCGGCCGTAGGGGCCCGTGGCCAGGGCGTGCAGCAGTGATTCGGGGGTGCCACCCGGATCCACGACGTCGGCGAAGTACGCCCGTGCCGGGTCCGGCCTGCCGCCGTTCGATGGCCGCCCGGCGCCGTAGATCTTCAGTGCGGAGTAGGGGCAGCTTGGTTCAGCCGGGCAGTCGGTGCAGCGCCGGGTTGCGCCTTCCGGCGCCCCCTCGGGACGGAAGTGGGCCAGCTGCCCGAAGGAGGATACCCGCAGGGGCCTGCTGCCGATGATGAAGGAGAGCCAGTCGACGTCGTGCGTGCACTTGGCCAGCAGGAACGGACTTGAGTTCTCCTCGCGGCGCCAGTTCCCGCGGACGTAGGAATGCGCGAAGTGCCAGAAACCAACGGGCTCCAGGTGCTGGACGGAGATAATGCGGCCAACTGCCCCGCCGGCCAGGAGCTGCTTGAGCAGTGCCGTCAGCGGGGTGTAGCGCAGCACGTGGCAGACCGTTGCCCTGGTGCCGGTTTCACGGCTGAGGCGGTCAAGTTCGGCGCAGCCTGCGGGGTCGGCGGCGACGGGTTTTTCCAGGAGGATCTGGTAGCCGTGGGCTGCGGCTGCTGCGAAGGGGCCCGCATGTTCACGGTCCGGTGTGGCGATGATGATGCCGTCGGCGGGCAGGCGGCCGGCCAGCATCGCCTGCCAGTTGTCGAAAACCCCGTTGTCCGGGACACCGAGTTCCTTCGCCAGGGGGCCGCGCAGCTCGGCGCGCGGCTCGGCAAGGCCCACCACGGTGGCCCGGCCGGTGGCGGCGGCGAGGCGGGCGTACGCGGCGCCCCTGGCTCCGGCGCCGGCGATGAGGAGGCGCACCGTGCCTGCGTGCCTGCCGGCCGCGCTGTCGCCGTCGTTTACGGGGAGCCCCTGCGGCAGGGCGCCCACGGGTCAGCCGTTCCCGGGATCGGCAAGCCATTCCAGTGCCACGGCCGCTGTCCACGACTGGTCCATGCTGCCCAGCGGTTCACCGGTGAAGGGTTCGTAGTACTCACCGAAGTGGCCCTCCATGAGCTGGGCGAGGGAGGCCTCGCGCAGTTGGTGGTAGCGCTTCCCGTCGCCGCGCCTGCGCAGGCAGTGGGCCAGGTACCAGTTCATCACCGGCCACACCGGTCCCCGCCAGTACTGCCGGGGCTTCAATCCTTCGTACGTGGTGGACGTGGAGGCCGGGAGCGGGAAGGCCAGGCGAGGGTCTCCGCTCCAGTCCGGCCCCTCGAAGATCTCCAGTTGCCTGTCGAGGAGGGCCTGGTCCGCGGTGGAAACCAGGGGTGCGAACCCGGCGATGGTGGGCGGTCCGATCCATTCGCCCGTCAGCACATCCCTGTCCCGCGCCAGTCCGGTCTCCTCATCCACGGTGGCGTCGACGCCGTCGCGGAATTCCCTGGCCCACTGCCGCAGCTGGGGCGCTTCCTCGGGCAGGCCGAACTGTTCAGCCAGCACGGCAAGGTCCTCGCTGGCCGCGGCAAAGATCGCCGACATGAAGACATCCTTGACCTGGAAGGACATCACCGCCGGCAGCCGGGCGTCGTCGAACCCCACGGCGGCCATCTGCTGCACCAGCCACAGGTAGCGGCTGTACTCCTCGTCGCTGGGTCGCTGGCTGTGGTCGGTGACCTTGAGCGTGTCCGTGCGGACAAACGGCTCCATGTCGCCGGGCTGGACCCTGGAGTACGGGCCGTCGAAACGCGGCGAGTTGTCCATCCCGGACTCCCAGCCGTGGTAGATGGTGAGCAGGCCAGAGCCGTCCCCGCCGCGGGCGCTCCGGAGCCAGGCGTGCCAGTCGATCCAGTGCGGCAGGGTCCGCCGGGTGAATTCCTCCGCGAGCCTGGCATCCTCGCCGCCGGCCGCCGTCGCGCGTTCCACGATGCGGCGCAGCATGGTGGCGTGGACCGGCGGCTGGCAGATCCCGCTGGACTGCACGCCCTCCGGCGAAACGCCGCGGGTCCCCCAACGGTCCACGTCGGGGAAGTAGCCGGGGACGTCGGAGAACACGATGTGCGGGATCATCCCGCTCTTCCACTGCGCGGCCACGAGGTAGTCCAGCTCCTGCAGGGCGCGGGCCACGCTCACGGTGGAGAGGCCGGTGGCCACGAAGGCGGCATCCCAGCTCCACATGTGCGGGTAGAGGTTCGGCGCCGCCGTGACCATGGTGCCGATGTCGTTGGCTGCCAGGACGTCCCTTGCCCGGCTCCCCAGTTCCTCAAGGGTGCGGATTGGATAGCTGTCTCCGCTGTTCCCTTCCGGCGCCTGGCTCATGCCGTCAATCCAAGCTGGGTTTCCGTGTCGAAGAACCGGATTGCAGCCTGGTCGAAGCGCAGCCCCACCTTTTCCCCCGAGGAGACCCGCACGGTGGAGGCCACCTGCACTTTGATGGTCTGCCCGCCCAGGTCCATGGTCAGCAGCGTGGCGTGTCCCAGCGGTTCCACGACTTCCACGGTGGCGTCCAGGGTTCCCGGCGTGCCGCGGTCCTCGAGATAGATGTTCTCCGCCCGGATTCCGACCATCACGGGAAGGCCGCCGGACCGGGCTGCGGAGCGGGCCAGGAATTCGGGGGCCTCGGTACTTTGGCCGGCGACTTCCAGGGCGCCCTGCTGGGTGACGCGGCCCTCCAGGAAGTTCATGGGCGGTGAACCGATGAACCCTCCCACGAACCGGTCTGCGGGTTCCTCATAGACCGTGATGGGGTGGCCCAGCTGGGCGATCTGCCCCTTCTTCATCACGGCGACCCGGTCCGAGAGGCTCATGGCCTCCACCTGGTCATGGGTGACGTAAAGGGTGGTGGAGCCCAGCTGCTGGACGATCTTTTTCAGCTCCGCCCGGAAGTCGAGGCGCAGGAGCGCATCGAGGTTGGACAGGGGCTCGTCCATGAGCAGGACGTCGGCGTCCATGACGATGGCGCGTGCGACGGCGACGCGCTGCCGCTGCCCGCCCGACAGCTGGGCGGGATACCGGTCAAGGTAGGGGGTCAGCTGGAGCAGGTCCGCCGCCCACGCGACCTTCTTCTCCAGTTCGTCCCGGGGAACCTTCTTCATGACCAGGCCGAACCCGATGTTGGTGCGGACCTTCCGGTGCGGGAAGACGGCGTAGGACTGGAACACCATGGACAGGTTCCGGTCCTGCGGCGGCAGGTAAGTCACGTCCCTGCCGCCAATGGAGATGCTTCCCTCGTCCGGGAAGTCCAGTCCCGCCACCATGCGCAGCAGGGTGGTCTTTCCGCAGCCCGAAGGCCCCAGGAGCACCATGAACTCGCCCTCGGCAACATCAAGGGAAACGTTGTTGGTGGCCAGCTCGGTGCTGCCCGGGTAGGTCTTCTTGAGACCCTTGATCGAGATGTCAGCCATGGAACAGCCTCTCTGGAACGCACTCAGCGGATGGTGGAGCCCCACATGTTGGTGAGGTAGCGGCGCATGAAGAAGATGAAGATCAGTGCCGGGATCACCAGCAGGAAGCCGCCGGCGAACCGGTAGGCCAGCGGTGACTCGGCGAGGGAACTGAGGACCTGGGCCGGAAGGGTGCGCTGGTTCAGGGTAAGGATCGACGCTCCCAGCACCTCGTTCCAGGACATCACGAAGGTGAAGATCGAGGCCGCCGCGATGCCCGGGATGGCCATGGGCATGACCACCTTGAGGAAGGCCTGCACCGGGCTGCAGCCGAAGATGCGGGCGGCTTCCTCGACGTCGCGCGGCACACCCAGGAACACCGAGGAGGTAATCAGGATGGTGGTGGGGAGTGCCAGTGCTGTGTGGAGCAGGACGACGGCCAGGACGCTGTCATACAGCCCTGTCTGGAGGAAGAGCTGGGCCAGCGGCACGGAAAGCACCACGATGGGCAGGGCCCGGGTGAAGAGCAGGAAAAGCTGGTACGGGTCCCTGCCGGGAAAGGCGAAACGCGCCACCGCGTAACCGGCCGGGACGCCGATGATCAGGGACAGCAGGAGCGTGAAGATGCCCACCTGGACGGAGTTTATGAGGCCGCCCAGGATACCCGTGGACTGCAGGAACGTCTGCATGGTCTCAAGGGAGAAATTGTTCGGGATGAAGCTCAGCGGGAACTCCTGCAGGGCCGCCCTGCTGGAGGTGGCGGACAGGGCGATCAGGTAGATCGGCAGCGCCATGAAAAGCGTGATGAGGATGCAGCCCACCTGGAGCAGGATCCGGTTCCGGCGCCGCCTAGCCAGCGGCCTGCGGTCCACCTCCGGCACCGGGCGGTCTGCCGGGGCCGTTGCCTTGTTGGTGGTGGCGTGGCTCATCGCGGGGCCTCCGACTGGTCTTTCAGGAGCTTGAGGTATCCGACGGCGGTGACCATGGACACAGCCATCACCACCAGGGCCAGGGCGGACGCCACGTTGGCGTCCTGGAGCCCGGTGTACCAGCGGTAGGTCTCGCCGACCACCAGCGGGAAGTTCTGCCCGGTGAGGGCCAGTGCCACCGCGAAGGTCTGGAAGGCCAGGATGGTCCGCAGGATCAGCGCGGTCTGGAGGCTGGGACGCAACAGCGGCAGGGTCACGTGCCACAGCCGGTCCCAGAAGCCGGCCCCGAAGACGCCGGCCGCCTCCTCATAGTCCTTGGGAATGGACTGCAGACCGGCAACGACGATCACGAACACCAGTGACGTTGCCCGCCAGACTTCCGCGATCAGCACGGCCATGAACATGGAGGCGTAGTTGTCGTAGGCGAGCCACGAGACCGGCTCAAGGCCCACGGAGGCAAGCACGGAGTTCAGGTACCCGCGGTCCGTGAAGACCGTCAGCCACACCAGGCCGGCGGCAAGGTCGCTGACCGCCAGGGGGATGGCCCAGATATAGAAGTACACCGAGGACCCGCGCGGTTTGGCCCGGATCAGCAGGGCCATGGCCAGCGCCAGGACGAACTGGATCGGAATCATCACCACGATCAGCAGCAGGGTGTTGCCCACTGAAGACCAGAAGTAGGGGTCCTGCGCCATCCGGGTGAAATTCGCCGTCGTCAGTCCTTCCGGGCCGCCAAACGCCTGGAGGATGCCGCTGACCATGGGCCAGCCGAACAGCAGGGTCATGAAAACGATGGACGGGGCAATCAGCAGCATTGCCGCCGAGGTTCCGCTCCTCCGCGGCGGCCGGCCGCGCGGCCTTGCGGGCCGGGGCCGGGGCCGGGGCCTTACGGCAGCGGGTGCGTCCGGGGAAGCCATCACGCAACCCTGCACTGGTCAGCGTCGGGATCCGGGGCCCAGCAGGGAACATTCAGCGTGTCCATGATGCTGGCCAGCTCCGCCCCTTGGCGGTCCAGCGTCGCCTTGACGTCTGCGTTGTTCAGGCAGATCTCCTGGAAGCAGTTCTTGAACAGCTGCGAGACCTGCGGGTCCTTGTCGCCCAAGCCCACCGGCGGGAGCGCAAGGATGGCGTCCGGAGCTTCCTGCTGCGCCTTGACGGCCTTGGCCTCGAGGGCGATACCGCCCGGGAGGTCGCTTCCAATATCCGCCTCCACCACCGGGAAGAAAGCATTGGACTTCAGCGTCTCGATTTGCGCCTCCGGCTTCGACAATGCCTTGATCAGCTCGAAGGCCTTGTCCTTTTCCGGCGAACCCTGGGGGACGGCCATGCCGCCGACGACGAGCAGGTAGCCCTTGCCCTTCGGACCGGACGGGGCGGGCACCATCAGCCAGTCGTCGGGCTTGTCCTGGACCGCGTTGATGAGGCGTGCCACGTGGTCCCACGCCACCAGGACTTCCCCGTTGCCCAGCGGCTCCTGCATGAAGTCGTAATTGGCGGAGGCCGGATTCATGTTGGCCCACAGGTCGCGCATGTACGTCCAGGCGGTGACGGCATCGGCGTTGCGGAACGTGGTGATCTGCCCGCCGGTGAAGCTTGGGAGCAGGAAGCCCTGGTAGAAGCGGTGGTGAAGGCCCTTCGGCCCGGCGGGAATGCCGAACACAGGGCGCCCCCCGTTCGCCGCCTTGGCTGCCTGGGCCCACGCCAGGAAGTTCTCGTAGGTGAGGTTGTTGACGTCGGCGCCAGACGGCAGCCACTCCAGCGCCTTCTTGTTGACCGCCACCACATACGTCGCCTGGATCCACGGGATGTACCGGGGAGAATCCGTTCCGAGCTTTGCCAGCTCCAGCAGGTCATCGGAATAGCCGGCAGACGAAAGGTCGCTGGTCAGGGAGCTGAGGTCCTCGAACTGGGACGCGAAGGGGATGAGGTCGCTGTGCAGGCCCGCTGCAATGCCTATTTCAACCTTCCCTGCGGCAAGCTGGGACTTCAGGGTGGTGTTGAAGATGCCGGTGTCCACGGGGTTGTAGGCCACCTGGATATCGCCGGCGAACTTTTTCAGCGTGGCTTCATATTTCTGCCTCTCCTCCACGGGGGAGAACTGGGTGGAAAGGAAGTTGACCGACCCTTCCCCTCCGCTCCCGCTGGTGTTCACGCCGCAGGCTGCCAGCAGGGGGCCGGTGGCCAGGGCCATCAACCCTCCCTTCAGCATGGTCCGCCGGCTGAGGTCACGGTGGGCAAGATCCGACATTGGAACCTCCTGCTGCGAGGGCAGATAGTATTTTTGTCTGGTGATCGATCATAATTGTGTGATCTAGATCACGTCAATGGCCAGGCCGCGGCGCGGGCAGGCCACCTACGCAAAGGAAGCGGGCAGGATGACCCAGCAGAGGACGCTCGTCGGGGGCTCAGGCCAGCCTCCCGCGGGTCCTGCCACCAGCGCCGGCCACGTCCTCCAGCTCCTGCGGTCAAGCACCGCCGGATACAGCCGGGCGGACCTGCTGGACATTACCGGCATGGCCCGGTCCACCCTTTATGAGCGGCTGGACGCCCTTTTCGCTGCGGGCCTGGTCTATGAATCCACGCCGCTGCGCTCCCAGCGCGGCAGGCCGCCCCGGGCCCTCCGCTTCGATGACCGCAACAAGCTGGTCCTCGCGATCGAGATCGGGCACACCCACGCCAGCATCCACCTCCTGTCCCTGGGCCGGGACATCGTGGCCTCCGCCCGGCTGCCCGTCGAGATCAGCCAGCCCCAGGAAGGCGTGGCCGGCGCTGTCATCGAGGAGTCCCTGCGGCTCCTCGACGGGCGGCAGCCGGTGGGAGCGGGGGTGGGGCTGCCTGCCCCGGTGGACCCCCTTCACCGGCTGGGCCTGGAACGCACGGTCTTGGCCCACTGGGACCTGCAGCGCCTGCAGGACGTTATGGAGGCGAGGCTCGACTGCCCGGTCCTGCTGGAAAATGATGCCCGCTCGATGGCGGTCGGCGAGGTCCGGGAGCCGCTCGAGTCCCTCGTGGCAGTGAAGGTCAGCACCGGCGTCGGCTCCGGCATCATTGTGCGGGGAGCCCTGGTCCGCGGCGCCCACGGTGCCGCCGGGGACATCGGGCACGTGCGGATTCCCGAGGCCGCGGGCCGCCGCTGCCGCTGCGGCCGGGACGGCTGCCTCGCGGCAGCGGCGTCCGGACGTGCGCTCCTCGCGGAACCGGATCTTGCCGGCTACGGCACCCTGCGCCGGCTCGTTGATGCGTGCGGCAGCGATCCCGCCGTGCGCTCCGCCGTCACGGAAGCCGGGCGGGTACTGGGGCGTGCGCTCGCAGCGACGGTGGGGACGCTGAATCCCGGCCGGATCGCAGTGGGCGGACTGGTAGGCGTGCTTCCGGATTTCCTGGCGGCCTGCCGGCAGCAGATCCTCGACGACGCCTTTGAACCTTCCCTGGTGGACCTTGAGGTTGTCTCCGCGGACAGCCGGACGGCCACGGCTGTTGGACTGTGCAAGCTCGTGGAGGAGAGCCTTTACGCGCCGGAGCGGGTGGAACAGCTGCTGGCGCAGCGGGCCGGCTGAGTAATTTGTCACAGGGCAGCCTTGCCTTGCAGAAGCAGAGCCTTTCCACACTGGTGGCCCACCCGGGCCGTCCCTAGACTCGGGCTATGACCACTTCATCGTTCAATGCACTCCTGTCCACCCAGATCGGCAACGAGTTCACCGCGTCGCAGCAGTACATTGCCGTGGCCACCTGGTTCGCCAACCAGGACCTCCCCCAGCTGGCGCGCTACTTCTACCGCCAGTCCGTGGAGGAACGGAACCACGCCATGATGATGGTGCAGTACATGCTTGACCGGGACATCCCCTTCACCATTCCCGGCGTTCCGGCTGTCCGCAACGACTTCGCCTCCGTCACCGAGCCGCTGGCCCTGGCACTTCAGCAGGAAAAGGAAGTCACCCGCAACATCGAGGACCTGTTCCGGGCTGCCCGCGGCGAAAACGATGCCCTGGGCGAGCAGTTCATGCTGTGGTTCCTGAAGGAGCAGGTGGAGGAAGTGGCGTCCATGACCACCCTGCTGAACATCGCAGAGCGCGCGGACAACCTGTTCGATATCGAGAACTTCATTGCCCGCGAAACCATCGGTGACGGCGGCCGGGACTCCTCCGCCCCCGAGGCTGCCGGCGGGGCGCTCTAACCGCCGCGGCCCAACTGGGTCGCAGCAGATGTCGGATTGAGCCCCCAAAAGAGCATCTGCTGCTACCTAGTTGGGCGGGAGGGCACCTGGTGAGGTTGGGCACCAAACCTGCCCGCCGCCGTCGTGCGTTGCTACTCTGGAAACCAAGGCTCCGCACCTGGGCCTCCGGACGACGGTTCAGTACCCGGAACGCGACAAGACTGGCCAAAGGATCTGCCATGTCGTGGTTAATACTTCTTCTCTCCGGGGCGCTCGAGGCAGTCTGGGCCGCATCCCTGCACCGCGCTTTCCAGGCTTCGGGGCGGAAGCGCCTCGCCCCCGCCGCGCTCTTCCTGGTCTCTGTCGCCGCGAGCACGGGCGGCCTGGCCATCGCGATGCAGTCCATCCCCACCGGTACCGCCTACGCAGTGTGGGTCGGGGTGGGCGTGGTGCTGACCTCCGCCTACGCCATCGTCACCAAGGCGGAACGCCCGACGGCGGCGCGCCTCCTCCTGCTGTCCGGCATCGCTGTGTGCGTGGTTGGCCTGAAGGTGGTGGCGTAATGCTGCGGCGTTCGCTCCCCTGGCTGGTGCTGCTGGCCTCGGCCGTCCTCGAAGCCGTATGGGCCACCGCGCTGGGACTGTCCAACGGGTTCAGCCAGCCCGTCCCCACCCTTGTTTTCGCCGTGACGGCAACCCTGAGCATGCTGGGCCTGGGCTGGGCCATCCGCACCATTCCGCTGGGCAGCGCCTACGCCGTGTGGGTGGGCATCGGCGCCGCGCTGACGGTGGGCTGGGCGATGGCCACCGGCGTGGAGCCGTTCAGCGTGCTGAAGGTTGTGTTCATTGCCGGGATCGTTGGCTGCGCCGCCGGCCTCAAGGCGCTGCCGCAGGACCGGTAGAACCCCTCAGGACAAGGTCGGACCCCAGGACCACCGGCGAGCGCGTGGACTGCTCACCGGCCATTTCGGCTGCGAGCGCATGGACTGCAGCGTGGGCGATCGCGGCGGCCGGCTGGCGGAGCGTCGTCAGCGGCGGATCTGTGAGGGCCATCAGCGTTGAGTCGTCAAAGCCCACGATAGATACGTCCTCAGGCACCCGCAGCCCCCTGGCCCGTGCCGCGCGGATGGCCCCCAGCGCCATGACGTCTGATGCACACACGATCGCCGTGTGGCCGGAGTCAAGGAGCTCGTTGGCCGCGCTCTGGCCGCCCTCCACCGTGTACATGCTCGTGGCCGTGTGGAGTGCGGGATCGTCGACGCCCAGATAGTCCGCAAGCGCGGTCCGGAAACCTGCCAGTTTCTGCCGGCTGGGAATGAAGCGGTGCGGGCCGACTGCAAGCCCCACCTTCCGGTGTCCCAGGCTGGCCAGGTGCTGGACCGCCGTCCTGATCGCGGCGGCGTCGTCATTGGACACCGAGGCCGCCCCGAGCTCAGGGCGGGGGCCGTTGACCAGGACGTACGGGATGCCCCGGCCGCGCAGCCGGTGGTAGCGCTCCAGGCTGGCCTGGCCGTCCGCGTGGGCGCTGCAGATGAAGATGATGCCGGCTGCCCCCTGCGCCACGAGCATCTCGATGTACTCGTCCTCTGAACGGCCTCCGCCGGGCAGCGCACAGATAACGGGGATGAAATCCTCCTGGGAGAGGAGGGAGACCACCGCCTGGGCGATGGCCGGGAAAATCGGGTTGGTGAGGTCGGGGACAATGATTCCCACCTGCCCCCTGGCTGCGCTGCGGGTGCGGTCGGGCCGCTCGTACCCGAGATCGTCCATGGCAGCGAGAACGGCCTGGCGCACCTCCCGGGACACGCCTTTCCGCCCATTGACCACCCGGGACACCGTGGCGATGCTGACGCCGACCTTCCGTGCAAGGTCTTCCAGTTTCGGCCGCTCGGCCGCGGCGGGTTCCGTCCCGCTCCCGGTCATACTCATGGTGCTCCTTCGCCGGAACAGCATTCCGGAGGTCTCGTGCTTCCCAGTGTACGGACACAGGAGTACACGTGGCATGAAAACAAAGCGTGAAATTTTCAGCAAACCGTTGACGTGCGTAGGAGGCGAAACTTAGGCTCTTGGGACACCCCGCTCCCCACCGTTGCCGTTCGGGGCGTTTCCAAGGAAGGTCTTCCATGTCCCACAAATCCCTACCAGCCGGGCCACCGCCTGCGCTCAACAGAAAACTGGCAGCCGCGCTGGCGGCAGCCTGCGCCACTCCCCTGGCGCTGGGCGGCCTCGCCCTCCCGGCCTCCGCGGATCACACCGCTGTGCCGCAAGCCGTGGCCCTCGTCGGTTCGCTGCAGTCCGAGATCGGCTGCCCCGGGGACTGGCAACCCGACTGCGCGGCCAGCAGGCTGCAGCCGGTGGAGGGCTCCGCCTCGCTCTACCGCGCCACGTTCGATATCCCTGCGGGCACCTACGGGATGAAGGTTGCCCTGAACAATTCATGGGATGAAAACTACGGCGCAGGCGGCGCTGCCGGCGGCGGCGACCTGGTGCTCAACGCCCCGGGCGGGCCTGTGACCTTTACCTACGACCACGCCAGCCACACCCTCACGGACAATGTCCCCGATGCCCTCGGCGCCGAGGCTGGCGCGCACTGGTTGTCGGCGGACACCATCGCGTGGCAGGCGCCGGCGGCGGAGGGAACCACCTACCGGCTTTACAGCGCGCCCGACGGCGGCCTGGCTGTGGCGGACGGCCAGGTCACCGGAGGCAGCTACGTACCACTTGAGAAGACGAACCAGACCTTGGATGCGGGACTGGCAGCCAAGTATCCCCACCTCTCCGGATTCGCCTCCCTGCGGCTGGCCGAAGGCGACGCAGCGCGGGCCAAGGAACTGCTGAAGGGCCAGCTGCTCGTTGCCGCCGTCGGTGCGGACGGCCAGGTCACCGCCGCCACCGGAGTCCAGGTCCCCGGGGTCCTGGACGCTCTCTACCAGGACGCGGCGGGGCGTGAACTCGGGCTGGGCTGGAAGGGCAACCGGCCGGAGCTTTCCCTGTGGGCGCCCACGGCGCGCAGCGTCACCATCCACACCTACGCATCAGGCTCCGGCGGCGACCCCGTCTCCAGCCGCCCCATGGAACCGTCCCGGGACGGCGTCTGGTCCATGACCGGAGAGAAGGACTGGAAGGGCGCCTACTACCTGTACGAGGTGGAGGTCTTTGTTCCGGAAACCGGCAAGGTTGAACGGAACCTGGTCACCGACCCCTACAGCGTGGGCCTGTCCGCCAACTCCGGGCGCAGCCTCTTCGTGGACCTGGAGGACAAGGCGCTGGCCCCCGAGGGCTGGAAGAAGCTGCAGAAACCGACCCTCACCAAGCCCGAGGACCTCTCCCTCTACGAACTCCACGTCCGCGATTTCTCCATCACGGATGAGACCGTGCCGGAGGCGCACCGGGGAACCTACAAGGCCTTCACGGACACCGACAGCAACGGCATGCAGCGCCTCCGCGAGCTTACGGACGCCGGGATGAACGCAGTCCACCTGCTCCCGGTCAATGACATCGGCACCATCGAGGAACGGCGCAGCGAGCAGCTCGAACCGGCCTGCGACCTCGCCGCCCTGCCCGCGGATTCGGAGGAGCAGCAGGCCTGCGTCGCGGAGACTGCAGCCAGGGACGGGTTCAACTGGGGCTACGATCCCCTGCACTACACAACACCGGAGGGCTCCTATGCCACCAATCCCGACGGCGCCACCAGGATCACCGAATTCCGCGAGATGGTGGCTGCCCTGAATACCTCCGGCGCGCGGGTCATCCAGGACGTGGTCTACAACCACACCTCGAGTGCCGGACAGTCCGGGAGCAACAACCTGGACCGCATCGTTCCGGGCTACTACCACCGCCTGAACCCCGGCACCGGGTCCCTTGAGACGTCCACCTGCTGCGCCAACACGGCAACCGAGAACACCATGATGGGCAAGCTCATGATCGATTCCCTGGTGACGCTTGCCAGGACGTACAAGCTGGACGGCTTCCGCTTTGACCTCATGGGCCACCACTCGAAGCAGAACATGCTGGACGTCCGGGCGGCCCTGGACCAGCTGACCCTGGCCAAGGACGGCGTGGACGGCAAGGCCATCACCCTGTACGGGGAGGGCTGGAACTTCGGCGAGGTGGCCAACAACGCCCGGTTCGTCCAGGCCACCCAGGAAAACATGGCCGGCACCGGCATCGGCACCTTCAACGACCGCCTGCGCGATGCCGTGCGCGGCGGCGGCCCCTTCGACCCCGACCCCCGGGTCCAGGGTTTCGCGTCCGGACTCTATACGGACCCGAACAGCTCCCCTGCCAACGGGACCCCGGAACAGCAGAAGGAAGCACTCCTGCTGGCCCAGGACCTGGTGAAGGTGGGGCTGACAGGCAACCTGAAGGACTACTCCTTCGTGGACCGCACCGGCGCCACCGTCACGGGGGCGGACGTGCCGTACAACGGTGCTCCCGCAGGCTATACGAGCGACCCGCAGGAGGCCGTCACCTATGTGGAGGCCCATGACAACGAGACGCTCTTCGACGCCCTTGCGCTGAAGCTGCCGCAGGACACCCCCATGGCGGAGCGGACCCGGATGCAGACGCTTGCCCTCAGCACCACGGCCTTTGGCCAGGGCATCTCCTTCTGGCACGCGGGCGGCGAAGCGCTGCGCAGCAAGTCCCTGGACCGCAACAGCTACGATTCGGGCGACTGGTTCAACATCATGGACCACACGGACGGCACCAATGGCTTCGGCCGGGGACTGCCGCCCAAGGCGGACAATGAGGACAAGTACGGCTACATGCGCCCGCTGCTGGCAGACCCCTCACAGAAGCCGGCCACCAGCGACATCGCTGAGGCGCGCGGCCGGGCTGCTGAGCTCCTGCAGATCCGCAAGAGCACGCCGCTGTTCCACCTCGGCGAGGCCGGTTTGGTCCAGCAGAAGGTGTCCTTCCCCGACGGCGGTCCCGGACAGGCTCCGGGCGTGGTGGTCATGCACATCGACGACTCCGTGGGCCCGGATGTGGACAAGGACCTGCGCGGGCTGGTGGTGGTCTTCAACGCCGCCGATGACACAGTCAGCCAGACGGTGGCCGCCACGGCAGGCGCGTCCTACGGCCTGCACCCGGTCCAGTCCGGCGGCACCGATCCTGTGGTCAAGACGGCCGCGCACGATCCCGCGACCGGAACCTTCACCGTTCCGGCCCGCACCGTGGCGGTGTTCCAGCTCGGCTAGGCCCGCGAGGCAGCCCAACGGTTTCCCGGGCAGTCTAGGCTTTTGCCATGGACTCCCCCGAGATCTCCGCAGCCGTCGCCGGGCTGCGCCATGCCGTTCGCGGCGCGCCGGGTGTCGGGCGGCGGATACTGCTGGGCATCGCGGGGGCACCGGGCGCCGGAAAGTCCACGTTCGCTGCCTGGCTGCAGCAGCAGTTCGGGCCCGGTGAGGCGGTGGTGGTGCCCATGGACGGTTTCCACCTGGGCAACACCATCATTGAGGGCACGCCGCTGCGGCAGCGCAAGGGGGCCATCGACACGTTCGACGCCGGCGGGTACCTTTCGCTGCTGCGCCGCCTGGTGCGGCGGGACGAGGCAGTGGTATACGCGCCGGAGTTCCGCCGCACCCTCGATGAACCGGTGGCGGCCTCCATCGCCATTCCCGCGGAAGTCCCTCTGGTGATCACGGAAGGCAACTACCTGTTGTTTGAGCAGGAACCGTGGAAGGACATCCGGGCGCAGCTGGATGAGGTCTGGTTTGTCGATGTACCCCCGGCGCTGCGGCTGAACCGGCTGGTGGAACGGCACATCTCATTCGGAATGGAACGGGCCGCGGCGGAAGCGTGGGCAGCCGGCCCGGACCAGGCCAACGCCGTGCTGATCGAGGCCACCCGTCCGGCGGCCAGCAGGATTATTCCCTGGCACTAGGAAGTTGCCACTACCAACGGCATCTCGAAACGGCGCCGGTCACGGCGAGGAACCAGGAGAACTGATGGCACACGTAGTAACCCTCGGAGACGGACTCACTGCCAGCCCGCTCGGCTTCGGCGGCATGGCCCTGACGCCCGTGTACGGGGAGGTGGACCAGGAGGACGCGCTCCGCACGCTGCACCACGCCGTCGACTCCGGTGTCACCTTCATCGACACTGCGGACATCTACGGCGGGGGCAGCAACGAGGAACTGGTCGCCCAGCTTCTGAAGGAGCGGCGGGACGAGGTCCAGCTGGCCACCAAGTTCGGGCTGGTGGGCACGCCGGCGGACGGCTACACGGACATCCGCGGCGACGCCGCCTACATCCGCCAGGCCGTGGACCGCAGCCTGCACCGGCTGGGCACAGACGTGATCGACCTCTACTACATGCACCGCCGCGACCTCCGCGTTCCCCTGACGGAAACCGTGGGAGCCATGGCGGAGCTGGTGCAGCAGGGCAAAATCAGGCACCTGGGGCTGTCCGAAGTAACGGCCCAGGAGCTGGAGGAAGCCACCGCCGTGCACCCCATTGCGGCGGTCCAGAGCGAGTGGTCCATCTGGAGCCGTGACGTGGAACGCAACGTCGTTCCTGCCGCTGCCGCCCTGGGAACCGGTTTTGTGCCGTACTCGCCGCTGGGCCGGGGATTCCTCACCGGCACCGTGGACGCCTCCAGCCTGGGCGAGAAGGACTTCCGCCGCCGGATCCCCCGCTTCGCACCCGATGCCGCCGGTGCCAACCGGGCGGTGGTGGACACGGTGCAGGCCGTGGCGGACAGCCTGGGCGCGACGCCCGCGCAGGTTGCCCTCGCCTGGCTGCTCGCGCAGGGCAGGAGGCTGGGGCTGCCCGTCGTCCCCATCCCCGGCACCCGCAAAGCCCACCGGATAGACGAGAACCTCGGCGCCCTGGACCTGGAACTCGCCCCGGCGCACCTGGACGCGCTCGGCGAAGCGTCGGACGCCGTCGTCGGTTCCCGCTCAGCCGATCCCACGTGGGTGTCCGAAGGGCGCGAATAGAGCCTCACACGACACCGAAGGGCGGCCCCCCAGGGGGCCGCCCTTCGGCACGCGTCAGGTCAGGAGGCGGAACGTGCTTCCCGGACCAGCTCGGCACAGCGTTCGCCGATCATCATGGTGGTGATGTTGGGGTTCACGGTGGTCAGCTCCGGCATGACGGACGCGTCAGCCACCCTCAGCCCCGTGACGCCCTTGACGCGCAGTTCGGGATCCAACGGTGACATCCCGTCGTCGGCCGCGCCCATCCGGACAGTCCCGGCGGGGTGGTACACGGTGTTGTGGGTCCTCCGGATGTAGTCGGTGATCTCCTCATCGCTCTGGATGTCCGGGCCGGGGTACAGCTCGGTTCCCACCCAGTCAGCCAGCGCCGGCTGCGCGGCAATTTCGCGGGCCTTGCGGATGCCGGCGATCATCACACGCATGTCGTGGCCGTCCGCGTCGGTGAAGTAGCGGGGGTCCACCCTGGGCTTGTCCCGGAAGTCCTTGCTGCGCAGTTTCACGGTTCCTCGACTGCGGGCATGCGTGACGTTGGGCGTGAGGCAGAAGCCGTTCTCCGTGGTGGGGAAACCCTGCCGCAGCGTGTGCATGTCGAACGGCACCGAGCCGTAGTGGAACATCAGGTCGGGCCGGTCCAGGCCTTCCTCGGTGGTGGTGAAAATGCCGGCCTCCCACCACTGCGTGGACGTCTCCGTCATGGGCCGCCTGGCCTCCCACTGGATCACACCCTCGGGGTGGTCCTGCAGGTGCTCGCCGACCCCCGGTGAGTCCACGCGGACAGGGATGCCGAATTCCTCCAGCTGGGCGGCCGGGCCGATGCCCGAAAGCATCAGCAGCTTGGGGGAATCGATGGCTCCGGTGGAAACGATCACCTCGGCCCGCGCCGTGAGCTCATGCGTCCTGGCGAATCCGTTGTCCACCACTGCGACGCCGGTGCAGCGGTTGGCGGCGTCGAAGGTGAGTTCCTTGGCGCGCAGCCCGGTCAGGAGCGTGAAGTTCCCGCGGTCCATGATCGGGTGGATGTAGGACACCGAGCTGGAGGAGCGGGTACCGTCCGCGCGGCGGTTGATCTGGAAGAATCCGGCACCGTTAATCACCGTTTCCCCGGTGTTGAACTGCGCCTTCGGAATGCCGGACTGTTCGCAGGCTTCCAGCATGGCCCGGCCCGTAGGGTCCGACGCCGGGACGTTCATCAGGTGCACCGGTCCACTGTCGCCGTGGTGAGGTGCGTCGGGGCCGGCGTCCTCGTTGGTTTCCAGCTGCTTGAACAGACGGAAGGCCAGGTCCGAGTTCCACCCGGTGGCGCCGAACTTCTGCTCCCACTCGTCGATGTCCTCGCGGGGCGCCCAGAACGCGATGCAGGAGTTGTGGCTGGAGCAGCCGCCCATGACCCTGGCCCGGGCGTGGCGCATGAAGGAGTTGCCGTTTTCCTGCTCCTCGATGGGGTAGTCCCAGTCGTAGCCGGATTCCAGCAGCTCCATCCAGCGGTCCAGCTGCAGGATCTCGGGAAGGTTCCGGTCATCGGGCCCGGCTTCCACCAGGGCCACCTCCACGGCCGGGTCCTCGCTCAGGCGTGACGCCACGGCGGCCCCGGCGGAGCCGCCGCCGATCACGATGTAGTCGAATTCCGTCTTTGCTGCCATGTGCCTTAGTTCCTCCCTGCAGGTGCGGCGGCGTGGTCCGCGAACCAGCCGGTCACCTGCGGATCGATGTTCTGGTAGACGTGCTTGGCTTCCTGGTACTCGGCCAGGCCCGTGGGCCCCAGTTCACGGCCGACGCCGGACTGGCCGAACCCGCCCCATTCCGCCTGCGGCAGGTAGGGGTGGAAATCGTTGATCCAGATGGTCCCGTGGCGCAATGCCCGGGCCACACGCTGGGACTTGCCGGCGTCCTGGGACCAGACGGCACCGGCCAGGCCGTAGTGGGTGTCGTTGCCCAGTTTTACGGCTTCCGCCTCGGAGGTGAAGGTTTCCACGGTGACCACGGGGCCGAAGGCCTCGTCCACCACCACGGACATGCCGCTCTTGACCTGGTCCAGGACGGTGGGCAGGTAGTAGAAGCCCTTCTCGAGTTCGCCTTCGCCCCACGCACCGCCGCAGCGCAGCCGGGCGCCCTCGGCAATGCCCTTCTCGACGTAAGCGGTGACCTTGTCGCGGTGGGCGGCGGAAATCAGCGGGCCGGTCTCGGCGTCCGGGTCGAACGGGCCGCCGAGGCGGATCTGCTGCGCGCGGCGCACCAGTTCATCCACGAACCTCTCCGCGATGGACTCCTCCACAATCAGCCGGGCGCCGGCCGAGCAGACCTGGCCGGAATGGACGAACGCGGCGTTGAGGGCGTTGTCC
Organism: Pseudarthrobacter sp. NCCP-2145; assembly: GCF_023708005.1. NCBI lineage: Bacteria > Bacillati > Actinomycetota > Actinomycetes > Micrococcales > Micrococcaceae > Pseudarthrobacter > Pseudarthrobacter sp. NCCP-2145. Next base: position 88,922 of record NZ_BRCG01000002.1, on the reverse strand, counting down.
AGGGCGGCGTCGAAATTGGCGTCCGCGAAGACGATGTTGGGGTTCTTGCCGCCCAGCTCCAGCGCCACCTTCTTGACCGACGCTGCCGCCGAGGCGGCGATGGCCTTGCCGGTTTCCAGGCCGCCGGTGAAGGACACCAGGTCCACCTCCGGATGGCCGGAAAGGACGGGGCCCACGGTCCTGCCGTCGCCCAGCACAAGGTTCGCGACGCCGTCGGGCAGTCCCAGCTCCGCAAGGACCTCCATCATCAGGATGGAGGTGTGCGGGGTCAGCTCGCTGGGCTTGAGGACGAAGCTGCAGCCCGCGGCGAGCGCAGGGGCGATCTTCCAGGCGGCCTGCAGCAGCGGGTAGTTCCACGGGGCGATCAGCGAGCACACGCCAACGGGCTCGTATTCGATCCGGCTCACCACCGTGGCGCTGCCGGCATCCACCACGCGGCCTGAATCCTGGCCGGCAAGCTTGCCGAAGTACTCAAAGCAGTTGGCGATGTCGTCCATGTCGATCTCGCTTTCCACCAGGCGCTTGCCGGTGTCCAGCGTCTCGGCACGGGCAAACTCGTCCTTGCGCTCCCGCAGCCGGGTGGCGACGCTGACCAGGAAGGTGCCCCGCTCCAGGGCTGATTTCCCGGACCACTCGCCGCAGTCGAAGGCAGCCCTCGCCGCCTCCACGGCACGGTCCGCATCCGCGGCGGTCCCCTCCGAGACAGACCCCACGAGTCCGCCGTCGGCCGGGCAATGGATGTCCCGGGTGCCGCCGTCGGACGCTGCGGTCCAGCTCCCGCCGATGTAAAGCGTTGCCTTGCTCATTTCGTTTCCTCCTGCATGTCGAAGTCGGATTCCCAGTTGTCTTTTGCCACCTGGTCCTCAACCAGGACGGTGTTTCCGGGGGCTGCACGGTTCAGGTGCAGGAATTCAAGGTGCTGTTCGTAGTGGTCCAGGACGTCCGTGATGACCTGTTCCTTGGTGTAGCCCATGAGGTCGTAGCCGTAGCTGCCCTCCTGGGAGAACACCTCCATGCGGTAGTAGTGGTCGTCCGGATCAGCTCTGCGCGTGGCATAGCTGGGCGTCTCGTACTGCACCGGGTAGATCTGGTATTTGAAGGCCCGCTCCTCGCCCATGGGCAGCTGCAGGTCGATGCTGCGGATGCCGCAGGGCTCCACGGTGGTGACGGTCAGCGCGGTCTCCGCACCCTGTGCTTTGAGTTCGGCTTCAACTTCCTGCAGTGCCGGGACGGCCACCGTTTCAGCGAACCGGATGGTCTGCCTCCGCCCTGGGTAGCTCATGGCGCGGCTGAGCCGTTGCCGCCAGGTGCGTCCTCCGCGCAGGTCGCTGGAGCGGCCCGTGATGATGCCGGGCAAGCTGGCGCGGTAGCTGTCGTTGAGCGAGTTCTCCACCCGGAGGGCCTTGTAGAGGCCCAGCATGATGAACACCAGCAGCAGGGACAGCGGAAGGCCCATGACGATCGTGGCATTCTGTAGCGTGGTGACCCCGCCGACCGTGAGCATGGCCAGGGTCAGCAGCCCGGTGGCCACAGCCCAGAACACGCGCATCCACTCAGGGCCGTCGGAGTCCGCGTCCTTCAGGTGTGAGGTGAAGTTGGACATCACCAGGGCGCCGGAGTCCGCCGATGTCACGTAGAACAGCAGGCCCGTGAATGTTGCAACGGCCGCTGTGAGGGGGACAGCCGGGTACTCAGCCAGGAGGCTGTAGAAGCCACGTTCCGGATGGCTCATGGCAGCGTCGCCGAAGGCCATGTTGCCGCCCATGACCAGGTCGAGGCTGGAGTTTCCGAAGATGGAGATCCACAGCACGATGAAGAGGAAGGGGACCGTCATGGTGCCCAGCACGAACTGCCGGATGGTGCGGCCGCGGGAGATGCGGGCCAGGAACAGGCCCACGAAGGGTGCCCACGCAATCCACCATGCCCAGAAGAACAGGGTCCACGCGTTCATCCACTCTGTGGGCTTGTCATAGGCAAACGTGTCCAGGGTCATGGCGGGGAAACGGCTCACCACGTCACCGATGTTCTGGACGATCCCGTCCAGCAGGAAGTTCGTCTTGCCGGTGGCGAGGATGAACAGCATCAGGGCCACGGCCAGGATCACGTTGAGTTCCGAAAGCCGCCGGATGCCCTTTTCCACGCCGGACACCACGGACACAGTGGCCATCACCACGGACAGGGCGATCAGGCCGATCTGCACGGCAAGGTTCTCCGGGATGCCGAACATGAAGTTGAGCCCGTAGTTGAGCTGCACGACGCCGATGCCCAGTGAGGTGGCGATGCCAAAGATGGTGCCGAGCAGCGCGGCGATATCCACCGCATGCCCCATCGGGCCTTCGATCTTCTTCCCGAAGATGGGGTACAGCGCGGACCTGATGCTCAGCGGCAGGTTGTGGCGGTAGGAGAAGTAGCCCAGCGCCAGTCCCATCAGGGCGTACAGGGCCCAGCCCGTGATGCCGTAGTGGAACAGCGTCCATACGAGAGCCTGCCGGGCGGCCTCGGCGGTTCCGCCTTCCCCTTGCGGGGGCGCCAGGTACTGGCTGACGGGTTCGGAAACGGAGAAGAACATCAGGTCGATGCCGATTCCGGCCGCGAACAGCATGGCCGCCCAGGTGAACATTCCGAACTGCGGTTTGGAATGGTCCGGGCCCAGCTTGGTCCTGCCCACACGGGATACTGCGGCGAACAGGACGAAGACCACTACCGCGGTGACGATCAGGAAGTAGTACCAGCCCATGTTGGTGGACACCCAGCCCACCATGGATCCGATCACGGCTTCTGCGTTGTCCTTGGCAACAATGGCCCACACGGCGATGCCGAGCACCCCGAAAGCGGAGCCGAAGAACACGGCTTTGTTCACCCGGGTGGTGGCTTCGGGGCCGGCGTCGGCGGCCGGGGAGTTCTTCCCGCCCGGTGGTTGCTGCGACTGTGGATCAGCGTTTTTTACTCCCGCGGTGGCCGCGGGTGGCGTTGCGTTGTGGCTCATCGTGTCCCATTCCAGTTTTGAGGCTGTGGTGCGGACGACGTCGGCTCATTGGCTTTCGGACACAGCCGAAAGACCCCAGCCCGCACCATGAGTGACTGTGGCTTGGTTTTCGACGCTACCAAGCCGTTTCCCGAAGGGCCGACTTTTATGAGTCCGGTCACTAGTCCAGACTGAAGCCCATGGACTCACTCATTCACGACCTCCGTGACATCACCATCCGCCGGATTTCGGTCAGCGAGATGGACAACAACGTGTACCTGCTCACTGCCAAAGCCAGCGGCGAACAGGTGCTGATCGACGCCGCGGATGATGCGCCGGCCATTCGGCAGCTGCTGGCAGACAGTGCCGCGGACACGTCCGCGGCCCCGCGGTTGGGACTGGTCGCCACCACGCACCAGCACTGGGACCACGTCCGGGCGTTGAAGGAGCTCGTGGAGGCCACCCGCGCCCCCACCGCTGCAGGAACGGACGACGCCGGCGCGCTGCCGGTTGCGGTGGACCGGAACCTGGAGCACGGGGATACGGTCGCCGTGGACGGCTTTTCGCTGACGGCGGTCCATCTGCGCGGTCACACGCCCGGCTCGATTGCCTTTGTTTATGAGGCCCCGGAAGGACCCGTGCACATCTTCTCCGGTGATTCGCTGTTCCCCGGGGGTGTGGGCAACACCCAGAAGGACCCGGAGCGGTTCAACCAGCTCCTCACCGATGTGAGCGAGCGGTTGTTCGGGGCCTACCCGGATGGCGCCGTGGTGCACCCGGGCCATGGCAAGCCGACAACCTTGGGGGCCGAACGGCCCCACCTCGAGGAGTGGCGTGCCCGCGGCTGGTAGCCGTTAAACGCATCGAGTGCTCCGTAGTTGTCTTTATGACGCGTCTAAAGGACAACTACGGAGCACTCGATGGGGGAACTAGTGGGGATTAGCGGCTGCGCCGTTCGTTGGACGCCGGGGCCGATGCGCGGCGGGGACCGCTGCGGGCGGGACGGCCGGAACCGCCGCCGTTGCCGGCGTAGGATCCGCCGGAGGTGCCGCCGGTGTTGGAGGACCAGACGGCCTTGTTGCCGCCGCCGGCCGAAGCTGCACCGGCGGAGCGGGCGCCACCGGTACGGGCACCTGCACCTGCACCTGCACCTGCTGCTGCACGCTGGCCCGTTGCGGGGCGACCGCTGCGCTGGCCGCCGGAAGCAGCCGGGCGCCCTGAGGAAGCCGGGCGGCCGGTGCCGCCACGCGGGGCGTCACTGCGGGTGACGCGTGACTCTGCACGCCCGTCCGAACCGCGGCCAGCCGATGCACGGCCACCTGCCGCGGGGACGTCGTTGCGGTGCGTGGAGGCCGTGCCGCGTCCGCGGTTGTTGCGGCGGGCAGCTGCTGCCGCCACTGCGCGGTCCTCGTTCTGCTCAGCTACCCGGTCGAAAGCTGCCCGGGCTTCGGTCCGGCCTTCAAAAGCGACGGCACGGCGCTCGGCGCGGGGAAGGTCGGTGCGGGTGGGCTCAGCCGAAACCCGGCCGCGTCCACCGCGTCCGCCACGTCCACCTGCAGTGGGTGCGGCCTGGCGGCGGGCCCGCTTGCGCTCGGCGTTGGCACCGGTGGAGGTGCCGCCGCCCTGCTGTGCGGCCTTCTTGGCCAGCAGCGCTGCGCGGGTGCGCGGATCGATCTTCTCGGCCATTTCGCCCACCAGTTCTGCAACCAGCGGGGAGCTCGCGGTGACGCGCTCGAAGTTGACCTCGACGCCGGCGGCCTTCATCAGCTTCTTGACGTCGGTCTGCTGCTCCGGGAGGGTCAGCGTGACCACGGTGCCGTCGGAACCGGCGCGGGCGGTACGGCCCGAGCGGTGCAGGTACGCCTTGTGCTCGGTGGGCGGGTCGACGTGGATGACCAGTTCGACGTCGTCCACGTGCACGCCGCGGGCTGCGACGTCCGTGGCCACCAGGACGCGGACGTCACCGGAGGAGAACTCGGCCAGGTTGCGGTCGCGGGCGTTCTGCGACAGGTTGCCGTGCAGGTCGACGGCGGGGATGCCGGCGTCGGTCAGGGTCTTGGCGAGCTTGCGGGCGTGGTGCTTGGTCCGCATGAAAAGTACGCGGCGGCCTGCACCGGAGGCAAGCTCAACGATCAGCTGCTTCTTGACGGTCTGGTCGTTGACCACCAGCACGTGGTGCTCCATGGTGGTGACCGCAGCCTGCGGATCGTCCACGGAGTGGGTCAGCGGGTTGGACAGGTAGCGCTGGACGATCTTGTCCACGCCGTTGTCCAGTGTTGCGGAGAAGAGCAGGCGCTGGCCCTGGCTGGGGGTCATGTCCATGAGCTTCTTCACCACGGGCAGGAAGCCGAGGTCGGCCATGTGGTCCGCCTCGTCCAGGACCGTGATCTCCACGGCCTCAAGGGTGAGGACGCGCTGGCGGATCAGGTCCTCCAGGCGGCCGGGGCAGGCGATGACGATGTCGACGCCGGCACGCAGCGCCTTTTCCTGGCGCGCCTGGGAGATGCCGCCGTAGATCACGGTGGTGTTCAGGCCGGCGGCCTTGGCCAGCGGCTCGATGGTGGCGTTGATCTGGGTTGCCAGCTCACGGGTGGGCGCCAGGACCAGGCCCATGGGGCGTCCGGGCTTGCGGAAGTGCTTGGCTTCCCGCTCAGCGAGTCTTGCTACAAGCGGGATGGCGAAAGCGATGGTTTTACCGGATCCGGTCCGGCCGCGGCCCAGGACGTCACGCCCGGACAGCGTGTCCGGGAGGGTCTTGACCTGGATGGGGAACGGTTCAACGATTCCCTGTGCGGTGAGGGTGTCTGCAAGGGCCTTGGGTGTACCGAGGGCAGAAAAAGTAGTCATGTATTTATACGGTCTTTCAGGCGGTATCCAGGCGGATATCGGCCCCCGATGCCGGTTGGACCAGGGGTTCGCCGAAGAAAAGTCAGGTGATCAACCGGGCCGCTGCAAATTTTGGCAGTCAGCCGGGACCAAATGGAACGCGTTCATCGACGCAGGATGTGCCTCTCACATGAAAAAAGCCCAGTCCCTGGCTGGAGGTGTACCTCCGAACAGGAAAACCTGGGCATCACTGCACATCAAGTTCCACCAGTCTAGCATCCCGCCGCCGGCAGGTTTCCCCAGTCCCTCCCCGTTGCCTTGAATGGCGGCGCGGGGCAGGCTTGGGGCATGAGCGAAAACGCGGCCCACCAGCATGACACGCAGCATCACCCGCACGACGGCGGCGCCGGCCTTTCCGGCGGCACGCTTGCCGGGGGCGCGGCGATAGGCGGCCCAGCGGACGCAGCTGCCACCTGGGATGAGCGGTACCGGAGCAAACCCCAGATGTGGAGCGGCAAACCCAACCCGCAACTGGTCCGGGAAGCCGGGGGCCTGCGGCCGGGAAAGGCACTGGACCTGGGCTGCGGTGAGGGCGCGGATGCCATCTGGCTCGCCCAGCAGGGCTGGACCGTCACCGCCGTCGACGTTTCCGCGGTGGCGCTGGACCGGGCCCGCTCGCACGAGAAGGCGGCACTCGCCCGGGAAAGCGTCCATGCCGCGGATGGCGCCATCGCGAGCCGGATCACCTGGCAGCAGGCGGACCTGGAGCAGTGGCAGCCCGGGGCGTCCTTCGACCTGGTGACAGCGCAGTTCCTGCATTCCCAGGAGCTCGCCTGGCAGGGGCCGCTGCGCACGGCCGCGTCAGCGGTCAAGCCCGGCGGCACGCTGCTGGTGGTGGGCCACCACCCGGACCGGCTGCCGCCGTGGGGCGGTGCCGGGCACCACCACCGGGGAATGTTCTACACCGGCGATGAGCTGGTCCAGGAACTGGGACTTGCCGGACCAGGGTGGCAGCTGGAGGTCCAGACCAGCCGGGAGCGGCCGGTGACGGGGCCGGAGGGCCAGCAGGCAACCATCGCCGACGTCGTGGTGCGCGCAACCCGGCTCCCCTGACCCCCGATGGAGTTTTGTCCGGACATGCAGGCTTCCGAGGCCTCACCCCTGCCTTGACAAAAACTCAGGGGGTTTTGGCGGCGGCGACCCGGGGCGCCACGGCGGCTGCGGCGGCGGCAAGCACGGCGGCAAGGCCAAAGACCCCGGCGAAGGAACCCGCCGTCGTCGTAAACGCCGCGAAGACGATGCCCGTGGTGGCGAGCGCCAGCGCCCCGCCCAGGGAATCCGCAATGGACATGGCGGAGCTGTTGAAGCCCTCGTTCTCCTTGGTGGACAGTGCCAGGGTCATCACGCTGAGCCGCGGATACAGCAGCCCCATGCCGCCGCCGGCGGAGATCCAGCCTGCTATGGCGACGGCGGCCGGCCAATTGAGCGCTGCCGTTGCCAGGGCCAGGACCACCGCTCCGAGGACCATCAGCGCCCCGATGCCCACGGCGCGGCGGTGCGGCAGCCCGGCACCCAGCCTGCCCTGGACGGCTGACGCGCCGGCCCAGGACAGTGCCCCGGCGGTGAGGGTCAGGCCCGCGAGGGTGGGCGGGAAGGCGTACTGCTCGATCAGCAGGTAGGGCAGGTAGACCTCCGCGCCGAAGAACCCGGCGGAGGCGAGCCCGCGGGTAAGGATGACGCTGGGCAGGCCGCGCCGGGCAGTGAGGGTGCCCCGGGGAACCAGCGGCCGGACTGCCAGCAGCGCCACAACTACAGCGACGACGGCAAGGGCGCCTGCGGCTGCGGGGATGCCGGGAACGCGCACCTGGGCGGACAGGTTGAGCCCGAGCACCGCGGCGGCGGCCAGCGCTGCCCACGCCAGCCGGCCCACTGCCCAGGGTGTGGCGGGCTGCCCGGCGGGTTTGCTGTCCAGCCTTTTGAGGACAGGGGCGATCATCAGCAGCGCCGGGATCACCAGGCCCACAACGCCCAGGAACACCCAGTGCCAGCTGAAGACCTGCGCCACGACGCCGGCCGCGAACGGGCCCACGAGGGACGGGATCACCCACGCGGCCGAGAACGCCGCGAAGATCTTTGGGTGCAGCGCGCCGGGGTAGATGCGGGCCACCAGCACATACAGCGAGACGGTCAGGGCTCCCCCGCCGAGGCCCTGCACCAGGCGGCCTGCCACGAGCGCCGGCATCGATGCAGCGGTTCCCGCGATCAGCAGTCCCAGCACAAACAACGCGACGGAGGTGTAGAGCGGGGCCGTGGGTCCGCGCCGGTCGGACCAGTTTCCGGCGGCAACCATGCCGATCACCCCGGTGGCCAGCGGACCGGCGAAGGCGAGGGCGTAGAGGGCCGCGCCGTCGAGTTCGCGGCTGACGAGGGGCATGATGGTGGTGACGGCAAGGGATTCAAACGCTGCCAGGAACACCAGGGCGCACGTGCCCACGGTCACCCAGAGGTACGGGCCGGCAAGGATTCCCGACGCCGGACGGGTGGCTGGAACCACGGAATCCTGCACCTTGTCCCTCAGCTGACGTACCTGTTGCGGCCGGCGCGGTACCCGAAGACCGCGGCCAGCAGGCCGACCACCAGGAACAGGACTCCGGCAGCGGTGAAGGACCCGGTGGCCTGATGCAGCTGGCCCACCATCAGCGTCCCGGTGGAGCCCAGCCCGTAGCCCACGCCCTGCATCATGCCGGACAGGTGCGCCGCAGTGTGCCCGTCGCGGGTGCGGAGCATGATCATGGTGAGTGCGACGGCGGTGAGGCTTCCCTGGCCAAGGCCCAGCAGCCCCGCCCACACCCAGACCAGGTCAAGGGGACCGAAGATGCTCAGGGCGAAGCCGCCGCCGGTCATCAGGGCCACCACGGTGTTGATGGCACGCTGGTCCCGGAACCTGGCTGCGAGCGCCGGGGCAAACAGTGAGCCGAGCATCTGCAGCACGATGCACACGGAGACGATCAGCCCGGCCGTGGCTCCGTCCACGCCCCGTTCCCGCAGGATCGGGGCCAGCCAGGCAAAGACGCTGAAGGACATCATGGCCTGCAGCACCATGAAGATGGTCACTTGCCAGGCCACCGCGGAGCGCCACACGTTGACGCCGTCCCTGACAGCCTGGTGCCGGATGCGGGGCTGGCGGAGTGCCACCGGCAGGAAGAGCAAAAGTACGACGGCGGCAGGCGCGGCCCAGAACCACAGCGCCAGGGTCCACTCCCCCGAGGCCGTGTACACCGGGTAGGTGAAGCCCGCCCCGAGTGCCGCCGAGGCGCAGATGGCCGTGGTGTAGAGCCCTCCCATCAAGCCCAGCCGGTGCGGGAAGTCCCGCTTGACCAGCCCGGGCAGCAGGACGTTGCACAGGGCGATGGCGGCTCCGCATGCGGCTGTCCCGGCGAGCAGCCCGGGCAGGTGGCTGGCTCCCGGCAGCTCAACGGGGCGGAGCAGCAGCCCGGCCGTGAGGACGGCCATGGCGCCGAGGAGCACCCGCTCAGCGCCGAACCGCCTGGCGAGGACCGGGGCAAGCGGCGCGAACACTCCCAGCAGGGTGACGGGCACCGTGGTCAGCACCACCACGGCCCAGCCGGGGAGTGCGGCCTGGGCCGTCACTTCGGGCAGGACCGCCGAGAAGCTGGAGAAGACTGTGCGCAGGTTCAGGCCGATCAGGACCAGGCAGAGCCCCAGGTAGGCGAGCTGCCGGCGGCTCCCAACGCGCGTGGGCCCGGCCGCAGGCGACTCATCAACCTCGGCATCCACCAGGGTGCCTGCCGGCTGCTCCCCCGCCGCAGGTTCATCAGTCCGCTGCTTCCTTGCCCCGGCGTTCGTCGCTTCCCTCACCCGCCCATTCTTGCAGGACTTGTTTCCCCGGTTATCCACATACGGGATGCGACATCTTCTGGGGCCTCCGCTGCCTCCGTACCGTGGAGTTGCAGTCAGGCGCAGTCAAACGAGCCGGCCCACGTCATCAGTCATCAGCCCATAAGAGCACCAGGAGAGCAAATGGGTGTTCCGCCACCAAATGAGCCCCCGGAGAAACGGACGGCGCAGCACGAGTCGCTTCGTAAAGCGGAAGCCCATGAAGCTTTCGAAGACCGCAACGTTCGCGGGGCAACAGCCAGCCTGATCTTGGCCATTCTTGCCTTGGCCAGCATGGTTATCACCGCCCCACTGGCCATGTTCGCGATGCTTGCCACCTATCCCTCAGAGGGGCCGTCGGAGATGCCCTGGGTGACCCCCTTGGTGTTCTTCAGCCTGCCGCTCCTTTTTGCTGTACCGTCCCTGGCTTTGGCGATACATGCCATCAATCGCTCACCTGAGTCATCGCCTGACCGGCCGTCGGCGGCTGCCGCCTCATGCATTGCCGGTTTAGTCGTGGCCCTTGCTTTGGGTCCTGCGCTTGACCTGCTGGGGAACCTGTAAGTGAAGCTCCTCTCCTGCGCCGCTATTCTGGAAGGGATGAGCGAATCCCCAGAAAACCCCCAGCAGCCGCATGTCCCGAGGCCCGTCACGCCCGGAACACAGGCTTCCTTCGGCACGTATGGCGGACGGCCGGTGAGCTTTGTCCGCCGCGGCACGCGCCTGCAGGGCCGGCGGCAGGCGGCCTGGGAGGAGCATGCGGAACGGTGGGCTGTGGACGTCCCGCGGCACGTTGCCAACACCTCCGTCCACCCGGATTACACCTTCGACGCCGAAGCGGAGTTTGGCCGAACGGCTCCCCTGATTGTGGAAATCGGCTCCGGCCTGGGCGATGCCGTGTGCCATGCCGCCGAACAGAACCCGGACACGGATTTCCTGGCGGTGGAGGTCTACACCCCGGGCCTGGCCAACACCATCATCAAGATCAACAGCCGCGGACTCAGCAACGTCCGGGTGGTTGAGGCCAATGCCCCGGAGGTTCTGGCCACCATGCTCCCGCCCGGATCCGTCAGTGAGCTCTGGGTCTTTTTCCCCGACCCCTGGCACAAGTCCCGGCACCACAAGCGCCGCCTCATCCAGCCCGAGTTCGCGGACCTTGCGGCGAGGGCGCTGAAACCGGGCGGGCTGTGGCGCATTGCCACCGACTGGTCGAACTACGCCGTCCACGTCCGCGACGTCCTGGCGGACTCCAAAGACTTCGAAAACCTCCACACCGGCGAGCGCCGCGGGCCGGAAAGCCCCCTGACGCAGGTATGGCAGTCCGGCGTCGAGTCCGTGGTGGGCGGGGCCCCGGTCAGGGAAGGCCGGGCTCCCGTCAGCACTGCGCACACCGGACCCAACGAAGGCATCGACGAAACGGGCGGCTGGGCACCCCGCTTCGAAGGAAGGATCCGGACCAGCTTCGAGGCAAAAGCCCACGAGGCCGGGCGGCTGATCTTCGACCTCTGCTACCGCCGGCGCTGACCAGCGCTGGGGACAGGGAGCGGCCAGCGACCGGGTCAGGCCACGCTGATGGCGGCCACAATCTCCTTCAGCATCCCGAGCCTCGGTTCAATGGACGGGTCCGTAGAGGGCCAGATGACCACCACTCCGATGAACCGCCCGTTCTCCCAGACGCCCACTGTCGCTGCAACCTTCGCCGAACCCCCGGCGTCGTTGTAACCCACCACCACGGCGTACGCAGCTTTCCCCGGAAGGTTCAGTTCGCCCTCGGCAAGGAGGGAACCACCCCGCTCTTCCCGGTAGAACTCGGACATCAGGTGCGCCCACCCGTTCGCCTGCGGGGCACCCTGCACGGATGCATCGTCCTTGATGACGGTCACCAGGACGTCGCCCAGGAGTCCGTACTGCTCGGTGTTGGGCCCGGCGGTGGAATCCTCCAGGACCTGGGTGTGCTCGGGGAATTCTGCGGTGAACCCCAGCGGGGATTCGATGTGCACTGACATGGATCACAGCCTCTCGAGCTTGGTGTCGTTGGGCACCTTATAGTACGTGGACACGTTGGTGGTGGCCTGGTGTTCGGTCTTGACCTCCACCTCGCCCACCTTCACGTCAAGGCCCGCCTCGTGGGAGGCGGTGACAACACTGTTGACCTGGACGGTGGCAGACCCGGCCTCGTAGAGCTTCGCCGCGTCCCGGGCCGCGCCGTAGTCATTGCCCAGGGCGACGTTCCGCAGGTAGCTGTCGATGACGTCCCTGTTCTCCGGTGTGTAGTCGACGTTGATCTTCACGGTGCCCTGGCTGCCCACGCTGACGGAGGACTCTACCTTGGCCGCCTTGACGTCCGTGCCTGCCGTGACGCCCTGCGCTACAGTTCCGTCCATTGACACCGTCACCGAATCGATGTTGCTGTCCTTGTCCAGGCTGACCTGCAGGCCGCCCTTGCCGGAGGCTTCGAACACCCGGCCGTCCAGGTTGAGCTTGCCCTGCGCAGAGACCTCGCCGCCCGCCGTCGCGGTCCCGTCCGTGAGGTTCCGTTCGTAGGCCAGGTCCAGCTTCGCGGAGCCGGAGCCGGCGCCTGCCTCCCCCTCTGCTTCAAGGGACAGGGTGCCCTTGGCCTTGTCCGTCTGGCCTGTGGAGCCGTTGTCGCCCGCGGCCTCGTTGATGGTGTCCAGGATGTAGCCCGGCGGGTTGCCGGCCACATCCTTGATCTCGCCCACGCTGTCCGGCGGCAGGTCCCGGTACATCTGTTCCCGGGCCTCCATGGCCTCCTCCACGCTTCCGAACGTGTACTCGCGCGAAACCTCGCCGCTGAGCGTGACTCCCGCAGCGCCGGTGGTGTCATTCACCCCCAGGCCCATGTTCCCGTACACCTTCATGGTGGCGGAGCCGTCAGCGTTCTCCACCACCTCGGTGCCCACTTCGGCGCCGCCGTGGACCCAGGCGACGCGGGCTTCAATGGAAGCCGTGCCGGTCTCGGAGTAGACGGGGATGTCCGCCTTGGCCAGCTCCTGGAGGTGCTGCCTGGCCTCCTCCTGCACGGAGGCGGGGATCCCGCCGTCCATGCGCATGAGGTCCCGGGCAAACGGGCCGGCGTCATTGCCGCCTTCGATCAGGTACTGCCGGTCGGCTGCGGACAGGCTGTCCCACCAGGCGGCCTGCTCTTCCGGGCTTGCCTCCAGCATGCGCTCCAGATCCGACTGCAGCTCCCGGCGGTGTTCAGCGGCTGCTGCTGCGGCGGCTGCCTGTTCCCGCAGCCAGTCCCGGGCCTGGTCAGCCAGTGACGTGATCCGGTCCCAGGCACTGTTCCCGCCGGTCCCGGCCGGGGACGATGACGATGATTTCTCCTGTTCCTCGGCATGCTGCAGCAGGATCCTGGAGTTCTCCCGCAGGCTGGACACCACCTTTTCCAGGCCTGGGCGGTGGCTTCCGCTCCACTCCTGCCGGAACCGGTCACCGTCGCTGCCCTTCCACGGCGCCGACTGGATCTGGCTGTGCAGTGAGCTTGCCTGGGTGCTCAGCGATGACGCCGCCCTGTCGGCGGCCTTGGCCAAGGCCCGCAGCTGGCTGACGTCAGCGCCGTAAAAAGTCATGGTGTTCCCCCGGAAGAAGTTCGCGGTGCGTGTTCAATCGCTGGTCCATATCGTTGCACGGCTGCCACGGCGGGGCGATGGGCATCCCTCCCCATCGCCCCGTGTCACAGGCAACCGGGCGCGGCCTGGCCGGGGCGCAACCGCCGCGGCCAGGCCACAGGGGAGGCTACTGTTCCAGTACCGCCCGGGCGTGGCACGATTGCCCTAGTGTGCAGGGGCGCACAACGGAAGAGCACGTGCACAAAGGAACCGCCATCAAAAGAGAACTGAAGCAGGCCGCCGACGCGGCGGAGAACGTCACCAATTCGCGGACGCTGGAACTGCTGGCCAGGGCCGGGTTTGCGGCCAGCGGGATCCTGCACCTGCTGGTGGGGGCAATCGCCATCCGGCTGGCGTTTGGCGGTACCGGGAACGCGGACTTCAGCGGCGCGGTGGCGGAGCTTGCCACCCAGCCGGCCGGGCCGTTCCTCCTCTGGGCAAGTTTCGCGGCGTGCGCTGCACTGGCGCTGTGGCAGGTCAGCGATGCCATTTTCGACTACAACCACCTGCCCACCAAGGAAAAGGCCGGAAAGAAGGCCAAGGCAGGCGCCCAGGCGCTGGTGTTCGCCGGGCTCGCCCTGACCCTGATGTCCTTTGCCACGGGAACGGGCTCCGGCGGGGACAACCAGAAGACCGCCAGCGACCTGACCATCGCGGTCATGAAGGCTCCCGGCGGCGTGGCCCTGCTGGTCCTGCTCGGTGTCGGCATCGCGGTGACCGGGGTGGTGTACGGCATCCGCGGGGTGAAGAAATCCTTCGAGAAACACCTGGTCATGCCCGCATCCCCCTCGGCGCGGACCGCTGTGACCGTCCTCGGCGTCACCGGGTACGTAGCCAAGGGAACGGTGCTGCTGCTGACGGGCCTGCTGATCGCCATCGCCACCCTGCAGGCGCACCCGGAGGACTCAACCGGGCTCGACGGCGGGCTGCGGGCACTGCGCGACCAGCCCTTCGGGATCTACCTCCTGGCCGCGGTGGGTGCCGGGCTGATCTGTTACGGCGTGTTCATGATGGTGCGGGCCAAGCTGGCCAAAATGAACCGCTAAACCGGTAGCGCCAGGAGAATCAGGGGACGGTCACCACGGCCACGGCGCGCTGCGTGCCGTCCCGCAGTTCCACGCTGGAGATGCTCCCCAGCTGGACGGGCGTGGCCCCCGTGATCCTGACCCTGCCGCTGGGGGTGGCCGTCCAGGCGCAGGCACGGTCCTCGCCACCCGCCCGGTCCCGGACCCACAGGGACAGCGTCCCGTCCTGCGGCAGGCTGCTTCCGTTCACGGCCAGCTCGGTTCCCCAGGTCTTCCGGGCGAGGTCGATGCTGAACTGGAGGCCGCCGGCGGACTGCACCGAGTAGGTGGCGTCCGGCTGCGGCGGCCGGGCCAGGAGCGGACCCGCGGCCAGGCCCAGTGCCAGGCACGCGGCGGCGGCCGCGCCCGCCAGCGCCGTCCACCGCCGTCGTAATGTCCGACGGCGGCGGGCCAGCTTACGCAGCAGCGGCGCGGGATCGGAAGGGGGCAGCGTGTCCGCCGTTCCCGGTGCCACCGTCAGCGCAACAGCGTCCGGCACCGGAAGGGCGTCCAGCATCATGGGAACCTTCTCCAGGCCGGCAAGTTCCTTCCGGCATTGTCCGCACTCCTGCAGGTGGGCTTCAAAGGCCTGCAGATCCTCCGCGTCGAGTCCGCCCAGCAGGTAGGCGCCGAGCAGGTGGTGGGTTTCGGCGCTGTTCACCGTTCCACCCCCATCTCGTCCAGGATGGTCCGCAGCGCCCGCACGGCGTAGTAGGCGCGGGATTTGACGGTGCCGCTGGGGATGTTGAGCTGGACGGCGGCCTCGTTCACGGTGAACCTGCGGTAGTGCAGCGCCACCAGGACGTCCCGGTGTTCCTTGCTCAGCCGCAGCAGCGCCTCCTCGACCAGCACGCGGTTGAGCAGCTCGTCCACTCTCTCCGGAACAGCGGCGGGTTCTGTCAGGCCGCTTTCCAGGGTTTCGGCGGGTCGGCGCCGGGCCCTGCGGTAGTTGTCGATCATGATGTTCCTGGCCGTCCGGTACAGGTAGCTGCGGAGGCTGCCCGTGATCTCGGGGGTGTGCTGCCATACGCGGAGCACCGTTTCCTGCACCACGTCCTCGGCAAGCTGGGGGTCGTGGGAGGCGCTGAGCACGAAGCGGCGCAGGGCTGCGCCGTGGTCGCGGTAGATGGACGCCACCACGTCCTCATCCAGCGGCATGCCGTCCCTCCTGCCGGGCGTCTGCACCACATTCCTGCTTACCACCGTAAAGACGCCGCCCGCGGCCGGAAGGTTCAACCGCCGGCGGCGGCCTGTGTGAACCATTGTTCACCCCGGTGCGTCGTAAGGGTTAGCGTCCGGCGGTCCGACGCCGGGCCCACCAGCAAGGAGCAACGCCATGAAACTCAACGTGGGCGCAGGACTCGCCGTCCTGGCCCTTTCCGCGGCACTGGCTGCCTGCGGCGGCAGCCCGGGAACGGCACCGGCAACCACCAGCCCGGCCGTCACGGAAGGTTCACCGCCGGCCTCTGCAACCGCCCCCGCCGCGTCCGTCACCCCGCCGTCCGCAACGTCCGCCCCGCCGGCAAGTGCCGCCGTCGACCTTAAGACGGCTTCCTCAAGCGCCGGGGACATTGTGGTGGCCGCCAACGGGATGAGCGTGTATTTCTTCACGAAGGACGTGAAGGACTCCGGGACCAGTGCCTGCACGGACGCCTGCCTGGCAGCGTGGCCCCCGGTCACCACCGCCGCTGAGACGCCCCAGGTGGAAGGTGTCACCGGGACCGTAGGCACCATCACGACGCCGGACGGCGCGAAGCAGGTGACGCTGAACGGACTGCCGCTGTACTACTTCGCCAAGGACACGAAGCCCGGCGACATCCTGGGCCATGGCGTGAACGGCGTCTGGTACCTGGCGGATCCGTCCGGCGAAATGATCAGGATGGGTGCATCCGGCTACTGAGCCGGCCTTCCGGTACCCGGCCCTGCTGTCCAGTGCTCAGGCGTCACGGGAGCGGGACGGACGGAAGGTTCCCGGGCAGCGGAACCTGTGACGGGACCGGCACTTCCGGTGCCTTGCCCAGCCCGTCGGCAATGTGCCCGGGCACGTTTTCGGGCACAGCGCCGGGCACGGGGACATCGCCGGGCTTGCCCGGGGTTGTCCCCTGCCCGACGGGGGCCTCCGGCGCAACTGCACCGTCCGACGGCGGGGCGGCGGCCGGGTGCGTGGCTTCGGCCGGGTCCCCGGGAACCGAGGCGGAGCCGCCAGGCGCAGTGCCGGCCGGTGCGGTTCCGGCTGGAGCGGTTCCGGCGGGTGCCGTGGGCAGCGGCGCGGCCGGCTGTTCGCCCTGGTGACCGGCCGGGGATGCGCCGCTCCCCGTCACGAAGGACGTGATGGTGTGGTTCAGCTGCGTGAGCGAGTCACGGATCCCCTGGTCCGAGGCTGCGGCAACAGCCCCGCCGGCACCCAGCGAGACCGCCACGGAGAGGGTGGTGAGGGCAATCCGGCGCTTGGCCCTGCGGCGGGCGGCCAGTTCGTCAACCCGCGGTGACTCTTGGGGGGCAGCGGGACCGGCTGCGGCGCCGGCTGCGGCGGCACCCGGTGCGGCGGCAGCGGCTGCGGCCGCGGCAGGTGCAGCCGCTCCGGCAGGGGCCATCAGCGCCGCAATCGCGGGGGAAGGCTCGGGCGCGGCGTCCGCGAGCGCACGAAGCTCCAGCAGGGCAGGGCGGAGGCGGCCGTCGTCGTCCATGCCTGCCTCAAGCAGCAGCTCGTCGACAAAGGCGTCGCTGCGGGTTCCTGCGGTGTCACTCATGATTCGCCTGGTTTCTCTGGAGCGTTTGTACCTTGAGGTTGTGAAGGGCCCTGCGCTGGAGCTGTTTGATGGCACCGGGGCTCTTGCCCATGATCTGCGCAACTTGGTCGATGGACAGATCGGCCACCACCCGGAGGGCCAGCACTTCCTGGTGTTCCTCGCTGAGTCCATCCAGCAGGGCCACGGCCCCGCCGGTGAGTTCAACGGCGTGGTCCTCCGCGGACGGAGTGGTCCTGGCATCCTGGTGTGGATCGTACGGGCTGAGCTGGGGCCTGCGCTCCAGCCGGCGGTAGTAATCCACCATCCGTGCGTGGGCAATGGAAAAGAGCAGGGACTTGGCGCCCTGGAGTCCCCCGGTAAGTTCGCTGATTTTAGGGTAGAACGCCAGGAACACGTCCTGGGTAACTGCTTCCGGATCGTCCACGCCACGGGCTTTGAGGTATCCCTGCACGGGGCCGGCGAAGGACCTGTAGGCAGCGCCGAAGAGCACAGCCGGGTCTGTTCCGGCCGCACTCTCGAATATGTCGATCTCTTCTTGGGCCAAAGTGCTGAGCACCAGCGGCTCCTCCATCCCAGGACGCGGGGTGCGGCTGTCCGGTTTCCGGAAGGGACAGCCTGTCCCCTGTGTTTCCTGCTGCCTGTCGGCAGGTGCTCCCGGCGGGCCCCCGAACGGGTGGTTGCGTTCGGGGCCCGCCGGGTCTGTCTGTACTGCGGGAACAGGCCTGGGGCCGGTTCCCGCAGTACAGACTAGCGATCAGCCCTTAGCGGACTGAAACGGAGGGGGTGTCCACTACGTTGCCGCCCTGGGCGGGAACAGCAGGGACGGCGGGGACGGCGGGCTTGCCGTCAACGCCGGGAACGGCAGGCACTGCCGGAACGGCCGGGAGCTCGGGGCGCTCAACGTCAACAGCTGCGGAGCCGTTTGCTGCGGCGCCGGCCTCGGCGGCGGCGTCAGCTTCGGTCACGACGTCGGCGCAGTAGCTTTCCACGTTCGCTTCGCCTTCAGCAGCGATCACCAGGGAGGAGAAGCCCTCGGAGGAAGCGTTCAGGCCGCCGTTGGTGAAGGCGGTGCACAGGCCGAATGCTGCGGCGCCGGCTGCGTCAACGGCGGTGTCCGCGGCAGCAGAAGCGGAAGCGTTGGCGGAGGCGTTCTCGTTGGTGGCCTTGGCGTCGGCTGCGGCTGACGCCTCTGCGTCGGCAGCAACGTCGGCGTCGGCGTCTGCTGCGGTCTCGTTGCCGGCCTCGGCAGCGGCCTCGGCGGTGGCTTCCGCGCTGGCCTGCGCGTCACTGGCTGCTTCCGATGCGAGCTCCGGGGCGGGAGCGCCGAAGAGGTCGTGGGCGGTCTGCTGCGCCTGGGCGGGGAGGACGCCGGAAACGGCTGCGGCGCCGGTTCCGCCGACGGCAATGGTGCCGGCTGCCAGGACTCCGGCAGCGACTTTGCTGGTGGCGAGGACGGTGAACAACGACATTTAAAACTCCAAAACCTAGACAACACTTTCGATTCGGGCCCGTCGGGCGGGCCCATCACCTCCTACATCGCAGGGGACGGCGGAAAGGTTACGGGCGTGCAGGAACTTTTTCAGCGCGCCAGCATCGGTGGTCTGCTGACCGTGGAGGCTGGAGCCCGCTCACACCGCGTCGTGGCCCCTGGACATGGCCTCGCCAAGCGTGAGACGTGCCAGAACTGCCTCGATGTTCGCGCGCTACCCCTCCAAGTGAAGTAGTCATCCCTCCGAACGGGATCCCAAGACGACAAAAATCGCGGTTGCGTATTTGTAGTTCGGCCAGGGCTTCACAGTCACCGGTAGTGATCAGTCGGATGCGTGAGGTCATGGGTTTTTCCAGATCGGATCCCGGGGGTAGCCGATTGGCGGGCTTCGGGGCAAGACCCGAGGGGGATGACAAGCCGAGATGCTCGGGCGTCGTAACGGGGAGGCTGGGGTCGGCTAACCTGAACACGAGGTGGTCAGCGGCGTGAGCGTCACGTTGCGCATCGGGAGAAAACAGGGGGAAATATGCGAGTCTTTAAAGCTGGTTTGGTGACGGTCGCGGCAGCGTTCGTGGGCCTCGCGGGAATAGCGACGCCAGCGCAGGCCGCCACAGGATGGGACCGGTGTGAAGCTGGGTACTTCTGTGCGTTCACCGGGCCGAACGGCACTGGAGTGATCGCCCAGTACAAGGTCGGCGATCCGGACCTCTCCGACAATATCGGCCCGACAGGGATGGACGACAACATCGAAAGCATTTGGAACCGTACGGGTTCGATGTGGGGAGTGCATCGGCAGATCGGCGGCCAGCAGGGGTGGGCTATGGGGGCCGGCGCCAAGCTGGGATACCTCGGGGACTTTGCAAACAGGATCAGCGTAATCACCCGCTACTAATCACATATCGGTGTCCTGATCGGGGCCGGGCGCTCAAGCAGCCGTCTCGCGGAAACGCCCAGGTTTCCGCGAGACAGAGTCCCTGATCTTTCAATTTCAGTAGCTGCTGACCCCATTGCTGTGCGGTCAGCTTCTGAAGACGACAGCGGGAATAGTGCTGGTGAACGCCACCGACGGCCGTGGCCACCCCCGCACGTTGCCCCAGTCGGGTCCCCCCTGTGCTTTGGAAGGCTCCAGCACATACATGTCGCCGTTCAGTTCGCCGGCTTCGCGTTCGGTTGCGGTGGTGACCTTGATAGCACCGCCAGCGACCAGCGCATCGACCTGGGCATCCAGGGACTGCCCCCGGGTACTGACCCGGGTATAACCAATCACGTTCCGGCTCACATAGCCGCGTCCCGGGGTCCCGCTTGACTGAAAACAGGTCAAATACCCTCTTTCCCCCTGTTCGACCAGCTTTGATACCGGCAATGGGTTCTGATCAAAAATACCGGCCCCAAACGGCCTTTTTCGGCACCTATTTGTGACTCTCGGCGCTAAATGACGGCTTTTTCACGGCGCTATTTGTCGCATGGCGGAGCCAGCAAGGGGACTCCCCACCGGGGCTGTCCCCTCGCCTGCTTGGGACCGCAGACGACTTGCTTGGCATGTATAGGACTTGCGGCGAGGCGTCACTCAGGTGGAGGTTGCGTTTCCGTGAGATCAACATACTGCTCGCGCTCTGGAATCGCATGAGCGGAATCCGCGGGCGGTGTTCCAGGGTGTTGCAGCCAAGCATTGGATTCCGCGTCTCCGTGCGCGACGATTTCGACAGCGACGGAGTCCCATCGATAAACGTTGGTCCCGCCGGGTGGACGCTGGGACGTGATGTAGAAAAGTCCCGGCCAAGCAAGCTCGCCGATAGGCGGCCCGTCTGGATCAGGGTTCGCCAAGGCAACGCCGGCATCGGCCGCCACATCTCGCCCGACGTGAAATGGTAAACCCACGACATCGGGGACCGTAACCCTGTCGGCGAACCTCTCACTCATTTTCACAATTTACCTCTGAAAGGTGTCTGCTGTAGCGGGTGAACGCCAGCTTGGCGGCAGACGCACTGTGATCGCAAGGGGATCCTGTGGCGGCCACTGGTCAGCGAGCCGTTGGCTTGGCGGACCTCGGCGCTGTGGTTGAAGAGCCGCAGATCATCGTAGACGGATTCGTTTATGGCGGCCTGTTGGGGCCGGGCTGGAGGCGGGCGGGCATAGGTAGTGGGTAGTGGACTGTGTTTGCAATCCGCCCCTTGAAGGTCTTCGCGCCTGAAGCGTAACCTGCACGCAAGAAGCGGAGACTGCAAGGTTGGGCTAGGAGCGCGGCATGAATGTGCTGAGCCAGATACTCGCCGGAGCCACCGGCCTGGCGCTGATAAGCGTTGGCATCCTGGAGGTCTTCTTCCATGGCGACCAACGGTTCCACCGGATCTTTCTGATCAGGCAGGAAAACGTGCACGCAGTCCGGATGTGGGCGATGAATGTTGGCGCCTACAACATCACCTTCGGCTTGGGCATCGCAGTGGGCCTGTGGCTGGTGAACTTCTCAGGCACTCCCGCCAGCGGGTCGGCCATAGTGATCTTCTGCTGCGCGTGCCACGTCTTCCTTGGTTTTTGGCTGTGGGTCACAGAGAAGCGCCTCCTCGTCAGCGCCATCGGCCAGGCGCTCTTCCCGGCGCTGGCAATCGTCTTCTACGTTCTCGTTCACTAGGGGTGGTAGTTGGCGAATGCTAGTGGCGGCGTTTTTTGTTGATTCGCGTCACAGCAGCGCCCGTATGGTGGTGGCTCTACGGACCGCTTGAAGCGTCCGCAAGAGGATCCCTTAGGGGGCAGTCTCGCCGGCGGGGTTGTGGCCGGTCGATTATTCGATGGTGAGCTTTGCAGGGATGACTGTCCGAAGGTTCAGGGCGGCCAGAAAGGCCACCATTTGGTAATCGCCGGCAGGAAGGTTCTTGAGCTCGGGATTATTGCGAAACGCTGGAAGCAGTGTTTCCTGCCCTGGTTTGAGCGTTGGTAACCGTGGGGTGCTTCCTGTGGCGTACCAGCCGTTTCCGATTTGCTCGCCGTGTTGTGTCAGCACTAGGCCTTGGACGTGGGACGTGTCTTCCCCGGTGGGTGTCCACTCCTGCAATGATTCGTTGACGAGGACGACGTTGACCTCAGGCATAGATCCCAACGCCATTGAATAGGTTGTCTTTGCCCAGTCCAGACGCAGCCCAGCCCGGCGTTCCTCTCGGATGGGAATAGGCCCACAGCTGGAGAACGGCATAGCGAACTGCCAACCGTTGTCGTCTCGGGACAGCTGAACGAGCACCCACCTATTGGGTTTACCCTGTGATGGGGCGCCCAGGATCATGGCCTCGTGGGCCCACTCCGGGTGGAAGGTGTGAACGATTCTCCAGCCATTCGACGGGAAGTCATGCGGAGCTCTCGGTGGAAGCCTGTTCTCCGCCGGCAACCAAGCGGAGACGATGTCGTCCCAAGCAGCACCCGGCCCTTCCAGCAGCGAGAGCTTAACGTCCCAATTCCCGAGCTGAACTAGTCTTGGCGTCCCGTCATCATTCCCCATGACCTACATTCTGCCTCGTGACGACGAGGTGAACCGACCGTAAGCCGATCCTCTAACGCTCACTCCTAAGCCGTGGTGTGGTGGTAACCGTGCCTAGAAACCAAGGGAGGCTAACCATGAAGCCGATGAGTCCCGTCCCGAATGGAACCCATAGGTAAGGCGCGAAGCCTGTCGTCAGATTATTTTCGTCCGCAACTATCCCGGCGTGCCAGAGCGCGATTCCGCCGCTTACCAGGAGGGTAATGCTCACCGCCAGCGCTAGCATCGAGATTGCTACCGATTTCCTGATCATGCTGGCCCCCATGGTCTCTTTGTAAATACAAGCGCAAGTTCTCATGCTAGCCGTCCGGATGCTCGCTTAGGCGTCCGTAAGCGGGTCCTCCATTGTGCTACTCCGAGGAGCTGGAGATCGGTGAGTGGCGATGAGATGAGTCGCGTCGCGTCGCCGACTTAGATGCCTTTGATTTCGTAGTGGCGATCAATGTTCGCAGTTACCCTGCCCCATTCGCTTTCGGCGACTCGCAGCTGGTGCGCTCGGAACGACTCAGCATCCTGAAATTTCTCGTCAACCTGCCAGATCAGCGGGTTTTCGGTGACGACCACCTCGAAGAACAGGCACCCTTGCTCAGCGCGCGTCAGCTCGATGTGCACTGGGAGGAACTCTGCAACGAGCACCGCCTCGTTCTGATTGCCACAGACGAGTTGGCCGCTAAGGAAGACGTTACTCACAGAGCCATCCTTGCACCGCTCGACGCAGGGCTTAGAACGTCGTTTGGTGAAGGGCCGGCTATCAGGCGCCAAAGGGGTGACATTTATCGCGGTGAAAAAGCCTTCATTATCGCTGCGATTTACATAGCGGGGATAGATGACACCTCCAGCCGCCCGTTAGCGGATCCATCAACGTGCTACTCGTGACGACCCTGAA
Source organism: Pseudarthrobacter sp. NCCP-2145 (assembly GCF_023708005.1). Classification (NCBI taxonomy): domain Bacteria; kingdom Bacillati; phylum Actinomycetota; class Actinomycetes; order Micrococcales; family Micrococcaceae; genus Pseudarthrobacter; species Pseudarthrobacter sp. NCCP-2145. Next base: position 65,887 of record NZ_BRCG01000002.1, on the reverse strand, counting down.
CAATCCGCTACTTGAATGGAGCTACCAAATCCGGTGCCAGGCGTTCTTTTTCCCTGACCGAATCAAGAACAAGATACCCGTTGGAAGAAGAACAGTTCCTGACACCAGCATTACTGCATGAACAGGCGTCGACGGGCAGCCGGCGGAAGTATCGTCTTCAGCGCATGTGATTCCAGGCTGAAGGAAACCCACTGCGATCAGCCCTAAAGCCATGCATAACGTAGCTACCCCAATAAAGCCCCAAGCCCAGTTCTTCATCCGTCCATCAGACCATGCTTAGCGCCGCGCGGAGACGGGCAAGACCCAGAGTCGTCCATTTGGGGATCCCGCACCGGGCGCCTTGGTGCCAACCAGCAATGTAGAGGGTAAGAAAAGCTAAGGCCTTTCCGAGTGCGGCCTGTTCAGGTGGTGGTAAGGCAAATACGATCTCAGAATGAACGCTGAGACAAAGTACAACGGGAGAAATCCTCGTGGCATCGCCCGAGTCCTAGCTGCGGTACTGGGTTTTGGCATCGTGTTCCTTGTAATCGGATACGTTATGGGTTTGCGGAACACGACCCCTCAATATGCTTGGATTTTAGGCGCGGCGCTCCTGTGCTTTGTGGCGGCTCTCGTCATCCTGATGCGAAATTTCATGAGCCAGGCACGCGGCAATACCAATTCGCTTCCCCGATCTTCTGGTTGGATCGTTGGCGGACTGATGGCCTTATCAGGAGCACTTTTGGTGTGGGGAACCTTCGTGGATCAGATCGCCGCCTAGGCAGGATGAATCCTGCCCCGACCCAGATCGAAGTCGCCCGTTAGCCGGTCCCCAGCCGGGTCAGTGCGACAGACAGATGATTTCCATTGAGGAGCGTGGCATCCCGGTGCCCGACGATTCCCGTAAGACCCGCCCGCAAAATTGCCCGGTGAAGGTGCCCCAAACGCTACACATCAAATCGCCTCGAAACCCTTGGGAGACAGTCACGTCTCGGGGACCAGGTGAGGACCGCGGCGGCACCACTGCAATCGTCGCGGCATCGTGGAGTTCGTCCCCCGGCCGGTGACTCCCGTAAATATGTCCCGTAGCCCCCAGCCCGATTCCGTGTACTGACTCTCTACCTTAAATCCGCATTCCCGGCCGAAGCCAACGGCAGCATGCGTTCCCAGAAGTCCTCCGGGATGCTCCACTGCGCCAGGCGTGCCGCTTCGGCCACCCGCTCTGGCTCCGCCATCCCCACGATGGTTGAGGTGATGCGGGGATCGCGGGTGGAGAACTGCAGGGCCGCGGCGGCGAGCGGCACCGAATACTCGCGGCAGAGCTCCTGCATCTCCCGGACACGGCCCAGCAGTTCCGGGCTGGCCGGCCGGTAACAGTAGTTGGCGGTGGCATCGGGCCCCTTCACCAGCAGGCCGCCGCCAAAAGGCGCGGCATTGATGAAGGCGACGCCCCGCCGTCGTGCGTCCTCGATGAGCGGCTCCGCCGTCTGGTCCACCAGCGTGTACCGGTTGTGGCTGATCACCACGTCGAACACCTCCAGGGCCAGGTACTTCAGTTCCAGGTCGATGGGTCCGCCGGCCACGCCGAGGTGCCCAATCACCCCCTGGTCCCTCAGATCAACGAGCGCCTCCAACGGCCCGCCCGCCGCAACACCCTCCCCGAAGCTGATCTTCTCCGGATCATGGAGGTGGACCAGCGGCAGCCTGTCCAGCCCCAGCCGCTCAAGGCTTTCCTCCACGCTGCGCCGGACACGGTCCCCGGAGTAGTCCGCCGTCCCCAGGATGGGATCCACCTTCGTGGACAGGACAAAGCCCGCCGGCAGCCCGCCCGCCTCCCGGATGGCCTGCCCGATCCAGAACTCGCTGCCGCCGTCGTGCCCGTATTCGTTGGAGGTGTCCAGGAAATTGAAGGGCCCGGCCAGGGCGGCGCGGACGGCCGCCACTGCCGTTGCCGTCCGCTCCGCCGCGGTGCCGTTCCGCGGGTGGTTTCCCAGCGAACTCGTGCCGACGCATACATCGGTGACAGGGAGGCCGGTGCGGCCCAGGGTTTTCATGGCTGCGGGTATCCTCGCCTCGGTGACAGATTCCATCAGGCTACGACGGCGGACACGTCGCCGCCGCTGACGGTCACCTCAAAGTCCGTGGTGGAACCGTCCGGCGAGGGCACAGCAATGTGCCGTGTCCCGTCCGCCGCGGCGAACGCCCGGAACTGCATGTCCCGTGCCCAGTCGTAGTCCGGCCGGTCCGACACTGTACCGATGGGCAGCACAGCCCCTTCCCTGACCCACGTGGCAGCCTGCATCACCGAATACTCCTTGCGGTGCCAGCGCGGGCCCGCCAGCTGCTCCCCTGTTTCCAGGTGCGTCCAGGTGCCCTCGGGCAGGTAGAAGGACACGGTGCCGGACGGGTCCATGACCGGTGCCACCAGGATGTCCGGCCCCAGCATGTACTGCCGGTCCAGGTGCGCGCAGCCCGGGTCCTCGGGGAACTCCATAAAGAGCGGACGCATCAGGGGAATCCCCTCCGCGTACGCCTGCTCCGCCGCCATCTGCAGGTAGGGCATCAGCCGCATCTTCTGCTCCGTGAAGTGCCGGAGCACGTCCACGGATTCCTCATCCACCAGCCACGGCACACGGTAGGAGTTGGACCCGTGCAGCCTTGAGTGGGAGGACAGCAGCCCGAACGCGATCCACCGCTTGAAGATTTCCGGCTCGGGCGTGCCCTCAAAGCCGCCGATGTCGTGGCTCCAGAAGGAGAAGCCCGACGCCGCCAGGGACAGCCCGCCGCGCAGCGATTCAGCCATGGCAGCGAACGTGGATTCGCAGTCCCCGCCCCAGTGCACCGGCATGGTCTGGCCGCCGGCCGTGGCGGATCGCGCAAACACCACGGCTTCGCCTTCGCCCAGCTCCTTGGACAACAGGTCGAAAACCGTCCTGTTGTACAGCTGCGCGTAGTAGTTGTGCATCCTGTCCGGATCGGACCCGTCGTGCCACACCACATCGGTGGGGATGCGCTCGCCGAAGTCCGTCTTGAACGAGTCCACGCCCTGGCCCAGCAGGCCGCGGAGCTTGTCTTGGTACCAGAGCACGGCGTCCGGGTTGGTGAAGTCCACCAGCCCCATGCCGGCCTGCCACATGTCCCACTGCCACACCGACCCGTCCGGCCGCTTGACCAGGAAGCCCCGCTCCAGCCCCTCCCGGAACAGGTGCGAGCGCTGGGCGATGTACGGGTTGATCCAGACGCAGACCTTGAGCCCCCGGTCGTGGAGCCGGGCCAGCATGCCTTCCGGGTCCGGGAACGTGGCGGGGTCCCAGACGAAGTCGCTCCAGTGGAAGGACCTCATCCAATGGCAGTCGAAGTGGAAGACGGACAGGGGCAGCTTCCGCTCCTCCATGCCGTCAATGAACGAGTTCACGGTCTTTTCGTCGTAGTCCGTGGTGAAGGAGGTGGAGAGCCACAGGCCGTAGGACCAGGCCGGGATCCGCGATGGCCGCCCGGTCAGTTCGGTGTACCGGCGGATGATGTCCTTGGGCGAGGGCCCGTGGATGATGAAGTACTGGAGCCTCTGGCCCTCCACGCTGAACTGGGTTCGGGACACCACCTCCGACCCCACCTCGAAGGACACCTTCTCCGGGTGGTTCACGAACACCCCGTAGCCGTCGTTGGTGATGAAGAACGGCACGTTCTTGTAGGCGAGGTCGCTGGAGGTGCCGCCGTCCTCGTTCCAGATGTCCACCGACTGGCCGTTCTTGACGAACGCGCCGAAGCGCTCGCCCAGGCCGTACACGTTGGTGCCCACGCCCAGGCTGAGCTGTTCGTGCACAAAGGTCCGCCCGCCGTCGTCCGTGATGACGCCGACGCTGCGCGGCGTGGAGGTGGTCAGCAGCCTGCCGTTCCCCAGGAAATCGACGCCCCAGTCCCCGGCCGTGCTGATCCGTGCCGTGAGCCCGCCGGAGGTGATGCTGGCCGTGTCCGCGTCCCGGCTGAACTGCGGCGCCGGTCCCGTGCGGTTCACGTCAAAGTGCGGGCCGTTGTCCAGCCCGCCCTGGAAGTGCTCGATGGTCACGCCGATGACGTCCGGCAGGGGCGCGTCGAAGGTGACCGTCAGCTGGGGAAGGTTCAGGGCATCGCCGCGGGACGTGATGCGCTTGGTGGGTGCGTAGACCGTCAGGCTCCGCTCGTCCTCCACAACGTCGGAAACGTCGCGCGGGTGCAGCGCCGAGAAGCCTTTGCGGTACAGCCAGTAGCCGTCGGTAAATTTCATGGGATGTCAGTTTCCGTTCTCAAGAGGGTCTGGGCTGTCTTTGAGGACCAGGGCGCCGTACGGTTCCAGGGTCAGGCGGGGCCCGCAGGCGTCCCCGGTGAGCACGTCCACAGACTGCCCGGTGAGCGTCACGGTGCGTGGTTCCGCGCCGTGGTTCAGCAGGAAGTGGTGGCCGCCGCGGGTGGCGAGTTCGACGTCGTCCGGCAGCGTTCCTGCCACCGGCAAGGAGATGCGGGCTGCTGCCAGGGCCTCCCCCACGATGTGCCCCAGCGCAGGACCGGGCAGGTCGCACCCCGCGTACCAGGCGGTGCCGCTGCCGTGGCTGTTCCGGACTACCGCCGGTTTTCCAGCCAGGGAGCCGGAGGCAAACGTGGCCGCCGCCGCAGCGCCGGGGCCGTCCAGGCGGAGGTCCTCGGACCAGACAGTGGCCTGGAGCCCGGCCGGCACATCTGCAGTGACGCCGTCCTGGGGCGCCGCGAAGTCGAGGCCGATTCCTTCCGCCAGGGGCCGCCATTCCTCGCCGCTGACGCCGAGCATGGACGCCAGGACAGAGGGGAACCGCCCCTGCCGGAGGTGGCCGTTGCTGTCCGCCACCCCGGTGAAGGGCCCGACGACGGCCGTCCCGCCCCGGTGCACCCAGGACGCCAGCGCCCCGGCGTTGTCCTCGGTGAGGAGGAAGAGGCTGGGGACGAGCACCAGGTCGAACCGGTCCAGCGGCGTTGAGGGGTGCACCACCTCCACGGACAGGCCGCGCCGCAGCAGCGGCCGGTAGTAGGCCTGCAGCTGGTCCAGGACGCCGAGCCTGTCCGTGGGGCAGTCCGGGGCCTCCGCCGCCCACCAGCTGTTCCAGTCGAAGAGGACAGCGATCCGGGACGGCGCCGGGGTCCCGGCGAGGAGCCGCAGGTCCTGCAACTGGGAGCCGAGCTCCGCGACTTCGCGGAACACGCGGGTGTCCTCCCCTGCCAGCGGCACCACGGCAGAGTGGAAGCGTTCGGCGCCGAAGGCGGACTGGCGGAACTGGAAGAAGCAGATGCCGTCGGAGCCGCGGGCCAGGGCGGAGAACGAATCCACGCGGAGGGCCCCGGGTTCCTTGGCGCTGTTGTGGGGCCGCCAGTTCACCGCGGAGGCTGCCGATTCCATCAGCAGCCAGGGTGTGCCGCCGGCCAGTCCGCGGCACAGGTCGTGGGTGAGGGCGCCCAGTTCCCAGGTCTGCGGCTGCCCGGGATCGGTGTACCAGTTGTTGCCCACCAGGTCCGTTTCCCCCGCGAAGCTGAAGTAGTCCGCGCCGCGGAAGAACCCCATCAGGTTGGTGGTGACCGGTACAGCCGGGGAGTACTGGCGGATGATGTCCCGTTCAGCGGTGAAAAGTCTGAGCAGCGACTCCGAGGTAAAGCGCTTGAAGTCCAGGACCTGCGTGGGGTTGTGGAGGTACGGCGCCGTGCGCGGCGGCAGGATTTCCTCCCAGGTGCTGTAGCCCTGGCTCCAGAAAGTGGTCCCCCAGGCCGAGTTCAGGTGTTCCAGGGAGCCGTAGCGGCGCAGCAGCCAGGTGCGGAACGCGGCGGCCGTTTCGTCGTCGTAACTGATCTGTCCCAGCTCGTTCCCCACGTGCCACATCACCACGGCGGGGTGCTGGCCGTACCGCTCGGCGAGCGCTGCGGTGACCTGCCGTGCGGCGCTGCGGTACACGGCCGACGACGGCGAGAACTGGTTGCGGGAGCCGTACCAGAGCGTCGTCCCGGCGGCGTCCGTGGGCAGCGTGCTGGGGTAGCGGTGCCCCAGCCAGGGCGGCGGCGATGCGGTGGGCGTGGCCAGGCAGACCTTGATGTTTCCCTCGTCGAGGAGGGCAAGGATCCGGTCAAGCCAGCCGAAGTCCCAGGTGCCCTCGGTGGGCTGCAGGCGTGCCCAGCTGAAGACGCCGAGGGTGACCAGGTTGATGCCGGCCTGCTGCATCAGTCGGATGTCCTCCGGCCAGCTTTCCTCCGGCCATTGCTCGGGGTTGTAATCGGCGCCGAAGAGCAGCCCGGCCCGCTCTGTCACGGCGCTCAGGCCGTGGCTTCGAGGATGCATGGAATTCCTTGGTTAAATGATGGATATGAGTAATCGAAAGGCTTCAACGGCGGCGACCATCAGTGACGTGGCCAAAGAGGCAGGGGTTTCCACGAGTACCGTGTCCTACGTGATGAGCGGGAACCGTCCCATATCGAAAGAAACCCGCGAAATCGTCGAAGCGGCGATGCGCCGGCTGAAGTACAGTCCCCGGTCCAGTGCCCGTGCCCTGGCCTCCAGCCGCTCGAATGTCCTGGGGCTGGTGGTGCCCCTCCGCGCGGACGTCAATGTGGGAGTAGTGATGCAGTTCGTCACCGCCGTGGTGACTACGGCCCGGACGTTCAACCAGGACGTCCTGCTCCTGACCCAGGACGACGCCGGCAGCATTGAGCGGGTGACGTCCCAGTCCATGGTGGACGGCCTGGTGATGATGGACATCGAGGCCCGCGATCCGCGCATCCCCGTGCTGGCCAAGCTGGACAAGCCCGCGGTGCTGATCGGCATGCCGGACGATCCGCGTGGCCTCAGCTGCGTTGACTTCGACTTCGCCGGCGCCTCCCGCACCGCGGTCCGCCATCTGGTGGAGCTCGGCCACCGCGGCATCGCCTTCATCGGTTCCCCGCCCGCCTCGCTGCGCCGGCACGCCACCTATGCGGACCGGGCCCTGCGCGGTTTCGAGGAGGCATGCCGGGAACTTGAGGTCACGCATGTCTCGGTGGCCTGCGAGGCGAACTCCAAGGACCTGGCCCGCGCGCTGGACAAGGTCTTCGCCGGTCCGGAGGCCATCACCGCCCTCCTGGTGCACAACGAGGGACTGCTGCCCATCCTGCGCGAGAACCTCGCCGCGCACAGCCTCTCCGTCCCGGAAGACATCTCGGTGGTGGTCATAGCCCCCGCCGATGTGGCCACGTCCGCCTTCCTGCCCTGGACGGCGGTGTCCATCCCCGCCATGGACATCGGCCGCGCCGCCGTGGAGATGGTGATGGACCGGCTGAGCCTGGCCAAGCCCGCCGAGCTGCGGCTCATCGCCCCCACCCTCTCCGAGGGGGCAAGCACCGCGGCGGTCCGCTGACAGCTGCCGCAGGAACACGGGAACGCTCATCCCTTGACCGCGCCGATCATCACGCCTTTGGTGAAGTGCTTCTGCACGAAGGGGTACACGATCAGGATGGGGATCATGGCGAGCACGATCACGGCCATCTGCAGCGCCGGGCCTGCCGCCGCCCCGGTGCCAACATCCACCTGGCCGGGCACAGAAACACCCTGGAGCACGTAGGACCGGAGCACCACCTGCAGCGGGTTCATGGAGCTGTCGTTGATGTAGAGGATGGCGTTGAAGAACGCGTTCCAATAGCCCACCCCGTAAAACAGGGCGATGACGGCGGTGACGGCCTTGGACATGGGCAGCACGATCTGGGTGAGGGTGCGCCACTCGCTGGCGCCGTCAATCCTGGCGCTGTCCAGGATCCCCCGGTCGATGCCCATGAAGAAGCCGCGCAGGATGATGATGTTGAACACCGAGATGCAGCTGGGCAGGATCAGCGCCCAGTAGGTGTTGATCAGGCCCAGGCCGGACACCAGCAGGTACGCCGGGATGATGCCTGCGCTGAAGAACATGGTGATCAGCAGGGTGAACAGGATAGGCGTGTGGGCGAAGGACCCCGGCCGGGACAGGCCGTAGGCGCAGAGGATGGACACCACCATGCTCAGGGCCGTTCCGGTGGCCGTGACGCCCACGCTGACCAGCACCGCCCTGGTGACCACCCCGCCGCTGAGGATCTGCTGGTAGGCGGCGAAGGAGATTTCCCCGGGGACCAGGACCAGCCCGCCGGCCTGCGTGATGGTGGCCTGGGAGGAGATGCTGGTGAGGACGATCGTGTACAGCGGCCCCAGGACTGCCAGGACGACGACGGCGAGCACCACGATCTTGCCGGCCTTCGCCGCCGCTCCGGGTTCTTCGTCCCAGATGGGGCGTTCCGGTTTGGTGCGCGGCTGCCTGGGTGGTTTGGCGGCACTGGCTCGAGTGGGCGCCTTATTGGTTAGTGTGCTCATTTGGAATAGACACCGCTCTCACCGAAGATGTGGGCAACTTTGTTGGCGGTCAGGATCAGCGCCAGGCTCACCAGGCCCTTGATCAGGCCTGCGGCGGCAGCGTAGCTCCAGTCGCCGTTCTGCACGCCGGTGTAGTACACGAAGGTGTCCAGGACCTCGGAGGCCTCGGCCCCCACGGCGTCCCGCTGCAGGATCATCTGCTCGAAGCCCACGGTCAGCGAGTCGCCCAGCCGGAGGATGAGCAGCAGAACGATGACGCTGCGGAGCCCGGGAAGGGTGACGTGCCACATGCGCTTCCACCGGCCGGCCCCGTCCACGGCCGCTGCTTCATACTGCGCGGGGTCGATGGCACTGAGGGCTGCGAGGAACACGATGATGCCCCAGCCTGCGTCCTTCCAGACGGCCTGGGAGGTGAGCAGGAACAGGAACGTGTCCGGGTTGGTCATGATGTCCACGGCCTGCCAGCCGTTGGCGCGCAGCGACTGGTTCAGCAACCCGGCGCCGCCGAAGATCTGCTGGAACACGGAGACCACCAGCACCCAGGAAAAGAAGTGCGGCAGGTACACCACGGCCTGGATGGCGGCCCGGAGCCGCGGGTTGACCAGGGAGTTGAGCAGCATGGCCAGGGCGATGGGGATAGGAAAGAAGAACACCAGCTGGAACGCCGTGATCACCAGGGTGTTCTTGACGGCCAGCCAGAAGTCCGGGTCCGCCAGCACCCGCGCGAAGTTGTCCAGCCCCACCCAGGGGCTGTCCGGAATCCCCACATACGGGGAGTAGTCCTGGAAGGCCACCACGTTGCCCAGCATGGGAAGGTAGGCAAAGACGGCCAGCAGGATCACGGCGGGCAGTGCCATGAACACCAGGGAGCGGTCCCGGTTGAACCGCAGTCTGAGGTTGGCCTTCGGCCTCAGGGCGGGGACGGCCGTGCTGCCTGCCCCGCCGCCACCCGAGCCGCCGCCCTGCCCCGGGGCACCCAAGCCGCCGGCCGCCGTCGTACGTCCTGCCGGGTGCCCGCTGTCCGGCGCCGCGGCGACCTCCTGCCCCGGCGCGGGGGCCTTGCGCTCTGTTCCGGTGCTCATCCTTGCCATCTCCTAGGCCAGGAATCCGGCGTAGAAGTCCCGGAGTTCGTCGCCGCCCTTGCTCTTCCAGGTGGCGAGTTCGGCGTCGAGGTCCTTCATGCTCTTGCGGCCGCGGATGATGTCCTTGGCAAGGTCGTCAAAGGGCTTGGACAGTGAGCCGAACTTGGCTGGCTCCTGGATCTGCATGCCGAAGAAGGCGTCCTCCACAACGTTGGGTGCCTGGCGCGCCTCCCACTCGGACTGGGACTGGACCAGCCCCGGGTACTGGACCATGGAGTTCACGATCGGGGCGTTCACCAGGAACGCGTAGGTGCTGGTGACTTCCTCGGTGCCCTTGGCCGTGGCCTTCGGGATGCCCTGGGCGTCCCTGGTGAAGTGGACGCCCTCCACGCCGTTGTTGATCAGCACGTTCTCCTCGGTGCCAAACGGGGCCGCCATGAAGTTGGCCAGCGCCAGCATCTCTTCCACCTTGGCGGGCTCCGTCTTCTTGATGAAGCTGAAGATCGCTGCCGGCTGGGCCCGGAACAGGGTGGGCTTCCCGCCGTCCGGGGCGAAGTAGTCCATGGGCTGCATGTTGAACTTCGGGTTGGACGGAAGGACGCGGGCCAGGGCCTCGTGCCAGGAGCCCATGCCGTCGGAGGCCATCAGCGAGGCGCCGGATTCGAAGCGCTGCTTGGACTGCTGCGCGTTGCCGGCCACGGCGTCCGGGTGGACCGAGCCGTCGGCAAACAGTTTCGCCGTCCACTCAAGGGCAGCCCGGTACTCTTCGGTTTCCACCTTGTTCTGCAGCGTGCCGCCCACCTGCTTCCACTTGGGGACCACGCCGTGCATGATCTGCGCGCCGGTCCAGACGTCTTCCGAACCCCAGCGGTTCTTCGATTCGTCCGTGAGTTCCTTGGCCAGCGTCCGGTATTCGTCGGCGGAGGTGGGCGGCTTGGCGCCGAGCTCCTCGAAGAGGTCCGCGCGGTAGAAGATGGCGTCCGAGATCAGGGCACCGGGGTAGGGCAGACCGTAAAGGCCGCCCTCGAAGCAGCCCATCTTCCACGCCGCCGTCGGAATATTCGCCAGGTTGGGGTACTTGTTGACCTTGTCCCCGGCGATGAACTCGGAGAGGTCCTGGAAGACGCCCGCGGCAGCCTGCCCGAAGCGCGGCGGCAGGTTCCATCCCGGAATGACCATCCAGTCCGGCACGTCCTTGGGCGAGGCCAGGACGGTCTGCACCTTGTCCGCGTAGGCGTTGCCGTCGTTGACCTGGAAGTTGATGGTGGCACCGAGCTTCTCGTTGACCGCCTTGTAGTAGCTGTTCTCCGGAAGCGCAGGCGGGACGGCCCACCAGGCGGGCGTCATGGCCGTGTAGGTTCCGCCGCTTCCGGGAGGCGTGGACACGGACTTGACCAGGGACGAGGGGATGCTGGTGAAGCCCGGGGTGGAGCCCTTCACGGAGGGGATGTCCGGTTTCACCAGCTCCAGCGGCTTGTAGGCGGGCACCAGCTTGGCCACCGTTTCGGCCAGGCTGCCGGAGGTGGCTGCCTGCGGCGCGGCGCCTCCCGAGCAGGCCGTCAGGGCTGCAGGGGCGGCCGCCAGGAACACCGCACCGCTGAGGATGCCAAGGAAGGAGCGGCGGTTGACGCCGGCGGAGGCCTCGTTGAGCAGGCGGCTGGCGGATTTATGGGGGCGTCCCCTTGACGGGTCTACCTGGGAACCGAGCATGACAGCACTCCTTTGTGTGAGCCAATGAGGGAAGATTCAATGATTCATCGAACCGATTCGACTTCGATCAGGGTATGACACCGGCATGGGATCGGGCAAGGGCAGAATGTGTTGCGCCTCACAAGCGGGAGTGCAACACTGGGTGTCGCCAGAATTTGTATAAGCGATTCGATAACCCGCTGATTGGACTGCCGTGCGCCTAGAACCCGCCACCTTTGCCGCCCCCACCACTGACGCCGCGAGTGACGACGCCTCCGGCGGTAACGGCACGGCGGGCGCGGATGGATACACCGCGGGGCTGGCCCACCAGATCCTCCGCACGCTGTCCCTTGAGCAGAAGGTGGCCATGCTGCACCAGCACGCCCCGGCGGTGCCGGAGCTGGGGCTGGCGCCTTTCCACACGGGCGCGGAGGCAGCGCACGGTGTCGCCTGGCTGGGACCGGCCACCGTCTTTCCGCAGCCCGTGGGCATGGCAGCCACCTGGGATGCGGACCTGATCGAACGGCTCGGCGAAGCCACGGGGCGTGAGCTCCGCGGAAAGAAGGCGGAGGACCCGTCCGTGGGCCTGAACGCCTGGGCGCCGGTGGTGAACCCGCTGCGGCACCCGCTGTGGGGGCGGAACGAGGAAGGCTTCTCCGAGGACCCGCACCTCACCGCGCAACTGGCCGGCGCCTACTGCCGCGGACTCAGGGGCAGGGACCCGCGCACCTGGCTGACCGTCCCCACCCTCAAGCACTTCCTCGGCTACAACAACGAGCTGGACAGGAACGTCACCTCCAGCATCCTCAGCCCTCGGGTCCTGCACGAATACGAACTTCCGGCGTACCGCTCCCCCATCGAGGACGGGGTGGCGGGGGCGGTGATGCTGTCCTACAACCTGGTGAACGGCCGGCCCGCCCACGTCTCCGACCTGGTTCAGTCCGAGCTGCGGCAGTGGCGCAACGGGGAGTCGGTCACCATCGTGACGGACGCGGGCGCGCCGGGTTCCCTCTTCCGGGCGGAGAAGTATTTCGACGACGGCCCGGCAGCCTACGCGGCCGCCCTCCACGCCGGGGTGGACAGCTTCACGGACGACGGCGACAACCCGGCGCCGTCCCTCGCCTACCTCAACGAGGCGCTGGAGAAGGGGCTGATCAGCGAGTCCGACGTTGACCGGGCGGTGCTGCGGCTCCTTCTGCTCCGGGCCAGGACCGGCGAGTTCACGCCGGACAGTGATCCCTACGCCTCCATCGGGGCGGACGCCATCGGCGATACCGTCCACGTCCGGCTGGCACGGGAAGCGGCCGCAAAGTCCGTGGTGGTGCTGCGCAATGAGTCCGGGGCTGACGCCCCCTCCGGCGCCGGCACAGGCTTGCTCCCGCTGGGCAGCGAGCCCGGAACCTTTGCCGTCATCGGGACCCTGGGGTCACGGGTGCTGAGCGACTGGTACAGCGGAACCCTGCAGGACGAGGTCAGCATCGCCGACGGGCTGGCCCGCCGCTACGGCGGAAGCACGGGAGCCGGTGTCGTTGCCGAGGAGGGTAACGATGTCATTGCCCTGCGGAGCGTCCGGACCGGCGGGTACCTGGGCGGGGCCGGCACTGCCGTCCTCACCGCCCAGGCTGCTGCTCCCGGCGAAGCGGAGCGGTTTATCGTCAAGGACTGGGGTAAGGGTGAGCTGACCCTCCGGTCGGAACTGACCGGGAAGTTCGTGACGGACACCGGGGACGGGTACCTGCGCGCCACGGCAGACCGTGTGGGCGGCTGGGTTGTGCAGGAGACGTTCCTGCTTGACCGCGCATCGGACGGTACGGCCGCGCTGCAGCATGTGGGAACCGGGAAATGGCTCCGAATCGAAGCCGGCACGGCGAGCGCTGCCCTTGTTCCCGACGCCGGCACAGCCGACCGCTTTGTGCTCCGCACGCTCAAGTCCGGCCACGAGGCCGCCCGGCAGGCCGCCGCGAATGCTGGCACCGCCGTCGTGGTGGTGGGCAACGACCCCCACCTCGGAGGGCGGGAGACGCTGGACCGCACCACCCTGGACCTTCCGCTGGCAGACCAGGAACTGGTCCGCGTGGTGCGCGAGGCCAACCCGCGCACGGTGCTGGTGGTGGTGTCCTCCTACCCCTACGCCCTCGGCGCGCTCGCAGATACACCGGCCATCGTCTGGACGTCCCATGGCGGGCAGGAGCTGGGCAATGGTGTGGCGGATGTCCTGGGCGGTGATACTGAGCCGTCCGGGCGGCTGCCGCAGACCTGGTTCCGCCGGGATGCGGACCTTGCGGACATCCTGGACTACGACATCATCACCTCCCACTCCACGTACCTGTACAGCCGCGCGGAACCCCTGTACGCGCTGGGGCACGGATTGACGTACGGCGAGGTGCACTACGAATCTGTGGCCCAGCGCGAACTGCCGGGCGAAGGCCCCCAGGGTGCGGACCAGGTGGAACTCGTGGTGGAACTGCGCAACGCCGGCGCCCGCCCGGCGTGGGAACTGGTGCAGGTGTACGCGTCCGCCCCGGACCACCGCTTCGATTTCCCCCGCCGGCTCCTGGTGGGCCACCAGCGGGTGAAGGTCCCGGCCGGAGGCACGGCCACGGCAAGGATCCGGGTGCCGCTCGAGAGGCTTGCCACCTACAGCGTGGTGGAGGAACGGATGCTGGTGGAACCCGGTACGTACCAGCTTCTGGTGGGCGCGTCCGCGGAGGATCTTCCGCTGGCAGTCCCATTCAGTGTGGCGGGGAGCGCCGGATCCGGGCGCCGGGCCGGCCGGTGGTTCCGGGCTGAGAACTTCGACTCCTGCCACCATCTGGCGCTGGTGCCCGAAACGCCGCTGGCCGGCACGGCGATCGCACCGGCGGACACTACCCGGCCCGGCTGGGCGCTCTACCGCGGCTGGGAGCTGGCCCCTGCCGACGGCGGTCATGAGGTGATGCTTGACCTGGTTTCCGGCGAACCGGCGGGGCCTGCCGGCCTGGTCCGCATCCAGGTGCCCGGCCCTGCGGACACCTGGAACACCGCGGGCAGCGCCAGGATTGCCGCGGGCTTCAGTGGTGAGCTTGTGATTCAGCTTCGCCCCGGCACAACATTCCGCGTGCGCGGCGGCGCCTTCCGGCTGGTGCTGGAAGGCGCCGTAAAAGTCACCCGGGTGCAGCTGGCGTAGCCGCGGCCGGCAGCCACCTGGTACGAAGCGGTCAGGCGCGCGTGATCAGGCGTTTTTGGTCTGGCGCGTCTGGTCGGGAGCGTCTGTTCAGGCGCCGATCATTTCGGCGTCCGCCTGCGCCTGGCGCTCCGGCAGGTCGGGAATCATTGACGCACGCCGCTCAATGTAGGCGCCGACCTCCTCGTCGTCCAGCACCAGCAGCTCGGCCTGGCCGCGGAGCCAGGCGGCGTTGAGCGCCGTGATGTTCTCCCTCTCCAGCAGATCCTCAAACTCGCCGTCAAGCTCCTCCATCCGGAGGACGCCGTCGGGAACTTCCTCGGAGTCCTCATCCAGGCCACCGTCCAGGTAGCGCTCCTCGTCTTCTTCGGACAAGTCATCAAATGCCTCGACAGCCCGGTTGAAGAGGTCAAGATGGGCAGGGGCACCCATGCCCGCCATGCCTTCGCGGACCAGGGTGTCCGTTTCGGAGCGGTCGACGGCGGTGAACACGTACTGCGCGAAGCCTCCCTCCAACGCCTGGGTCAGATAGAAGTCCACGCAATAGCTGCGCACGGCCACGGGCGACATCTCTTCGGCCCGCAACAGGGCGCTGTGCATGGCATCCACAACGCTGACGTTCGCCTCCACGACGTCCTCGTCGCTGGAGTCGATGCTGCTGCTGGTCAGGACGACGGGCTGCTGGCTGGTGATCATGGCAATCCTCACGGCTGGTACGGGTGGTGCTCGGAACGTTTTTCACGCTACGTGGACCGGGCCGGTGCGCCGTTGAGGGGGAAATGAACGTCCGGCGAAGTTTTCGTCGTAGGCAGGTTTTCCTTCCGCCGGCCGTCGTGGCCGCCCTTGCCGCCGGACGGCCCGCCCACCGAGCCGCGCTTCACGAGGGTCGCGGCGAATTCGGGTTTGGCCGCCGGCGCTTTCCTGCCCTGGATCTGCCGGATGAGGGCCTCGGCTGCTGCCACGCCCATCTCGTACACAGGCTGGGCGATCACCGTCAAAGGAGGCCTGGTGAGGCGGGTCCAGGCGAAATCGTCGTACATGAGGAACGAGACATCATCCGGAATAGCGAGGCCGAGGTCCTGGATGGCCTCCACAACGCTGAGCCCGATCAGGCCGTCAGAGGCGATGATGGCCGTTGCAGGGTCCGGCTGCTGCAGCAGTTCACGGGTGATCTTCTTGATGGTTTCCGGTCCGTCGGCGTTGAAGCGCACCAGATCGTCGGGTTCCTTGAGACCCGCTTCCCGGAACGCCCGCATGATTCCGTCCCGCCGGTCCGAGATCTGGGAAGAGCCCAGCGACAGGCCCGTGGCGTAGGAGTCATTCGTCCGAAGCGTGGAGATGAAGGCGATCCGGCTGTGTCCGGCCTCAATCAAATAGCGGGTTGACTCATGGGAAATGCCTTCCATGTCCACGGCCACCGTGTCCACACCCAGCCCCTGCGCCGTACGGTCCAGCAGGACCAGCGGCCTTCCCGAGCTGTGGACTTCCTGGAGGTGCTGGGTCTCCACGGAAGAGGCGGGTGCCACGATCAGGCCGTCAACCCGCTTGTCCAGCAGCACCCTGACGGCGTCCACTTCCGCAGCCCTGTCCTCATCCGTGTTGACCAGGATGACGTTGAAGCCGCTCTTCTTGGCGGTGTCCGTTATTCCCCGGGTGGCCAGGCCGAAGTGCGGGTTTTCGATGTCGCCCACCACCACGCCGATGGTGTTGGACTTCCCCGTGTTCATGCTGCGGGCGAGCTCGTTGGGCCGGTAGTTCAGCTCCTCCGCGGCGGCCTGCACCCGCTCCCGGACGTCCTCGCTCACTGCGCCGTAATTTCCCAGGGCACGGGCCGCCTGGGCCTTGGACACCTGCGCGGCCTTGGCGACGTCGGCAACGGTGACGTCGCGTCGACGGGAAGCATCAGTACTCATGTCGGCCTTTCGTAATGGACCCTTGACGCCCTTAGTGGCGTCGATTACATTTCTATCCATCGATGTGAGTCCGGTCTCAATCGTAGGCATTGAGACCGGACTCAGCAAGGGTTTCCGGCAAACCCGCCACGGCGGATCTTGATCCTCCATCTCCCGCTTCCTCACGATTGGAAAACTCGCTGTGATTACTCGAACCACTGTGCGCCCCGCGGCGCTCATTGCCGCGGCCGTTGCCGCTGTCCTGGCACTCTCCGGCTGCGGCGGCTCCTCATCAGCCTCGTCCTCGCCGGCCGAAAACCCCTACGGCCTCATTGAGCCGGGCTCCATCCGGGTTGCAAGCCTGGGCGATTCGAAGCCCTATACGTTCACGGATGCCCAGGGCAAGTTCACCGGCTTCGACGTGGAACTCTTCACGGACGTTGCCTCCCGCGCCGGCGTAGACGATGTGGTCTTCACCGGACAGGACTTCTCCGGCCTGCTGGCCGCCGTAGCCAACGGGCAGTTTGACGCCGGCGTGGCGGCCATCGGCATCACGGACAAGCGCAAGGAAACTGTCGATTTCTCCGACGGATACCTGGCCGGCTACCTCACCGTCATCACCACCAAGTCCTCCGGCATCAGCAACGCCGACGGACTTTCCGGAAAACGCCTGGGCGTGGTGCAAGGAACACTGCAGGAAGCCTATGCAGTGAAGAACTTCACCTCGGCCAGCCTGGTGCGGTTCCCGGACAACAACACGGCAATCTCCGCCGTCAACAGCGGTTCTGTGGATGCACACTTCCTGGACTACGAAGCCGCGAAGTCCTACCAGGAACAGTTCGGACTGGTCAGCGCCGCGGACATCCCGTCCTTCGACGCACCGGCCGGGTTCGCCGTCGCCAAGGGCAAGACCGCCCTCAAGGAGGCCCTCAACAAGGGCCTGGCCGAAGCCATGGAGGACGGCACCTGGAAGAAGCTCTACGAGAAGTGGTTCCCGGGTTCCCCGATGCCCGAGCAGTACCTCCCGAAGTCAGAACAGACCGCAACCCCGGCCCCGACAGCAAGCAAGTAGACCACGGGCATGTCCGGGCGGGCCGAACGCTTCCATGCCAAGGCCCGCCCGGCTGCTACCGGAACAACTAACACCTGAGAGCATTCAATGGACTGGCTCAACACCATCATCCGCACCTTCTTCGACTTCGGCGCCATGGCTGAAGTCCTGCCCCAGCTCCTGGCGGTAGGCCTCCTCAACACCCTCATCATCTCCGTCGCCGCCACCGTCATTGGCGTGGTCCTGGGCATGGTGGTGGCCGTCATGGGCATCTCACCGTCCAGGTGGCTGCGCATCCCGGCCCGCATCTACACGGACCTCTTCCGCGGCCTGCCGGCCATCCTGACCATCCTCCTGATCGGCCAGGGCTTTGCCCGCCTCAGCCAGTCGATCTTCGGCCCCTCGCCCTACCCCCTGGGCATCATCGCCCTCAGCCTGATTGCCAGCGCCTACATCGGCGAAATCTTCCGCGCCGGCATCCAAAGCGTGGACAAGGGCCAGGGCGAAGCATGCCGCGCCCTGGGCATGAGCTACGGCAAATCGATGGCACTGGTGGTGATCCCCCAGGGCATCCGCCGCGTCCTGCCTGCCCTCGTGAACCAGTTCATCGCCATCGTGAAGGACTCCTCGCTGGTGTACTTCCTCGGACTGCTGGTCAGCGAACGCGAACTCTTCCGCGTGGGCCAGGACGCCGCAGTGCTCTCCGGGAACCTCTCCCCCCTGGTCATGGCGGGCATCTTCTACCTCATCATCACCGTGCCGCTCACCCACCTGGTCAACTACTTCGATACCCGCTTCCGCACAGGAAAGCGCCGTCCCTCGGCCCCCACCAGCGGCCTCAAAGAAGTCAAGGAACTGGACGCGGCCTCACCGCTCACCACCGGGAGCAACACATGATCACCAGCACCAGCACAAATACCACTGCTGACATCGAAACCTTCCACGGCTCCAGCCTGGAGCTGAAGAACCTGACCATGGCCTACGGGGATATTGAGGTCCTCCGCAACGTCAGCCTGGCCGTGGCACCCGGCACCACCACCTGCATCATCGGGCCGTCCGGCTCAGGCAAGTCCACCCTCCTGCGGGGCGTGAACAGGCTGCATGAGCCCAAGAGCGGTGACGTTGTACTCGCCGGCGAAAGTGCGCTAAACGTCAACCCGGACATCCTGCGCAGCCGGATCGGCATGGTGTTCCAGCACTTCAACCTCTTCCCGGACCACACCGCGCTGGAAAACGTGGCCCTCGCCCTCCGGAGCGTCAAGAAGATGTCCAAGGCGGAGGCACGGGAACGCGCGCGCCTCCGCCTGGCCGAAGTGGGACTCGCCGAACGCGCCGACCACCGCCCCCGGGACCTTTCCGGCGGGCAGCAGCAGCGCGTTGCCATCGCCCGCGCCCTCGCCATGGAACCGGAAGTAATGCTTTTCGACGAGGCCACCAGCGCCCTGGACCCCGAGCTCGTTAAGGGAGTCCTGACCCTGATGGCGTCGCTGGCCAAGAGGGGAATGACCATGGTGGTGGTCACGCACGAGATGGGCTTCGCCCGGAAGGTGGCCGACCAGGTGGTCTTTATGGACGAAGGCGAAGTCGTGGAAGCCGGCACCCCGGCGGAGATCTTCGACAACCCGCGCAGCGAGCGCCTCCAGCGTTTCCTCTCCGAGGTCCTCTGATGGGGTCCGCAGGCAAAGGACCCATCCGTACCGCCGTCGTCGGCTTTGGCATCTCGGGACGGGTCTTCCATGCACCCCTTATTGAGGCAGACCCGTCCTATTCACTCGATGTCATTGTCACCGCAGATCCGGAACGGGCCGCCGCAGCGGCTGCCCGCTACCCGCACGCGCGAGTCGTGCCGACGGCGGAGGCCATGTTCGCGCTGGCGGCGGACCTCGACCTGGTGGTCCTGGGAACCCCTCCGGCCACGCATTTTGGCATGGCATCGACGGCGATCGCCCACAAGCTGCACGTGGTGGTGGACAAGCCGTTTGTCACCACCTCGGCCCAGGGGCAGGAACTCTTGGCCTTGGCGTCAGAGGCCGGCATGCAGCTGACGGTTTTCCAGAACCGCCGCTGGGACTCGGACTTCCTCACCCTCAGGAAGCTCCTCCACGAGGGCGCGCTGGGCGAGGTCCGGACCTTCGAATCCCGGTTTGAGTGGTGGCGCCCCGAGGGATTCGGGAACTGGCGCGATTCCGCCACCACAGCCGAGGGCGGAGGAATCCTCCACGACCTGGGTGCCCACCTCATTGACCAGGCCGTCCAACTGTTCGGCCCCGTGGCGCGCAGCTACGGCGAAACAGCGCGCCAGGGCCTGAACCCGGATGCGGCCGACACGGAAGCGTTCGTGTCCCTGCTGCATGACTCGGGGGTGCGCTCCCGGCTGTGGATGAACGGCATGGCCGCCCAGGCAGGCCCCCGGTTCCACGTCCTGGGCTCCCACGCCGGCTACACAAAGTGGGGACTGGACGGCCAGGAACCCGCGCTCGACGCCGGCCTGCCGCCGTCGGACCCGGCATATGGCGTTGAGTCCCAGGAGTCTTGGGGGCTCCTGGGAGTCGACGGCGCAACACGCGCCGTGCCCGCCGAGCGGGGCGCGTATCCCCAGTTCTACCGGCTCCTCGCCGGAGCCCTCCTGCACGGCGGGCCGGTCCCTGTTGACCCGGCGGACGCCGTCGCGGTCCTCAAAGTCATCGAAGAAGTCCATGTCCTCGCCTGACGTACGTCGCCACGGCACACCTTCACACCACCAATCTTCCACACCAGGAAAGCGAGACACCATGTCCTCCGCAAACCCCGCCAGGAAAGTCGCCGTCATCGGCGGCGGAATCCTTGGCGTTTCCACCGCCGTCCACCTGGCAAAGGGAGGCGCGCATGTCACACTCGTCACGTCCGGTCCGCTGGCAAGCGGAGCCTCCGGCCGCTCGATCGCATGGCTGAACTCCTCCGGCGCCCGATCCGCCGAGTACCACTACCTCCGGATGCTCGCCATCGACCGCTACCGCACCTGGAGCGCGCACCACCCCGAAAGCCGCGACTATCTGAGGTTCGATGGTGCACTGAAATGGGCCGGCCCGGACGAAACCTTCCGCGATACCTTCGCTTTCGAGCGTTCGGGCGGATACCACTCCGTCTGGGTGGACAGCAGGGACGTGGCCCGGATCGCCCCGGATGTGGACGCCGCTGCGGTGGCCGACGAGGGTGCCATTTATAACCCTGGTGAAGGCTGGGTCAACATGCCCGACTTCATTACGGCATTGGCTTCCGAGGCGGCGGACAACGGGGCGGTGATCATCAAGGATGCCGGGGATGTCCAGGTGGATGTGAGGGACAGCGCCGCGGTCGGCGTCATCCTGGGCGACGGGACGCGGCTGGAAGCCGACCAGGTGGTATTGGCCACCGGCGGTGAGGTCCCGGCCCAGCTCGCAGCCCTGGGCGTAACGGTTCCTGATGCCACGCCGGCCGCCTTCGTGGTGTTCACCGAACCGCTCGACGTGAAAGTGCAGACCGTCCTGAACACGCCGCGGGTCGCTGTGCGGCCCACGCCTGACGGCGGGCTGGTACTTGACGCGGACTGGGCAGAGCAGTCCGTGATCATCGAAGACGACGGATCCTTCACGGTTCCCGAGGAGTCCGTCCAGGGCCTGCTCGAGGAAGCCTCGAAGGTACTCGCGGGGAATCCCCGGCTGACCGTCCGGCGGGTGGCTGCAGGCCTGAAACCCATTCCCGGCGACGGTGAACCGGTGGTGGGCCCGGTGTCTTCGATACCAGGCCTGCACACGGTTTTCACCCATTCGGGCGCCACGCTGGGGCTGATCCTCGGTGAGCTCCTCGCGGAGGAAATCCTTACCGGAACCCCCTCTCCCGTACTCGCCGCCTTCCGGCTTGACCGGTTCGACGCCGGCGCCCCCGCCCGCGAGGCCGTGGGGACCGGTGCTTGGGCGCCGGTGCACCAGAGCTGACAGGCCGGGCGGTGGTGCGGGCCGAAGCCCCACCACCTCCCGGGCCGGCTGCGGCATTCCGCTGCAGTTGCCTCCCTGGTTGTCCATGTGATCCCACCCTGCCGCCCTCCAGTCGCCGGCGGCGCCCTTCGCCCCGCCGGCGAACTAAGATGGATCAGATGACCAACCACCGGCCCGGCCCCGCCGTGGCCTGCTGAAAGTAGCGCGCACCATGCCATCCCAACCGGACGAGAGTGCGGCACTGGCAATACAGACTCCCGCCATCAACGACCGCTCGCTGGCGGCCGGGCTGGCGTATGCCATGGGAAGCCGCGTCTCGGGCATCTCGTTCGACGCCGGCACCGGGCTCATGCTGGGCAAGGTCCGCGGCGGCGCGGACGTGCCCTACTCCACCACCGCCAAGCTGGTCCGCAAGGGCGGCGGCTGGAGCTGCACCGTGGGCGTGTGCAGCTGCCCGGTCCGCAAAGACTGCAAGCACGTGGCGGCGCTGCTCTTCGCTGCCGAGGACAACCCGGCCATCCGGGTCCAGCTGCTCACGCCGTCCACCTCCACCCAGCTGTCCCGCACCCCGCCCGGCGCCGTCCTGTCCGACTGGGAGCAGGCCCTCAGCCCGCTGATCTCCCAGCCGGGAGCCGTCCCCTCCAACGCCGGAGTGCCGCTGGCGCTCCAGTTCGAGGTGGAAGAACCCGCGCCGCACTTTTCCTACACCGGCCGGCGCGATCCGCAGCGCAGCGTCCGCCAGCTCAAGGCCCGGCCCGTCATCATGGGCGCCAAGGGCAAGTGGATCCGCGGCGACGTTTCCTGGACCACGCTGAACTACCTGAACTTCCGGCGCGAGTGCAATCCCGCGCATGTGGAGTGGATGCAGGAGTTCCTGGCCGCCCATTCCGCGGCAGCCGGCCGGACCTACAACTCCTCCGGCTTCTGGCTGGGGCTGAACTCGTACGCCGGGAAGAATCTGTGGAGCCTGCTGGAAGACGCCGGGAAGATCGGCCTTGCGCTGGTGCACTCGCGCGGCACTGAGCCGGTCCGCCTCGCAGGGTCCCCCGCCGCCGTCGGCCTTAGCCTGAGCCGTCACGGCTCGCCGCTCGACGGCGCGACCGCAGCGGTGGGGGCGGCACCCGCGGCGGCCGCCAAGGACCAGGCGTCCGACGGCGGCCTGGAGCTTGCGCCCACCATCGCCATTGAGGGCGTGGAGGTTGATCCGGCGTCCGTGGGAACCATCGGCCGCCCCGCCCACGGCATTTTCTTCACCACCGACGGCGGCGCGCTGCCCGGTGTTGGCGAGGCACCGGCGGGCGAGAACGTGATCACGCTGGCTCCGCTGGAAGGCGGCCTGAGCGAGGAACTGCTGACGTTCGTGACGGCCGGCAGCACGCTGCATATCCCGGCCAGGGACGAGTCGCGGTTCCTGACGGGCTTCTACCCGAAGCTGAAGCAGACGGCCCGGGTCACGGCCCGGGACGATTCCGTGGAACTCCCGGCGCTGGCCGTCCCCACCCTGTCCCTGCTGGCAAACTACGGCGCCGACCACAGGGTGCGGCTGCACTGGGAGTGGCACTACAAAAGCGGAAACCTGGTCACGGCGCAGCCCCTCTGGAGGCACCCCGGCGACCACGGCTACCGCGACGACACCGCGGAAGCCCGAATCCTCGAAGGCCTCGGCCAGCCGTGGGACGTGGTGCCCGCCCTGGGTGAGTCCGCCACCGGCGGCTGGGGCACCCCGCGGCTTGCGGCGTCAGCGGAACTGAAGGGCCTGGACACACTGGCCTTCACCGAGGAGGTCCTCCCCCGGCTGCGCGAAGCCCCGGACGTCGAGGTGGACACCGTGGGCGAAATCGCCGAATACCGCGAGGCCGAGGAAGCGCCGGTGGTGTCCATCTCCACCAAGGCCACCGAGCAGCGCGACTGGTTCGACCTCGGCATCCAGATCACCCTTGAAGGGCAGCCGGTCTCCTTCGCGGCGGTATTCTCCGCGCTGGCGTCCGGCCAGACCAAGATGCTGCTGCCCAGCGGCGCCTACTTCTCCCTGGACCTGCCCGAGCTGCACCAGCTGCGCGCACTGATCGAGGAGGCGCGCTCCCTGCAGGACAACAAGGACGCGCCCCTGCAGATCAGCCGCTTCCAGGCCGGGCTGTGGGACGAGCTTGCCCAGCTGGGAATCGTGGACGAGCAGGCGGCCGCGTGGCGTTCAGCGGTGGGCGGCCTGCTTGAAGGCGGCGTGGACGGCCTGCCGCTCCCGGCCACCCTCAATGCGGAGCTCCGGCCGTACCAGCTGGATGGCTTCAACTGGCTCACGTTCCTGTACCGTCACAGCCTGGGCGGGATCCTCGCGGACGACATGGGCCTGGGCAAGACCGTCCAGGCCCTGGCCCTGATGTGCGCGGCGAAGGAGCTTTCCCTGGCGGCAGCAGATGCTTCAGCAGGCCAGTCCGACGCCGGCGCCCCCTTCTTGGTGGTTGCCCCCACCAGCGTCGTGGGCAACTGGGCAGCGGAAGCGGCGCGTTTTGCCCCCGGCCTGAAGGTCCAGGCCGTCAGCGAGACCTTCGCCAAGAGCAACCAGGCGCCGGCCGAGGCACTGGCCGGGGCCGATATTGTGATCACGTCCTACGCCCTGTTCCGGATCGACTACGAGGCCTACGCCTCCCGCACCTGGTCCGGCCTGGTCCTGGACGAGGCGCAGTTCGTGAAGAACCACCAGTCCAAGGCGTACCAGTGCGCCCGGAAACTGCCGGCGGTTTTCAAGCTGGCCATCACGGGCACGCCGCTGGAGAACAACCTCATGGAGTTCTGGGCGCTCACCTCGATCGTTGCGCCCGGACTGTTTTCCAGCCCCAAGCGCTTCGCCGAGTATTACCAGAAGCCGGTGGAGAAGAACGGCGACAAGGGGCAGCTGGACAAGCTCCGCCGTCGGGTCCGTCCGCTGATGATGCGCCGCACCAAGGACCAGGTGATCAAGGACCTGCCGCCCAAGCAGGAGCAGATCCTGGAGGTTGTGCTCAACCCGCGCCACCAGAAGGTGTACCAGACGCACCTGCAGCGCGAACGGCAGAAGATCCTGGGGCTCATCGAGGACGTGAACAAGAACCGGTTCACCATCTTCCAGT
This sequence comes from Pseudarthrobacter sp. NCCP-2145, assembly GCF_023708005.1. Classification (NCBI taxonomy): domain Bacteria; kingdom Bacillati; phylum Actinomycetota; class Actinomycetes; order Micrococcales; family Micrococcaceae; genus Pseudarthrobacter; species Pseudarthrobacter sp. NCCP-2145. The sequence continues at coordinate 41,609 of NZ_BRCG01000002.1, read as the reverse complement.
CGCTGACCCTGCTGCGGCAGCTCAGCCTGGACGCCTCCCTGGTGGACCCGGCGCTTTCGGCAGTGCGGTCAAGCAAGCTGGACGTGCTGTTCGAGCAGCTGGAGGACCTGGTGGCTGAGGGCCACCGCGCCCTGATCTTCAGCCAGTTCACCGGCTTCCTGGGGAAGGTCCGGGAGCGCCTGGACGAGGAGAAGATCGAATACTGCTACCTCGACGGCGGCACCCGGAACCGCGCGGACGTGGTCAACGAGTTCAAGAACGGCAGCGCTCCGGTGTTCCTGATTTCGCTGAAGGCCGGCGGGTTCGGGCTGAACCTCACCGAGGCCGACTACGTGTTCCTCCTGGACCCCTGGTGGAACCCGGCTTCCGAAGCGCAGGCCGTGGACCGGACCCACCGCATTGGGCAGGCACGGAACGTGATGGTGTACCGGCTGGTTGCCAAGGACACCATCGAGGAAAAGGTCATGGCGCTCAAGGCCCGGAAGTCGCAGCTGTTTTCCGATGTCATGGAAGGTGATGCCCTAGCCGGGGGCGCCATCACGGCGGAGGACCTCGCGGGGCTGTTCAAGGAGTAGCGGTGAAGGCGGGGCTTTGGGCCCTACGCCTGCACCATGGCCGGACTTAATCTGGGATCAGCAGAGCGACTGGCGGGCGCCTGCCACATCCCGGGAGGCAAACCGTGAAATCGGCCAACGCGAGCATCATCGCCGGCATCGTCCTGATCTCGGCTGGCGTGCTGCTGTTGCTGGACCTGCTCAACGTCATCGAGAGCGCGGCCTATGTGCCGATGCTGATCTTCGCCGCCATAGGGGCCGTGTTCCTGTCCCTCTTCATCCGCAGCCCGGAGAACTGGTGGGCCGCGATCCCCGGTTCGGTGTTCCTGGGTTTGGCAGCCGTGGTTGCCGCCTCCCAATTTACGGACGGCGGCGCCGGCGCGAGTTTCCTGTTCCTGTTCATGGCCGCCGGATTCGCCGCCGTCTACCTGCGCCAGCGGGGCAACTGGTGGGCGGTGATCCCCAGCGGCGTGATGCTGACCCTCGCCGTCATTGTTACCCTCCCGCAGGATCTGCAGGGCATGCCCGTGGCAGCCGTCCTCTTCCTCGGCCTGGCGGCCACCTTCGGCGTGCTGTCCCTGGTGCCCGTCCCCGACGCCGGGCCCACCGGGCGGCTGAAGTGGCCCCTGATCCCGGCGGCCGTCCTGGGCGTGCTGGGCGTAATCTTCGCCCTGCAGTCCACGGCACTGCTCATCGCTGCGGACATCCTTGTGCTCACCCTCATGATCCTGGCGGGCGTCGCCCTTCTGGTGTACGCCTACCGCGCCCTGCATGGCGGGCACGGCAAGGCCCACGGCTAGGACCTGACAAGGCCAGGCGGAGGGCACCGGGAGGAACAGGCACCGCCAGGGGCGCGTCGCATAAGCTGGTACTCCACGGAACTACAACGTTGGAGAACCAGTGCAAGAGCCGCTCACTCCCCTGCGTCCCGACGCCTTCAGGACGCCGTACCGCGATCCGGTCTGGGACGGCCCAACGGATCCGATCCTGGTTCATGACCACCTCACCGGTGAGTGGGTGCTGTTCTACACCCAGCGCCGGGCCACGGCACCGGGCCTCTCAGGAGTGGAGTGGGTGCACGGCACGGCCATCGGTTCAGCACGATCCTCGGACGGGGGCGCCACCTGGCAGTACCGGGGCACCGTGGACGGACTGGTGCCGCCCGGAACTGAACTGCCGGCAACCCTCTGGGCGCCCGACGTCGTACGCATCGGCGATGAGTGGCTGATGTACCTGACCGTCCTGGGCGGGATGCGGAAGGACTGGAACGGAAACGCGGCACTCGTGCAGTTCGCCAGCGGGGACCTGGTGGATTGGGAGTACCTGGGCCCCATCGGCCTCGATTCGCCTCGGGTGATCGACGCCGCCGTCGCACCGTGCGGGGACGGCCGCTACCGGCTTTGGTACAAGGACGAGGCCCGCGGCTCCACCACGTACAGCGCGGTGAGCGATACGCCGCGGGACCCCTCGTCCTGGACCCTGGAAGGCATCACCATTCCCGGCCGCCCGCATGAGGGGCCCAAGGTGTTCCGGCTCGAGGGAACCTACTGGATGATCGTGGATGAGTGGCGGGGCCAGGCGGTGTACCGCTCGGCGGACGCCAGCGGCACCTGGGTCCGGCAGGAGCACCTGGACGGGCTGATCCTCACCCGGCCGGAGCACGTGGACGGGCGGCCCGTCGTCGGACGCCACGCGGACGTGGTGCCGCTCGACCCCACGGAAGACGGCAAGGAGCGGGCCCTGCTGGCCTACTTCACGCATTCGCACTGGGGCGGCGAGGACATCGACACCATGGCCCCGAACCCCGAAACCCGACTGAGCCATATCCGCGGCGCGGTCCTGGAAGTCCGGGACGGGAACCTTGTGTGTACTGAACACTGATTTCCGGCCGACCAGGCGCTTCACACCATGACAGAGGACCAACCCCTGGAACTATAAGCCGGCTCATGCCGGCACCGGTCCACAGGTTGGCCCTCTGCCTGACTCGTCCTCCGGATGGAACCCACCCGGAATCCTTCGAAAACCTACGCGCGCTGCGGGGAGCCCAGCTCCACCGGATCCTCATCCGTAAGGTAAGCGAGCTCGGAGTGTGCCGCGAGGTCGATGCCGCGCATCTCGTCCTCCGGGTTGATCCGCAGGCCGATCGTCTTGTCCAGGATCTTGGCGAGGACCCAGGTGATGCCGAACGAGTAGGCCAGCACCGTGACGGTTGCGAGCGACTGGACGCCGAGCAACTCCACGCCGCCGCCGTAGAAGAGTCCGCTGACTCCGTTCGGGGCAGCATCGGTGGCGAAGAGGCCGATCAGCAGGGTGCCCAGGATGCCGCCCACCAGGTGGACGCCCACGACGTCGAGCGAGTCGTCGTAGCCCAGGCGGTACTTCAGTTCAATGGCAAGCGAGCAGACGGCCCCGGCAATCGCGCCGATGGCCACCGCACCCAGCGGGCTGACCGCACCGCAGGCGGGGGTGATGGCCACGAGGGCGGAGATCAGGCCGGAGGCTGCGCCCATGCTGGTGGCAGCGCCGCGGCGGACCCGTTCCACCAGGGCCCAGGCCAGCAGGCCGGCCGAGGCAGCCACAGCGGTGTTGAGGAACACCACCGACGCCGAGTGGCCGGCGGACAGTGCCGAGCCGGCATTGAAGCCGAACCAGCCGACCCAGAGGAGGCCTGCACCCACCAGCACCAGCGGCCGGCTGTGCGGCTTCGCGTGCTCCACCTTGGGCCAGCCCGAGCTCTTGCCCAGGACCAGCGCCAGGGCCAGGGCGGCTGCGCCTGCGTTCATGTGCACGGCGGTGCCGCCGGCAAAGTCGATGGCCTCGATGCCGCTGGCGATCCAGCCACCGGTCACGCTGCCGTCCTCGGAGGAGAAGGCGAACACCCAGTGCGCCACCGGGAAGTACACGATGGTGGCCCAGATGCCGGCAAACAGCATCCAGGCACCGAACTTCATGCGCCCGGCAGCCGCGCCCGCCACCAGCGCGGTGGTGACACAGGCGAAGAACAGCTGGAAGGCCGCGAACAGGGCCACCGGAATGGACGCCTCCCCATCCTCAGCCATCAGCTGCCCCAGGCCGGGGAACTCGGTGATGTCACCGATCAGGCCCAGCCCGCCCACTGAATTGCCAAAGGCCAGCGAGTATCCGAACAGCGCCCAGAGGACGGCCACCAGGCTGGCGCCGCCAAAACACATCATCATCATGTTGAGAATGCGGCGCGACCCCACCATGCCCCCGTAAAACAGGGCAAGGGCGGGGATCATCATGCAGACCAGCGCTGCGCTGGCCAAAATCCAAGCGACATTTCCCGAATCCATGGGAAACCCCTTTCGTGATGCGAGGAGAGAACGCCAAATCGCCCGTTGGAGCCACTCCGGAGGAGGGACGCGGAGTCAGTACCACGTTCATCGGAGGGCAGCTATTGCCGTCTGGTTCCAACTGTATGGCGGCAGTAATGGCCTGGGTTTCCGGTGTGTTAAATGATCGTTTCAGTCATCCACACGGAAGTTTCAGCCGTCCCGCAGAGCGCAGGAGTGGGGGTGGGAAGGGCTGGATCCTACTTGGCGGAGATGGCCAGGAACGTGATGGGGAGGTCCAGCAGTTCCAGCGGCCCGTGCGGCCCTTCGCCGTCCAGCAGCAGGGAATCGCCCGGCTCCATGGCGTACTCGTATGAGCCGTGGCCGTACACCATCCTGCCCGCGAGCATGTAGATGAACTCCGTGCCGGGGTGCTGGAACAGCGGGAACACGTCGGAGGCGTCGGTGAGCGTCACCAGCGTGGGTTCCAGGGCGTCGGTCCTGCCCTTGAGCGTGCCCAGGACGCGGTATTCGTGGCCGTGCCGGGTGCCGCTCCGGACCGAAAGGCTTCCCTGGCCGCTCTTGGTGAAGGTGGCGTCGCGGTCCGTGTCTGCGCCGCGGAACAATGCGGTGACCGGGACTTCCAGCCCGTCCGCAAGCCGCTGCAGCGTGGTGAGGGAACACGAGGTGGTGGCGGTTTCCACCCGGGAGATCATCGCCTTGGAAAGGCCGGTCCGGGCGGCCAGTTCCGCCGAGGACAGCCCGGCTGCCGTACGGTAGTGCCGCACCTGGCGTGCGATGACCTGCTCCAGCCGGCCCGCAGCCTGCCCGTCAGCCTGAGCCCCGTCGTCGTCACCGGCGTGATCGGCTGCGTGTTCGGTCATAGCAGCCATCTTAGGCACGGAACCGCGCGGGAGGACGACGGCGGCGGCGCTACCTGGGTGCGCGGGTGTCGCCTGCCAGCCCCGCGAGTGAGTCCGCCAGCGCGAGTGCGCCGGCCTCGGCGTCCCAGTCCTCCACCAGTTCCTCGGGGGAATGGGAGATGCCGGTGGGATTGCGGACAAAGATCATGGCTGTGGGCAGGTGTGGCCCCAGGACGCCGGCGTCGTGCCCTGCCCCCGTGGCCAGGACCGGCGCGGCCGGGAGCAGTTCCTGCAGCCGGCTGCGCAGCCCGCCGTCGAAATGCACCGTGGGGCTGAGCGATTCCATGGTCATGGCCGCGGTGCAGCCTTCCTCCGCGGCGAACACCTGCGCATTCAGCCCGATGGCCTCCACCAGCGCCGCGGTGACGGAGTCGTCCGGATGCCGGGCATCAATCCACAGGTCCACGCGTGAGGCGATCACGTTGGTGCCCCCGGGTACCGGCTGGACCCTGCCCACGGTGGCCCTGGCGTCCCGGTACTTCCGTGCAGTGTCCCGGATGCTGACCATGATTTTCGCGGCGGCCACCATGGGGTCCCTGCGGTCCCTCATCAGGGTGGTGCCGGCGTGGTTGCCCTGGCCGCTGATGCTGAGCTTCCAACGGCCGTGGCCCAGGATCGAGGAACCGATGGCCACGGGCTGGTCGAGGTCAGCCAGTCCCCTGCCCTGCTCCACGTGCAGTTCCACAAAGACGCCCAGCTGCTGGAGCGTTGCGTAGTCAGCTCCGATGAGCCGCGGGTCCTGCCCGTTCGCGGCGGCGACATCCGCGTAGGTGTTGCCCTCCGGGTCCTTCAGCCGGCGTGCTTTGTCCGGGTCCAGCGATCCGGTGAGGAGGCGGGAGCCCAGGCACGCAACGCCGAACCGGGAGCCTTCCTCTTCCGGAAAGACCGCAATGGCCAGCGGGCGCCGGGGCCGGAGTCCGCGGGCTTTGAGGATGTCGACGGCGATCAACGCCGAGGCGACGCCGAGCGGGCCGTCGTACCCACCACCGCCGGGGACGGAATCGAGGTGGCTTCCGGTCACGACGGCGTCCTTCCGGGTCCGCGCGGCGGTGTCCCACCAGGCCCAGATGATGCCGTTCTGGTCCGTGTGGACATCCAGGCACCGCCGGCCGGCCTGCTCAACGAACCAGCCGCGCAGGTCCGTTTCCGCGGTGGAAAACACCGGCCGCGAGTACCCGCCCCGGAAGGTGTCCGTGCCGATGGTGGAGATGTCCTGCAGGAGGCCGGCAACAGTGGGGTCGCTGGTCCTGCCGGAAGGCAGGGCAGCCGCTGCGGGGTCTCCCGTGGGTATTGTCTGTGGAAGGCTCATTGGTATCCGTCCTAGGTGGTCGCAGCTGTGGAGGACGCGGTCCGGAACCGCCCGGGAACACCGCCTGTGCCGTCGGCCAGGTCCGCCGCCCACCGGCCGAGCAGCGGCGCGAACTTGGCGCCGTGGCCGGAACAGGGCGAGAGGACGGTCAGGTTGTCCACGCGGTCGATGAGGAAGTCCTCGCTGGGGGTGTTGGTGAATAAGCAGGTTGTTTCGGCGTAGGGCTCCGGGTCCAGGCCGGGCAGGTAGCGCTGCACATACTCCACCACCCGGCGGCGGTTTGCCGGGTCCACCGCACCCGTCTGCTGCGCCGCGGAAGGGATCAGCCTGCCGCCGTTGTATTCCGCCACCTTCTGGCCGGCGAAGCCTGCGTCGCGCCCGCCCGGCAGGCCGTAGGCCTGGATGCCGGCAGCCTTGTGGATGAACGTCGGCCAGCCTCCGGCACCGGAAGCAGCACCGCCGTCGTGGTATTCAGGTGCGTGGTCCGCAAAACCGTTGTCCCGGTACCTGAAGTGGAAGGCCTGCTCCTGCCGGACGGTGATCTCCGGGAGCCCGGCCACGAACCCTGCCGGGAGGGACAGCCCGCCCAGCAGCGCCGGCAGCCAGCCGCCCGCGCTGACCACCACGTTGCCGGCGTCGTACGTTCGCCCGGTGGTGGAGTGCAGCCGGTAGCCGCCGCCCTGCCGTGACAGGCTCTCCAGCTCCCAGCCGGTCAGCAGCCGGGCGCCGCGTTCCACCGCGAGGGACACCATGGCATTAACGGCAGTCTCGGCGTCGATCACCCCGGCGCCGGGGTGCCACAGCACGTCCGTGTCGAAGGCGAACTGCGGCCAGCGCTGCCGGGCTTCGGCGGCGGAAAGCAACTGGTGCTCGATGCCTTCGTCAGCCAGCACGGACGCCAGCAGCCCCGGATTGCGCGTCGGCCCGTAGTCCACGGCACCGCAGGGAGTGATCAGCGGGGTCCCGCACGCGGCGGAGAGTCCGTCCCACAGGCTTTTCGATTCCACCACCGCGCGGGTGTAGAAGGGGTCCGGATAGGCGTAGCGGAAGATCCGGGCGGACCCGTGGGAGCTGCCGTCGTGGCTGGCCGGGATGTTGCGTTCCAGGATGGCCACCTGGTGGCCGCGGGCGGCAAGCTGCCAGGCGGTGGCGGCACCGGCCAGGCCCGCGCCCACCACCACATAGTCTGAGGAGCCAGCGCCGGGCATCAAAAGCTCCCTTGGCCCGGGATCCACGAGGTTCCGGCCAGCGGCACCCGGGCCATGGCGGAGGCCTCGATGGTGAGCGCCACGAGGTCCTCGGGCTCCAGGTTGTGCAGGTGCGACTTGCCGCACGCCCGGGCGATGGTCTGGGCCTCCATGGTGAGGACACGGAGGTAGTTGGCCAGGCGCTTGCCGGCAACCACCGGGTCCAGGCGGGAGGAGAGTTCCGGGTCCTGGGTGGTGATGCCTGCGGGGTCGCGGCCGTCCTGGAAGTCGTCGTAGAACCCGGCGGCGGAACCGAGGGCGGAATATTCGGCGGCGTAGCGGGGATCGTTGTCGCCCAGGGCAATGAGCGCGGCCGTTCCGATCGCCACGGCGTCTGCGCCGAGGGCCATGGCCTTGGCGACGTCGGCCCCGGTGCGGATACCGCCGGAGACGATGAGCTGGACCTTCCGGTGCACCCCGAGTTCCTGCAGGGCCTGCACTGCCTGCGGGATGGCAGCGAGGGTGGGGATCCCGACGTTTTCGATGAACACCTGCTGCGTGGCAGCGGTGCCGCCCTGCATGCCGTCCACCACCACCACGTCGGCCCCGGACTTCACGGCCAGGGCGGTGTCGTAGTACGGCCGGGAGGCGCCGATCTTGACGTAGATGGGGGTCTTCCAGTCGGTGATTTCGCGGAGTTCGCCGATCTTGATTTCCAGGTCGTCCGGGCCGGTCCAGTCCGGGTGGCGGCTGGCGGAACGCTGGTCGATGCCGACAGGCAGGGTGCGCATTCCGGCCACGCGTTCGGTGATCTTCTGGCCCAGCAGCATGCCGCCGCCGCCGGGCTTGGCGCCCTGGCCCAGCACAATTTCGATGGCGTCGGCCTTGCGGAGGTCGTCCGGGTTCATGCCGTACCGGGACGGCAGGTACTGGTAGACGAGGTGCTTGGACTGGCCGCGCTCCTCAGGCGTCATGCCGCCGTCGCCCGTAGTGGTGGAGGTCCCCACCTCGGACGCGCCGCGGCCCAGCGCTTCCTTGGCGTTGGCGGAGAGGGCGCCAAAGCTCATGCCGGCGATGGTCACCGGGGTCTGCAGGTGCAGGGGCCGGGTGGCGTGCCGGTCGCCGAGGACGACGTCGGTATCGCACTTTTCGCGGTAGCCCTCCAGCGGGTAGCGGGACATGGAGGCGCCCAGGAACAGCAGGTCGTCGAAGTGCGGGACCTTGCGTTTGGCGCCCCAGCCGCGGATGTCGTACACGCCGGTGGAGGCGGCGCGCCGGATGTCGGCGATGGTGGCGCGGTCAAAGGTGGCGGACTCGCGGAGGCCCAGGGCGGCGATGTCTGTGGGCGCCGGGGCGGGGATGGAGGTGATGGTCATGGGGGCCTCCTAGTAGGCAGTCGAGTTGTCGACGTGGAAGTGGTAGAGGTTCCGGGCGGAGCCGTAGCGCTTGAAATCGGCAGGGTTGTCGGTGCGGCCGGCGGCGGCCAGCAGTTCTGCCAGTTCGGCAAGGTGCTCTTCGCGCAGCGGCTTTTCGACGCAGTCCGCACCCAGGGAGGCCACCGTCCCTTTGACGTAGATCCGCGCCTCGTAGATCGAGTCGCCCAGGGCGTCGCCGGCGTCGCCGCAGACCACCAGGCGTCCGGCCTGCGCCATGAACGCGGACATGTGGCCGATGTTGCCGCCCACCACGATGTCCACGCCCTTCATGGAGATCCCGCACCGGGCACCGGCGTTGCCGTCGATGACCACCAGGCCGCCGTGGCCGGTGGCGGCTGCGGACTGGGAAGCATCGCCCGTCACGTGGATGCGGCCGGACATGATGTTCTCCGCCAGGCCGACGCCGGCGTTGCCGGTGATGGTGACGCCGCCTTTTTGGTGCATCCCGGCGGCGTAGTAGCCGGCGTGGCCTTCGATGGTCACCGCGATGTCCGCGTCGATGCCGACGGCGAGACTGTGCTTGCCGCCCGGGTTGGTGACGGTCCACGCTTGACCGTCCGCGGCGTTGTGGATGGCCTGGTTGAGTTCCCGGACGCTGGTGACGGCCAGGTCCACGGTGGTGGACTCCGGCACCCGGGCTTCCGGGGCGGTGTTTGCCGTGCTTTCGGGGGCTGTCAGAGTGACCATGTGTAGACCTTTCCGGGTTCCGGTTCAAAGATGCGGGCGTTGTCGATGCCGGGCAGGCCGGCCAGGGCGCGGTATTCGGAGGCCATGGCCACGTAGTCGTCGGTTTCGGCGATGATGGCGGGCTTGCAGGCGATGGGGTCGCGGACCACGGCCATGCTGTCCGCCGTTGTGACCACCAGGGTGTAGAAGCCGTCCAGGACCTTGCCCAGGTTCACCAGCGCTTCCTCGAGGGTGTCGCCCTGCTTGAGCCGGGAGGCGACGTAGCGGGCACCCACCTCGGTGTCGTTGTCGGAATCGAACACCACGCCTTCGCGCCTTAGGTCGCGGCGGACCGTGGCGTGGTTGGAGAAGGAGCCGTTGTGGACCAGGCAGAGGTCGTCGGCCACGGAGAAGGGGTGCGAGCCGCCCGCAGTGACGGCGGATTCCGTGGCCATCCGGGTGTGGGACAGGCCCTGGCTGCCGGCCATGGCCTCCAGTCCGTGATCGGCGGCGATCTCCATGGGGTGGCCCACGCTCTTCATCACGGCCACGTGTTCGCCGCGGCCAATGATGGTGGATCCGCGCAGCGTTTCGCTGACGGCCTTCACCAGCAGATCAGTACCGACGGCGGCGCTCACCAGGGTGGTGTCGCCCACCACCTGTACGGCTGCCTGTGCGTCGGACGGGAGGAGCGCCGCGACGCCCGCGGTGATGGCCGCCGTCGTGATGCCCTGGTCCCTGCCGAGCAGGCTCAGCGTGGAGGTTCCTTCCGACACCAGGCCGGGGGTGTTGTAGACGGCGAGGCCGGCGGAGTCCGGCCCGCGGTCCACGATCTGGCACAGCATGGAGGACAGCAGGCTGCCCATCCGGGGATGCAGCGAGGGATTGCGCAGCTGCAGCGCGGCGATTCCGCACATGGAAAGTCCTTTGCTTGGGTTCTTGGTGGTTCGGGTGGAGGGCTAGATCGAAGTGAGGTAGGTCCGGATTTCCCAGTCGCTGACCTGGTTGTGCCAGCTCAGGAACTCCTCTTCCTTGGCGTCCGCGTAGTACTTGCCAATTTCCGGGTCGCCGCTGAGGCTGGCCAGGATGACCGGGTCCTGCCGCAGGGCTTCCACGGCGTGGAGCAGGGTGGCCGGCAGCTGGTGCGCGTCCGGCCTGGACTCGCCGGGACCGGATGGGGCACCCGGGTCTGCGGCTTTCTCCACTCCGTCCAGCCCGGCGGAAACCGCGGTGGCGATGGCCAGGTACGGGTTGGCGGAGCCGTCGCCGGAACGCAGTTCAATCCGGTTGGTGTCCGGGACGCGGATCATGTGGGTCCGGTCGTTGCCGCCAAAGGATGCCTTCCGCGGCGACCACGTGGCACCGGATGAGCTGGTGGTGGCGCCTGTCCGTTTGTAGGAATTCACTGTCGGGGCGAGGAACGCCTGAAGTGCCGGAGCATGGTCCAGGATGCCGGCGATGAAGGAGTAGGCGAGGCCGGAAATCCCAAGGCCCCTGCCGTCGTCGTTGTTTCCCTTGCCTTCCGTCCCGCTGCCCGCGGCCGGGAACAGTGGCTCGGCGCCGGACCAGAGGGACAGGTGGAAGTGGAGGCCGGTGCCGGTGCGGTCGGTGAAGGGCTTGGGCATGAACGTGGCGGTCATGCCCCGCTGTTCGGCCAGGATGTTCAGGATGTAGCGGAGGGTGACCACCCGGTCTGCTGTGGTGAGTGCATCGGCGTAGTTGAAGTTCTGCTCGAACTGGCCGGCGGCGTCCTCGTGGTCGTTGGCGTAGTTGCCCCAGCCCAGGCCGTTCATGGCCTCGGAGATGGAAGTGAGGTGGTCATACATCCGGGTGACCCCGCGGGCGTCGTAGCACGGGCGGGGCGAATCGTCCCTGGCGTCGGCGGTACTCAGCGTCCCGTCGTCGTTCTTTTTCACCAGGAAGTACTCCACCTCGGCGCCCACCTTGGCCTGCATGCCCTTCTCCGCAAGGCGGGCCAGGGTGTTCTTCAGTATCACGCGCGGGGCGTAGGGCCAGGGCGTGCCGTTGACATGGGGGTCGCAGTGGATGATGGCCAGGCCCTCCTTGATGAAGGGCACCGGGGTGAAGGAATCCAGGTCCGGCACGGCGATCAGGTCCGGGTCCTGTGGCTTCTGCCCCATCAGGCCTGCGGCGAAGCCGGCGAAGCCCATGGCCCCTTTTTCGAGGTCGCCGGCGGCTTCCACCGGGACCAGTTTGGCGCAGGGCTTGCCGGTCATGTCCACGAAGGTGGCCAGCAGGAAGCGGACGCCGTGGGCCCTGGCGATGTCTGCCAGGGAAATGGCGGGAGCCCCGGAAATTTCCCGCTCTTCGGCGAACGGCAGGGCGGTTACAGCAGGGGTTGCGACACTGGTCATCGAAACGTTCCTGTTCGGTTGGTGTTAGCTATCAGTAAACCTTGTTGCATAAGAGTATCCAAAATCATGTTTCGGCGGACCGGCGGCTAGGTTAATTTGGTGTTTCGTGGCAGGCCCTTGCGGGCTTCCGTCACGCCAGGCACGCTTTGAGACGATCGAGGCTGACAGCCTCCCGGAATCACGGGGGAGGCAGCGGCGCGGCAGGTCAAAAGCGTGCCGCGCGTGACGCCGGGGGCGGTTCGGGGAGCTGCACCACCTCCCGCTGGATGCCGGGCGGCCCCCGGCAGGCGGCTAAGCTGAGGGAAAACCCGGCAGCACGGCATGCGCACGGCGCGGGTACAGCGTGGATCCGGCAGTGGGGATCTCCATCACTGGCCGCGGGAGGAATTCGTCATGGCGCGAGCGACAGTCCAGGACGTCGCCAAGACGGCCGGAGTTTCGGTGGGGACCGTATCCCGCGTCCTGAACGGCAGTCCGGCCGTCAGCGAATCAAGCAAGGCAAAGGTGGCGGCGGCCATCCGCCAGCTCAATTACCGCCCCCTCGCTTCCGCCCGCGACCTGCGCCGGGACCGCACCATGCGGATTCTTGCCCTGGCTAAGAACTTGTACTCGCCGGTCATCAGCGAAGTCTTCCGGGGTGCCGGCGATGCTGCCGCACGGTCCGGCTACGTCACCCTGATCGCCCCCACGGCCGGCGATCCGGAGCGGGAACAGCAGTTGGTGGACATGCTGCGCAACGGCTCGGTGGACGGGCTGATCATGTTTTCGCCAACGATGCCGGATGAGGACGTCGGAGACATGGCGGAGCAGTTGAGCGTCGTCCAGGTCTGCGAGATCGCCGACGCCGAGGCGGCCTTCGGCGTTTCCATCGACGACCGGCAGGCGGCATTCGACATTGTGCGGCACCTCATTGAGACCGGCGGGCGGCGATTGGCGATGATCGGCACCAGGGCGGCCCGCTCCGGCCGACTCCGGGAGGAAGGCTTCCGCAAGGCCGTTGCCGAAGCGGGATTGTCGCCCGATCAAATGCTTTTCACGGACGGGGACTTCGACTTCCACGCCGGCCGGCGCCTCGCGAGGGAACTCCTCGGGACCTACCCCCTGCCCGATGCCGTCTTCTGCGGCAGCGATACGGTGGCCGCCGGATGCGTCCGCGAAATTACCGACGCCGGGCTGCGGGTGCCCGGGGACATCGCCGTTGCAGGTTTTGACGACTCCATCCAGGCAGAGATGTGCGTCCCGGAACTGACCACCATCCGGCAGCCGGCCTACGCCATGGGACAGCTGGCCTTTGAGGCACTCCTGGCCCGGATGACCGAACCGGAAGGGCACCGCCGCGGCCGGACCTTCCTCCCCCATGAACTCATCGTCAGGGACTCGACGAACGGTTGACGCCAAGGGTTGACAGCCCAACGTGGCTCCTGTCACACTTCTTTGGAATCGATTCCAAACCTACTGGCACCACTTTTGCACCATCGGTGGAATCGATTCCAAATTGACCCTCGAAAAGAAGCCAGCCAGGCAAAGGAGCCACTTGTGGACTTGATTCGACCTTCCTTCCCGTTGCACGAGGAGACCACCGCCGCATCCGTGCCCAGCGCGCGCAGGAGCGGAATGGGCGCCGCGTCCCGGCGTCGCACACGCATCACCGCTGCCGCGGCTGCGGCCATGGCTGCCGGCCTGCTTCTGACCGCGTGCGGTGGCGGCGCGGCCACCCAGGGTGCGGACCAGCCGGCGGCAGCCGATCCGGCGTCGGCCGCCAATGCCACCGGCAGCCTCAACGTCTGCGGCGGCAAGGACGCCTCCGGCATCTACAAGGGCACGGTTGAGGCCTTCACCAAGGCCAACGGCAAGGTCACCGCGAAATACACCGAAATCGGAGCCACCACCGATGAGGCCCGCACGCAGGCCGTGCAGCGGCTCGAAGGCAAGTCCTCGGAGTGCGACATCTTCGTCACGGACGTCATCTGGACCTCCGAGTTCGCATCCCAGGGCTGGCTCCTGGACCAGACCAAACTCGTCGAGGCCAACAAGGACCGCCTCATTCCCTCCACCGTGGAGACGGCGAAGTACGAGGACAAGTACTGGGCTTCCCCGTTCTTCACCAACGCCGGACTCGTCTACTACCAGAAGGACAAGGTGGCCAAACCCGAAACCTGGCAGCAGCTCTACGCTGAGGCAGCCGGGGCTGAGGGCAACAGCTACGTCTACCAGGGCAAGCAGTATGAGGGCCTCACGGTGAACTTCCTTGAAATGCTCTACAGCGCCGGCGGAGAGGTGCTGGACGAGAACGGCGAGGTCAGGATCGACTCGCCGGAGACCCGTGAGGTCCTCGACTTCATGGTGAAGGGCCTCGAGGACGGCTCGGCGGACCGTGCAGTGCTGACCTACAACGAGGACCCGGCGCGCCTGGCCTACGAGTCGGGAAACTTTGGCTACCAGCGCAACTGGCCCCACGTCTACCGGCTGCTCAACGCCACCCCGTTGGCGGGCACCTTCGGCGTGGCTCCGCTTCCGGCCTGGGAAGGCGGCAAGGCTTCCGGTGTCCTGGGCGGCTGGAACCTGGCCATCTCGGCCCACTCGGCAAACCAGGCCGGCGCCGTTGCCTTCATCGACTTCGCCACCACCCCGGACTGGCAGAAGCACGTGGCCATGGACTTCTCGCAGGCCCCCGTCAACGAGGCAGCTTACGCCGACCCCGAGGTCCTGGCGAAGATGCCTTTTGCCACCGAACTGCTCGCCTCCGTCAAGGGCGCCAAGCCGCGCCCCATCTCCCCGGTCTACCCGCAGATCTCCCAGGCGATCTACAAAAACGTCTACGCCGTGCTGTCCGGCGCCGCCACCACCGAGGATGCGGTCAAGACCATGGCGGAAGAGATCACGGCCGCAAAGGCGAGCTTCTGAGCATGGCAACCAAGTCCCTGTCCCCCGGCCGCGGGGGATCCAGCAGCGGCATGAACGGCCGCGACCGGGAGGAGCGGCGCCTCGCGTTCCGGATGACCGCTCCGTCCCTGGTCCTCATGGCCCTGGTGGCGGCAGTCCCCATCGGTTACGCGCTCTGGCTTTCCCTCAACCAATACAGTGTCCGCACTGCCGGCCTGTCCCGCTTCGTCGGCCTGGACAACTACGTCGCGGCCCTCACCGGGCCGCACTGGTGGGCAGCCTTCGGCCAGACGTTCCTCTTCGCAGGGCTCTCGGTCTCACTCGAACTGGTGCTGGGCACGGCCATGGCACTGCTGCTCAATCTTGCCTTCAAGGGCCGCGCACTGCTGCGTACCGTGGTGCTGCTGCCGTACGCGGTGGTGACGGTGGTCAGCGCCATCACCTGGGAAACGATGTTCCAGCCCAACCTGGGCCTGGTCACCACTGTCCTGTCAACGCTGGGCCTCCCGGGCGGGGACGTCATCTGGCTTGGCGAGCACGGCTACGCGATGGCCGTGATCGTCCTGGCCGATGTCTGGAAGACGACGCCGTTCGCAGCCCTCATCATCCTGGCCGGGCTGCAGGTCATCCCTGCCGAAACCTACGAGGCGGCGGAACTTGATGGCGCCAGCAAGTGGCAGGCCTTCGTCCATGTGACCCTGCCCCTGCTCCGTCCGGCGATTGTGCTGGCGGCGATCTTCCGCACCATGGATGCCCTGCGCGTCTTCGACCTGCCGTTCGTGCTCACCCGGGGCGCCAACGGCACCGAGTCCATGTCCATGCTGGCCTACACCCAGCTGCGCGAGAACCGCCTGGTGGGTGAAGGATCGGCGCTGTCCATCCTCACCTTCCTCACCGTCATGGTGGTCTCAGTGGTGTACATCCGCTTCGCGGGCGGCAACATCCGTGAAGTTGCCAAGGAGGAACAATGAGCACGCTGACCGCACAGCGAACGGCGGCCGGGACCGCCACCCCGGGCGCCAGGACGCCCAAGCGCAGGCCGCGAGGCAGGGCAGAGCTTCATCCGATGGTGTGGGTATTCGTTATCGCCGTGATGGGCTTCTCGCTCATCCCGTTCTACTGGCTGGTCAACACCTCCCTCAAAAAGGGCGTGAGCCTGTCCCAGGGTGAACTCTTCCCCAGCCAGCCGACCTTCGAGAACTACGTGGCTGTGTTCCAGAACGCCGAGTTCCTCCTTGCCCTGCGCAACTCGGTGATCATCGCCGTCGTCACCACCACGGTGGCCCTGGTGTTCGCCTCCTTCGCCGCCTATGCCCTGGCCAGGCTCAAAATGCGCCGCAAAGCGCTGATCCTGACCCTTATCCTCTCGGTCACCACCTTCCCGGCCATTGCCATCGCGGCACCCCTGTTCTCCATCTGGCGGGAAATCGGCCTGTACGACACGCTCCTTGGCCTGATCATCCCGAAGCTGACCTTCGCGCTGCCCCTGGCGATCTACACGCTGACCTCCTTCTTCAGGGAGATCCCGCGGGAGCTGGAGGAATCGGCCTACATGGACGGGGCCACCCCCTTTACCGCCTTCCGCAAAGTCATCCTGCCGCTGGCTGTCCCGGGCCTTGCCACGACGGCGATCCTCGTGTTCATCTCGGTATGGAACGAATTCCTGCTTGCCGTCACCCTGACCACTTCCCCGGAGGCCCGTCCGGTCCCGGTGGCCATTGCATTCTTCAGCGGGACCAGCGAGTTTGACCAGCCGCTGGGCACCATCAGTGCGGCCTCGGTGATCATCACGGTCCCGCTCGTCGTCCTGGTGCTCCTGTGCCAGAAACGCATTGTCTCCGGCATGACCGCCGGCGCCGTCAAGGGCTAGAAACCTGAAGTCCCCAACCACAACACAAAGGAAAACCCCGTGAGCAACGAGCAGACCCCCAGCCGGCAGGCTTCTGACCTGCAACAACCAGGCTCCAAAGAACTGAGGGTGGGCGTCGTCGGCATCGGCTGGGCCGGACAGCAGCACCTCATGGCCTACAACGGCCTGGACGGCGTCCGCATCGTGGCGCTGGCCGGGATGGAGCAGGACCTCCGCGACTCGCTGCAGGCGGAATACTCCATTCCCAACGCGTTCGCGGACTGGAAGGACATGCTGGAGCACGGCGGGCTGGACGCGATCAGCGTGGCAGTGCCCACCTTCCTGCACGCACCCATTGCCATCGCCGCCCTGGAGCGGGGAATCCACGTGCTGAGCGAGAAGCCCATCGCGCGCAACGCCGTCGAAGGCCAGGCCATGGTGGATGCCGCCCGCAAGGCGGGGCGCGTCCTGGATGTGGCCTTCAACCACCGCCGCCGCGGCGACATCAAGGCACTCAAGGGTGTCATCGACGACGGCGGACTGGGCCGGCCGTACTACGCCAAGGCCTCCTGGCTCCGGCGCTCCGGCATCCCCACGCTGGGCAGCTGGTTCACCAACCCGGAGCTTGCCGGCGGCGGACCGCTGGCGGACATCGGCGTCCACGCGCTGGACTACGCCCTGCACCTTCTCGGTGAACCCAAAGTGGTGGCCGTCTCCGCCGCCACGCATTCCGAGCTGGGTCCCCAGGGGCGGGGCGGCGGAAGCCGGTACTCCGCCCAGGCCACCAGCCACGCGTTCGAGGTTGAGGACTTCGCCTCGGCGTTCCTCCGGCTGGAGGGCGGCGGAACTCTGGTGATCGAAGCCAGCTGGGCCACGTACCGGGAAACGGACGACCTGCTGGACTTCACCGTCTACGGCACCGATGGCGGCGCGGAACTCAAAGTGCAGGGGGCGCCCTTCCCGCCCGTCGGGCAGCTGCGGGTGTTCACCGACAAGGAGGGCGAATCCGCCGACTACGTGCCGCCCGTGCTGCCGGGCCGCGCCCACGACGCAGTGGTGGAAGACTTCATCACGGCAGTGCGCGGCGGCGAGCAGGCCTGGGGCGGGCACGATGGCTCCCTGGCGCTCTACCGGGCACAGATCATCGATGCGTGCTACCTGTCCGCACGCGAACAAAGGGAGGTTCGTCTCTAATGAACGACAAGCTGAGAATCCGCGTCTGGAACGAGGGCGTCCACGAGGCCAACAACGAGCCGTCACACATCGGGGAGATCTACCCGGACGGCATCCACGGCGCCATCGCCGCGGGGCTCCGTTCCTATTACCCCGAGGCGGAAATCACGACGGCGGTGCTGGCCACCGACGATGAGCACGGCCTGGATGAGGAGGTGCTCGCCGAGACGGACGTCCTGCTCTGGTGGGGCCACGTGGCCCACCACGAGGTGAGCGATGCCGTCGTCGAACGCGTCCACCGGCACGTGCTCGGCGGCATGGGGCTCATCGTGCTCCACTCGGGGCACTTCGCCAAGGTCTTCACCAAGCTGCTGGGCACCACCTGCTCGCTGGCCTGGCGGAACGACGGCGAGCGCGAGCTGGTGTGGACCGTGAAGCCGTCACACCCCATTGCCGAAGGCGTGGACAGCCCCATCGTCATCCCCGAGCAGGAGATGTACGGGGAACTGTTCGACATCCCGGACCCGGACGACCTGATCTTCATCAGCTCGTTCGCCGGCGGCGAGGTGTTCCGCTCCGGCGTCACCTTCACCCGCGGCAAAGGACGTATCTTCTACTTCAGCCCCGGCGACCAGGAGTACCCGGTGTACCACCACCCGCAGATCCAGCGGGTCCTGGCCAACGGCGTGAAGTGGGCGGCCCAGCCGCAGCTGCACCGTTCCGTCCCGGAAGTGACCAACCCTTCCCGGGGCTGGTTCGGCGAGCCGTAGGGAGTTTTGTCCAGATATGCAGGGTTGCGGGGCCTTTAAATCGGCTTATCTGAACAAAAACTCCACTGCCCTGGCGCCGGCCCCGCTGCCCCAGCTGCGGATTTTCCCCATAGCCGGGGCGGGTTCCAGCAGGTACAACTGAGAGATGACTACCCCAGAGCTGGTCCTAGGCCCCATGATGCGGTACGTGGACCAGACTTCGGCGAGCATCTGGGTGGAAACCCGGGACAACGCCCGGGTGACGGTCAGCGCCGGGGCCGCGGAGTGGGAAGCCCGGACCTTCGCCGTCCATGGCCACCACTATGCGCTGGTGGAAGCGGACGGGCTGGAGCCCGGGTCCGTGACTCCCTACACGGTGGCAGTCAACGGGGTACCGGTGTGGCCTGAACCCGGGACGGGGTTCCTGCCGCCGGTGATCGCCACCCTCAAACCCGGCAAGCCGCTGCGCCTGGCCTTCGGTTCCTGCCGCACCAGCGTCCCGCACGACGGGTCCGGCAACCGGAGCCACGGCGTGGATGCCTTGCGGGCCTACGCCCTGGCAATGAGCTCCGGCGGCAAGGAACCCTGGCCGGACCTGGTGGCGTTCCTCGGGGACCAGGTCTACGCCGATTCCACCAGCGGGCAGATGCAGGAATTCATCAAAGCCCGGCGCGACATCACGGAGCCTCCCGGCGAGGAACTCAAGGATTTCGAGGAATACGCGCACCTCTACAACCTGGCCTGGTCCGACCCCACCAACCGGTGGCTGCTGTCCACCCTGCCCAGTGCCATGATTTTTGACGACCATGACATCCGTGACGACTGGAATGCCTCGCGGAGCTGGCGGGAGGCCATGGAGGACACGGACTGGTGGCACGGACGGATCGTGGCGGGCCTTGCGTCCTACTGGGTGTACCAGCACCTGGGGAACCTGTCCCCGCAGGAGCGCGCCGCGGATGTGGTCTGGCAGAAGATTGCCTCCCACCGCAGGGACGGCGAACCGGACATCAGCACTGAGCTGGACGGTTTCGCCGAACGGGCCGACCAGGATCCGGAAACCTACCGGTGGAGCTTCTGCCGCGACTTTGGCGACACCCGGCTCCTCGTGGTTGATTCCCGGGCCGCCCGGAACCTGGACCCGGACCACCGCGCCCTGCTGGATGATGCCGAGATGGACTGGCTGGACGCCCGGATGCGCGGCGGTTTCCGGCACCTGCTGGTGGCAACGTCCCTGCCGTTCCTCCTGCCCATGGGCCTGCACCACCTTGAGGCCTGGGACGAGGCAGTCTCCGAAGGCGCCTGGGGGAAAATTCCGGCGCGGTTCGGCGAAAAACTGCGCCAGGCCGTGGACCTGGAGCACTGGGCCGCCTTCCAGGAGAGCTTCCGGCGGGTTGCCGCGATGGCCGAGGACGTGGCCGACGGCGGCCGCGGACCTGCCCCCGGCAGCGTCACCTTCCTGTCCGGGGACGTGCATTTTTCCTACGTCTCCGAGGTGGAGCGGACTGCGGGCAGCCGCATCATCCAGGCCGTCTGCTCGCCCATCCGCAATCCGCTCCCGCGGGTAATGCGGTCCTTCGGCGCCGTGATGTCCTACGGCCTGGCCACGCCGATCGGAGCATTGGCCGCACGGTCAGCCAAAGTCCCGGACCCGCCGTTCCGCTGGTCCGGGATCAAGGGCCCGTGGTTCGACAACAACCTGGCCTGCCTTGAAGTGGCGCCGGAGGGGCTGAAGCTGTGGTGGCAGCGGGGCGTCGTGGAGGGAGGCGATAACCTCAACCCGCGCCTGGAACGCGTGGCAGAGATAACGGTCGCATCCCGCAAGGCAGGGTCACCGGCCAGGGAACGGATGTAAAACCGCTGACGCAGGGCCCAACTGCCGCCGGAGCCGGGCCACGAGCGTGGCGGCGAGCAGCGCCGTCGCAAGTTCCAGGCCAATGACCACCAACAGTTGGGCAGCGCCGGTTGTGTCCGGAAGGCGCGACGCCGGCCCTCCGCCGTGGGCGTGTCCCGCACCGCCTGCTCCCAGCAGTAACACGGCATGCAGCGCGGCCATTGCGACGGCCGCCGCCGCGACCTGCTGCGGTGCGCCCACGCGGCTGTGCCGCCAGATATGGAAGGCACATGGCACGCACACGGCGGCCAGGGCAACCATCAGGACGCCAAGCCAGGGGTCATGGTGGCCTGAGGCCGCCAACCACAGGTGCATCAGGCAGGAAGCTGCGGTGACCGTGGCACACATCCGCCGGTGCAGGACGGGCCCTGCCTCCCGGACCCCGCCCGCCGTCGTGGCTATGTCCCGAATCCCGTGGCCGGTCCTAGTGGCAGCCACCAGCGCCTGCATCACTGTGGCAGGCCGAGGCCGGCTGGTTCGGGTTGGCCGGAACGTCCAGGACGGGGCTGCGGTCGAAGAAGCCTTCGGGGCGGAGCTTGAAGCCTACGGTGTCCACCGGCATGATGGGCCAGTCCTCAACACGCGGGAAGTGCGTCAACCCAAAGGTGTGCCACACCACGATGTCCTGGGCGTCGATGTCCCGGTCCTGCGCGACGTACTCGGGCAGGCCTGCTCCCCCGGAGTGCTGGTTCACGAAATCGCCCGTCGGGTAGCGCTCCTCCTCCGCGTAACGGGTGACCCACAGGTCCTTGGTGGCGAAAGCGGCGCGGCGGGCGATGGAGGAGTCCGGATCGGCCAGCAGCGTGGGCTGGTTGTGCGAGTGGAGCTTGTAGCCCACCGGTTCGCCCAGCCGGTTGCGGGACTCGGGGTTGGAGATGATCCAGGTCCGGCCGGCGCGTGCATCGGCCTCCCGGACGGCCTCCGATTCACGGGCCAGGACGGTGCGCTTGCGGGAGAAGGCGTTGCCGCGCTCATTGCCCGGCCCCATGGCCTGGCGGACCACGTCCTCTTCCTCCACCCGGTTGGTAAAGCCGTCGATGGCCATGTCCAGCCGGGCACTGAAGAGATGCTGGTGGAACGGAGCGCCCAAGCCCGGTGCCAGTTGGGAGATGTTGTCGGAACCGCCATCCGGGAACGCGGAGGTGAACACAACGCCGGTGGCCTTAGCCTCGAATTCGATGGTGCCGTCCAGGTAGAGGTACCAGTAGAAGCCGTAATCGTAGTTGCCGATGGTGGTAAAGAAGGAGATCACCAGGCGGCGGTTCCGGCGGGTGTAGTTCACCCCGCTCCAGAGATCCGAGTGCTTGGACAGGATGCCCCAGTCCTCCTCGTGCATGCAGATGCCATTGCGGATCTCGCGGGGGTTGCCGAAGGCGTCCGAGATGACCGGGCTCAGGTAAGTGATGTCCCCCAGGCAGTCACAACCCAGCTCCAGCGAGTTGGCGTACTGGCCCACCAGGTACTCACCGGTGTCAAAGTAGTTCTGCCAGGACCGGATGGGTGACGGATCGCCGTAAGGGACCACCATCTCGGCAATGGAAGCACGGTTGATGATCGGCCGGAGCCGCTCTCCGTCCTGGAAGGAGAGGTTGTGCAGGACCACGCCCTCACGGACATCGAAGCCGACGTCCACGCTCCATTTTTCCCATTCCACGTGGTTGCCGCCGGTGACGGTAAAGCTGGGGCCTTCCGGCTGGGTGATGCTGATGGGCTTCTGGGTGGTCCGCAGCGGTCCGGTCAGTTGCGGGTCCGTGTAGTTGCCATGCTCTGCGGGCACCGGCATGGCGCCGAGGTCGACGACCTGGGAGACTTCCTTGTTGACCACGTCCACGTACGCCACCAGCCCGTCCACCGGGTGCGCCCAGGCGCTGTCCTCCGGGAACTCCTGGACGAACGCAAGGCCACGAAGGATGCGCCGGCCCTTCTCCTCGGTGTACTCGAAGACTCCAGCCGAGAGCGGCGCCACGCGGACTTTGTCGACGTCAAGGTCCCTTGCGGCTAGGGCCGCCAGCCAGCGCTCATCGGTGGCCAACAGGGACTCCACAACCTCAAACTCCTCCTCCAGCACTGGGAGCTCACCGGTGACCGCGGTGTCGAGTTCGACGTCGGACACCACCTTCCCGTGGGTGGCGGAGACGATCACGTCGCGGGGCGCACCGCCGGAGACGTCGTGGATGAAGACCCGGAAGCGCCGGTCAACCTGCCCTTCCGTGCGGGCTGCAGCCCGCGGCGGTTCCAGGAGACCGAGGTAGGCGATGCGGTGCTGCGGACCCAGGTGGCCCCCGGAGGAGAGGACGGACCGGACCTCGAGGATCTCGTCGCCGGTGGCCAGGCGGAAGGGGGACGCGATGTCAGTTGGAGCGAGTGTCATGGTGAACCTTTGTCCGGACCGTTTCGGGTCGGTGGTTTTATTTTCTATAGTTGTAGAGAATAAACCT
The DNA here is from genome assembly GCF_023708005.1 of Pseudarthrobacter sp. NCCP-2145. Classification (NCBI taxonomy): domain Bacteria; kingdom Bacillati; phylum Actinomycetota; class Actinomycetes; order Micrococcales; family Micrococcaceae; genus Pseudarthrobacter; species Pseudarthrobacter sp. NCCP-2145. Next base: position 18,883 of record NZ_BRCG01000002.1, on the reverse strand, counting down.
CCGTAACATGGCTCACAAGAGTCTGAGCAAAAAATTTCCCGGGAGTGACCTGCGGTGCCGAAGATAGTTGACCATGACGAGCGCCGCTTGGAACTGGTGGATGCCACCTGGCGCATCATCGCCCGGCAAGGCCTGGAAGGGGCCACCATGCGCGAGATCGCAATGGAGGCGGGCTTCGCCAACGGAGCACTCAAACCCTACTTCCCCACCAAGGACACACTCCTGGAATTCGCCTTCGGCCACGTGTTCAACCGCACCAACCAGCGGATCGCCGAGGTCACCCGCGGCAAGTCCGGCCTGGCTGCCCTGCGCGCCTTCTGCCGTGAGGTCCTCCCGCTGGATGAAGAGCGCGTCAACGAAGCGCGGATCGTTATCCCGTTCTGGCAGAAGGCAGTCAACGATTCGCAGAAGGCCGCGATTCACCAGCAGTCCATGAACGAGTGGGCAACCACCATCCGGCGCTTCCTGGCCGAGGCGCGGGACAACGGCGACATCCACGCAGCCGTCGACGATTCCATCCTGGCCGGCCAACTCCTGAACATGCTGCTCGGCGCGCAGATCGAGGCGGCCTTGGCGCCGGAGGGCGGCAGGGACTTCGGACATGCCGCACAGCTCGAAGGCTATCTGGCCCTGCTGTGACCAGACCTCCTGGCATCCCCGCCGCGATTGACACGCCGGACATCCTGATCGACCTCGACATCCTCGAGCGGAACATCGCCCGAATGGCGGAAACCATCCGGGCAAAAGGCCTTACCCTTCGCCCGCACGCCAAGACGCACAAGATCCCTGAGATCGCCGCGCTCCAGCTGGAGGCCGGGGCCGTGGGACTCACGGTTGCAACGATCGGCGAGGCCGAAGTCTTCGCAGCCGCCGGAGTGAAGGATCTCTTCATCGCCTACCCCTTGTGGACTTCAGCCCGGAAGGCCGAAAGGCTGCGGCGCCTGGCAGGCACGGCAACGGTGGCCGTAGGGGTGGACTCCCCCGATGGCGCGGCGAGGCTCGGGGCAGGCCTGGGTCCGGCGGCGTCAAGAGTGGGCGTGCTGGTCGAGATCGACAGCGGCCACCACCGCAGCGGCGTCCACCCGGGCGCAGCTGCGGACGTGGCACAAGCAGCGTCCGACGCCGGCCTGAAGGTGGCCGGGATCTTCACCTTTCCCGGCCACAGCTACGCACCGGGAATGCCGGCGGAAGCAGCAGCGCAGGAGCAGGAAGCCCTGCGGGCGGCCGCGGAATCGCTCGCCGCAGCCGGGTTCGAGACCACTGTACGGAGCGGAGGCTCCACGCCAACAGCGCTCTTGACCAACGGCCCCGTGGCTACCGAGGTGCGCCCCGGCGTCTACGTGTTCGGTGACGCCCAGCAGCTTGAGCTCGGCAGGTGTGGACCGGAGGAGATAGCGCTGACCGTGGCGGCAACGGTGGTAAGCCACCACGAGGCCAGGCCCGGCATACCGGAACGCTTCATTGTCGACGCCGGCAGCAAGATCCTGGGCAGTGACCGGCCGGCCTGGGCCAGCGGCTTTGGCCGCCTGATGGATTACCCCGCAGCCCGCATCACCGCCCTCTCGGAGCACCATGCCACGGTCGAATGGCATGGCCCCGGAAGAATGCCCGCGCTGGGCGCCCGCCTGCGCGTCGTCCCGAACCACGTCTGCCTGGCCATCAACCTCGTAGACAGCGCGGCCGTCATCAGCGCCGGAAAAAATAAGGGCCGCTGGACAGTGGCGGCCCGCGGGAAGAACGCCTAGCGCCCGGGGAAAATCTTTTTTCGCCGACTGTTGAAAAAAGAAACGGACGGCCCTAACCTGAAGGGACTGTGTTGCAGGACACAGCTCCCGGGGGAACGTCAGATGGCCATCCGTCGTCAGGAACATCCATGCCAGCAACAGCAAATACTGCGGCCCGCCCCGCACACCAAAACCTCACGTCCAGCGTCGCCACCTCCTTTGACCACTGGAAGCACCTGGTGGCCGAGTCCTTCGTGCCGCTCGCCGCCCAGACAGCGGACGTGGATGGCTTCCGTGGGCGGATGCGCTCGCGGGTGCTGGACCGGATGTCCATCGTTGAAGTCACCGCCACGTCCCACGAGGTGCACCGCACGCCGGCCCTGATTGCCCGGGCCCATGAGCGCTATTTCAAGCTCAACCTGCAACTGGAGGGCACCGGCCTGCTCGTCCAGGACAACCGCGAGGCCGTGCTCCGGCCCGGCGACCTAGCCATCTACGACACCAGCCGCCCCTATACGCTGACGTTCGAGGAGCAGGCGCGGATGATGGTGGTGATGTTCCCCTGCGACGCACTGGCCCTGCCCGCCGACTACGTGGGCCAGCTGGCAGCCGTGCGGATGGCGGGCAGCGCCGGCCTCAGCGGAATCGTGGGGCAGTTCATCCGCCAGCTCTCAGAGAACCTGGACGTCCTCAGCGGGCCCAGCGGTTCGCGGCTGGCAGCCAACGCCCTGGACCTGGTGTCCACAATGCTCCACGCCGAGATGGACATGGCGCCGGACCGGATGAAGCCGCAGGCACTCCTGGCAGTTTCGATCCGGGAGTACATCGACGCCAACCTGTCCGACCCCCTCCTGTCGCCCGCCACCATCGCCGCCGCACACTTCATCTCTACCCGGCACCTGCACAACGTTTTCCATGAATCCGGGACAACTGTGGCCAGCTGGATCCGGAGCCAGCGCCTGGAAGGTGCCAGGCGCGATCTCCGCGACCCGCTGCATGCCGGGAAGTCCGTGGGCGCCGTCGCGGCGCACTGGGGATTCCTGGATGCTGCGCACTTCAGCCGCACCTTCCGGGACGCTTTTGGCGTCCCGCCGAGCGACTGGCGGCGGGGCGGGTAGCGCCCCTCCCTGCGTCCCGGGCCATCCAACGCCTGGAGGAACGACGACGGCGGGTTGCGCTAAATGAGCCCCTGGGCGAGCATCGCGTCGGCCACCTTCACGAAACCGCCGATATTGGCGCCCAGGACGTAGTTGCCCGGGTCCCCGTACTCGTCAGCAGTTGACGCGCACCGGTGGTGGATACCCACCATGATCTCGGTCAGCCGCTCTTCCGTGTGCTCGAAGGTCCAGGAATCGCGGCTGGCATTCTGCTGCATCTCAAGCGCGGACGTGGCAACACCGCCGGCATTGGCGGCCTTGCCCGGGCCGAACAGGACGCCGGCCTCCTGGAAAACGGCGACGGCCTCGCGGGTGGACGGCATGTTGGCGCCTTCGCCGACGGCAAGGAGCCCGCCGCGCACCAACCCGGCGGCAGCAGCGCCGTCGAGCTCGTTCTGCGTGGCGCACGGCAGCGCCACGGAGGCGTCCACGTCCCAGACGGAGCCGCCCTCAACGTAGGAGACGCCGGAACGGCGCTCGGCGTAGTCCTTGAGGCGGCCGCGTTCCACTTCCTTGACTTCGCGAAGAAGCGCGACGTCGATGCCCGCCTCATCCACCACGTAGCCGGAGGAGTCGGAGCAGGCCACCACGGTGGCGCCGAGGTCCTGGGCTTTGGCGATGGCATTGATGGCGACATTTCCGGAGCCGGAAACCACCACGCGCTGGCCATCAAAGGATGACCCACGGGTCTTCAGCATTTCCTGGGTGAAGATCACTGTTCCGAAGCCGGTAGCCTCGGGCCGGACCAGGGAACCGCCCCATGAGATGCCCTTGCCCGTGAGGACGCCTGATTCGTAGCGGTTGGTGATGCGCTTGTACTGGCCGAAGAGGTAGCCGATCTCCCGCCCGCCCACGCCGATGTCGCCGGCCGGGACGTCGGTGTATTCGCCGATGTGCCGGTACAGCTCGGTCATGAAGGACTGGCAGAAGCGCATGACTTCTCCGTCGCTGCGGCCGCGGGGGTCGAAGTCGGAGCCGCCTTTGCCGCCGCCGATGGGCATGCCGGTGAGGGCGTTCTTGAAGATCTGTTCGAAGCCCAGGAACTTGACGATGCCCAGGTAGACGGAGGGGTGGAACCGCAGGCCGCCTTTGTAGGGGCCCAGCGCCGAGTTAAATTCCACCCGGAAGCCGCGGTTGATCTGTACACGTCCGCCATCATCGGTCCAGGGCACGCGGAAGATGATTTGCCGCTCGGGCTCGCAGAGCCGCTCCAGGATGGCGGCTTCGAGGAATTCGGGGTGCCTGTCATGGACGGGTCCGAGGCTCTCGAAGACTTCCACCACCGCCTGGTGGAACTCCGCTTCGCCCGGATTCCTCGCCAGGACAGTATCCCTGATGGCTTCCAGCCGTGAATCCATGTGTCTCCCTCACCTCTGCGTGAACGTGGAACGGCCGAAAGCGATCCCGGACGCGCCTATAGTTGAGATTTCAACTATATCCGATCATGACCGCGCGCCCCCAAGCAGCCTGCCGGACATCCTCTATCATCCGTATTGTGACAGATCTATTCCACATAACGAAAATATCGCGCAGTTCGGCCTGCATCCGCGAGGCCGCCTGATGGCGCACATCTGCCTGCTGCTGTCCGGGGCGGCCCTGCTCCTCAACGGTCTGGCCATGCTCAGATTCCTGCCCCGCCGGGACGCAGCCGTATTCAGCCTGGCGGTCGGATCCGTCCAGCTGGCGCTCGGCGTGGGTTACGTTGCGACGGCTGGAGCGGGCGCAACGCCGCTGCTGACTGCTGTGGGAATGTTCCTGTTCGGCCTGACGTACCTCTATGTGGGGCTGGACGTCCTGCTGCGCCTCGGTTCGCGGGGACTGGGATGGTTCTGCGGCATGGTGGGAGGTTGTGGCCTGCTTCTTGCCACGGCCTGGCTGGGAACAGATCCCCTGCTGGCGGTCCTATGGTTGTGCTGGTCGGTTCTGTGGGGACTGTTCTTTGCGTCCATGGCAGCGGGCCTGGGCCGCCTTGACCCCTTCATCGGCTGGGCGCTTGTGCTGACGAGCCAGGTCACAGCCACCCTCCCCGCTTTCCTCGGCCTGGCGGGGATGTGGCCGCGTGAGCCTGTCGTGGCGGGGCTGGCAGCAGCTTTCCTGGCCGCGCTTTTTGTCCTGGCAGGCTTCCTGGCACGCGTACCGGCCCGGCGCAGAGTTGCTCCTCGCCGGGCCGGTACAGGGCACGTTGCCGTTTCTGCCGGCTCCAAAGCGCCCGTTAGTTGACTGTATGGCCGAGGCTCTCCGCCTTGTGCCGGCGCTGCACCCGGGCCTCCACCAGCACTCCGGCCGCAAACACCACGGGAACAACCACCAGGAGCGCGGCCGCCGTCCCGGTGCTGCCGCCGATCAATGCGGTGAAGTTGCTGACCACGAGGAACAGGATCCATCCCAGCAGCAGGGCCGCGAGCGCAGGTGCGATCAGCGTCTGCCACAGCCCGGCGTCACCGCGGTCCCTGCGGAAGAATGCGGCGACGGCGGCGGAACAGAGCATGTACAGCACCAGGAGCGCCGCTACAGCCAGCCCGCTGAACCAGGAGAACAGGGTCAGCACGGGATCCAGCGCCAGGACGGCGAACGGAACCACGAGAATGACGGCGGCGGCGGTCTGGATCCAGGCTGCAGAGGCCGGGGCGCAGTGCCGGTTGGTCCGGGCCACGACGGCGGGCATGGAACCGCGCAGGGCCAGGGAGTGCAGGTAGCGGTTGATGCCGTTGTGGAAGGCGATGATGCCTGCCAGCAGTGACGTCACCAGCAGGACGCCTGTCACCACGCCCGCCCAGGGACCGAACAGTTCCACGATCGGCCCCAGGACGAAGGAGGTGGAATCGCCTGACTCAAGGGCCGCCCCCGCTGCATCCATGACCTGGGACGGGCCGTAATAGCTGACCAGCATCCAGGAGATGAAGGAGAAGAAGACGGCGATGACGCCCACGGACAGGTAGGTTGCCCGTGCCACGGTGCGGTGCGGGTCCTTGGCCTCTGCCGAATAGATGGCTGTCGACTCGAAGCCGAACATGGACGCCACAGCGAACATGATGGCCACTCCCGGAGCGCCGGTGGCGATGGCTTCCGGTGAGAAGGATGCCGCCAGGCTGATGCCTTCCGGTCCGCCGCCGCTGAACAGCACGGCGACGCCGAACAGCATCAGCACTGCCACCTCCAGCCCAACCAGCACGGCCAGCACGCGGGCTCCGAGTTCGATATTGAGGGATCCAAGCACCTGGACTCCGGCCATGGTTGCCAGGGCCAGAAGCCACCAGGGCACCTCGAGGCCCATCGACGCGAGCAGGCCGGAGAATGCCGCCCCGTACAGGCCGTACATCGCGGCCTGGATGGTGTTGTAGGCCAGCAGCGCAAGCCAGGCCGCGCCCGCACCAGTCCTCCTGCCGAACGCTGCGGTGATATAGGCGTAAAAAGCGCCGTTCGCCTGGATCCTGCGGCTCATGGCCACGAATCCCACGGCAAAGATGACAATGACAATGCCGACAATCAGGTAGGCGCCGGGGGCGCCTGCCCCGTTGCCAAGGGCTGCGGCGAGCGGCGAAGCTCCCACGATGCCGGTCAGGGGCGCCTGGGCGGACAGGACAAAAAACAGGATGCCCAGGACGCCGATGCTTCCTGCGCGGAGGGCTGTGGAATGCTCCTTGGCCGGAGCGTCGGCAGTCCGGGACCCGAAATTCGAAATACTCATTTGATCCTTCTTAATGGTCATGAGCGTGGGGAAGATTATTGGTCATGAGCGTGGGGAAGAGCTGTGGAATCCAGCGTGGCAGCGGGCGGCTGCAGGTCTTTGTCCGTCAGCGATCAGTTCTTGTCCGTCAGCGCAGTGCCGTGCGCGCAGTGTCGTCCGGGCAGCGCCGGAAGCGGTGCCGCGGTCCCGGCGGCAGGGTGCGTACACAGAAACACGCCGTCCCGGGGCTGACCTAAGGAAGCCGCACCCCGCCGTCGGGCGTTCCCCTGCCGTGTGACATGGGATACTGCCGTAACATCTTTCCTGCCGGAAACCCCGGCGGAAGCCGGAAGGAGCCGTGGGCATGCAGGAATCCGTCAGGGTGGACGAAACGGCGCTGGAGCACGTGCTGGACGCACTGTCCCGCGAACGGAGCCTCGGACTCGCCCCTGATCCGGCATTCGACCGGCGCCTGGAGCAGCATTTCCCGGACCTGTGCCGGCTCTTCCGGTCCCTGTACGAAGCCCGGCAGGACTGGCTGGACCAGCTGACCGCCCTGGTGGTGGAGAGCGCACGCTCATGGCAGGAGCGGCCCGCTGACCTGAAGGCACTCGACGCCCAGCGGGAGGCGGACAGCGGTTGGTTCCTCTCCAACACCATGCTTGGCGGCGTCTGCTACGTGGACCGGTACGCGGACAACCTGGACGGGCTCCGCAAGCACATCCCGTACTTCAAGGAACTGGGACTGACCTACCTGCACCTCATGCCGCTGTTCCTTGCTCCGGAGCCACACTCCGACGGCGGCTACGCGGTTTCGAGCTACCGCCAGGTCAACCCGAAGCTGGGCACCATGGAACAGCTCCGCGACCTCGCGGCAGAGTTCCGCGGCCATGGCATCAGCCTGGTGGTGGACTTCATCTTCAACCACACCTCCGACGAGCACGAGTGGGCCAGGCGGGCCGCTGCCGGCGACCCTAAGTACAGCGACTACTACTGGATCTACCCGGACCGGACCATGCCGGACGCCTTCGAGCAGAACGTGCGCGAGATCTTCCCGGAAAACCACCCTGGGTCCTTCATCCGCATGGAGGACGGCCGCTGGGTGTGGGCCACCTTCCACACGTACCAGTGGGACCTGAACTACTCCAACCCGGACGTGTTCCGGGCGATGGCCGGCGAGATGCTGTTCCTGGCCAACCAGGGCGTGGACATCCTGCGGATGGATGCGGTGGCGTTCATCTGGAAGCAGCTGGGCACCCCCTGCGAGAACCTGCCCGAGGCCCACATCCTCCTGCAAGCCTTCAACGCCGTGTGCCGGCTGGCCGCCCCCTCGCTGCTGTTCAAGTCAGAGGCAATCGTGCACCCGGACGAGGTGGCGCTCTACATCGACCCCGCCGAATGCCAGCTCTCCTACAACCCGCTGCAGATGGCGCTCATCTGGGAATCCCTGGCCACCCGGGACGTTTCGCTCCTGGCCCAGGCACTGGAGCGGAGGCACAATATCCCGGGCGGCACCTCATGGGTGAACTACGTCCGCAGCCACGACGACATCGGCTGGACGTTCGCGGACGAGGACGCGGCAGAGCTCGGAATTAACGGCTTCGACCACCGCCGTTTCCTGAACTCCTTCTACGTCAACCGCTTCCCCGGCAGCTTCGCCCGCGGCGTGCCGTTCCAGGACAACCCCAAGACCGGTGACTGCCGCATTTCGGGTACGACAGCGTCGCTGTGCGGCATGGAGGTGGACCCCGCTGAGGCGGTGGAGCGGATCCTCCTGGCCCACTCGGTTGCCTTCAGCACCGGCGGCATCCCCCTGCTGTACCTCGGCGACGAAGTGGGCCAGCTTAACGACTACGGCTACGCGAAGGAGGAAGGGCACGACGCCGACAGCCGCTGGGTGCACAGGCCCCACTATCCGAAGGAACAGTACGCCCGGCGGCACGATGCTTCCACGCCGGAAGGCGCGGTGTATGCGGGCCTGAGGCGCATGATCGAGATCCGCGGCGCTGCTCCTGAACTTGCGGGAACAACGCTCCTCGATTTCGATACCCACAACAGGGGCGTCCTGGCCTACCAGCGGCCGGCAAGTGCGGCCGACGGCGGGGAGACGAGAGTCCTGGCGCTCGCCAATTTCAGCGACGAGCCCCAGACCCTGCCCGCCGAAACCTTCTCCGGTTTCTCAGGCGCCGCCGTCGACCTCCTCTCCGAGGCCGCCCTGCAGCTGGGCGAGGGCGTCACGCTCCTCCCCCGCCAGTACGCCTGGCTGCGCGTCACTCCGGTCTAGTCCCGTCCTTCCCCAACTGGGTAGCAGCAGATGTCCTTTTGGGCCCCCATACCGACATCTGCTGCGACCCAGTTGGGCCTGCGGGCTCGGTCCGTGAAACCATACGGACCATGGCCCAGAAGATTGCGTACCAGGGTGAGCCCGGCGCCAACTCCAATATCGCGTGCAAGCAGATGTTCCCGGACATGGAAAGCGTGCCCTGCGCCAGCTTCGAGGACGCGTTCGAACTCGTGGCCAGCGGCGAGGCGGAGCTGGCCATGATCCCCATCGAGAACTCCATTGCCGGGCGGGTGGCAGACATCCACATCCTGTTGCCGCAGTCCAACCTGCAGATCGTGGGTGAGTTCTTCCTGCCCATCCACTTTGACCTGCTGGGCATCCCAGGCAGCACCATCGAGGGCGCCACGGAGGTCCACAGCCACATCCACGCCCTGGGCCAGTGCCGGAAGCTCATCCGCGAGCACGGCCTCAAGCCCGTCATCGCCGGCGACACCGCAGGGTCCGCACGGGAAGTGGCTGAGTGGAACGATCCGCGCAAGCTGTCCCTGGCACCGCCGCTGGCCGCGCAGATCTACGGCCTGGACGTCCTGGCCTCACGGGTTGAGGATGACCCTTCCAACACCACCCGCTTCGTGGTCCTGGCCCGGGAAAAGGAACTGCCGGCCCGGGATGAGCTTTCCGGACCGGCAGTGACCAGCTTCGTGTTCCGCGTCCGCAACGTCCCCTCAGCGCTGTACAAGGCACTGGGCGGCTTCGCGACGAACGGGGTGAACATGACGCGGCTGGAAAGCTACATGGTGGGCAACGAGTTTGCCGCCACCATGTTCATGGCCGACGTCGAGGGCCACCCCGAGGACCTGCCGCTGAAGCTGGCCCTCGAGGAGCTGGACTTTTTCACCACGGAGGTGCGGATCCTGGGCGTTTACGCTGCCGCGGAATACCGGACGGGTCAGACAGTCAGCGGCTGACCGGCCGGACGGCTTTTGAGGAGCGGCCCGAAGAACTGCGCCAGTTCGGTGGTGGCCGTCAGCGGCGCGACGTTCGCCACGTACTGGTCCGGCCGCACCACCACCACAACGCCGCCGCGGTCCAGGCCGCGGAGCTCGAAGATGTCTGCTGAGGGGTCCGTGCCGTAAACCTTCTCGTAGTCCGTGAGCTTGAATGGGCCCACCTGCGGCTTGAAAACGGCCGGCACCGCGTTGATGTCAAGCTCCGTGTGGGGCTGCTGGTAGATCACCTTCACGTCGAACCACGCGTCAGGATCAGCGTCCGACGGCGTTGCCGCCAGCGGTGATTCGGCCGCCTCCGCCAGCCACTGGGCCAGCTTGTCCGTGGCAGAGCCGGTGCCCGGAAGCGCGGCGTCGGCGAACACGTAGATCCGCCAGCGTCCGTCTGCCGTGGCGTGGTGGCCCAGATGCATGGGATTTGTGTCGCCTACCCGCACCACGGGCGCTGACTTGAACCGCTTGCCCACCGGGAAGCCGGCTGCAAGGGCCTGGTGGTCTGCCGGTGCCACGAGCATGGACGGCGCGTACTCGGTCATGAAACCGGCCGGGAACTCGGCAGTGCGGACATAAAAGTCCTCAAGGTCCGAGGGGTTCTCGAACTCCTCGGGCTTCTTGGCCATCATGGTGGACCATTCCTTGTCGAAGTCGATCAGGTTCTTGGCCACCACCTGGCGCTCCTCCGAGTAGGTGGACAGGAGGCTTTCAGGGCTGCGGCCTTCCAGGACATGCCCCAGCTTCCAGGCAATGTTGAAGCCGTCCTGCATGGACACGTTCATGCCCTGGCCGGCTTTGGCACTGTGCGTGTGGCACGCGTCGCCGGTGATGAACACCCGGGGGGTCCGTGTGCCGCGGTCCTCCGGCAGGACGTCGTCGAACCTGTCCGTGAGCCGGTGCCCCACTTCGTAGACGCTGTGCCACGCCACGTTGCGCACGTCGAGGGTGTAGGGATGGAGGATCTCGTTGGCTTTGGCGATGATCTGCTCGATGGTTGTACTTCTCACGGCGTGATGGGTAGCCGGATCCACCTCACCCAGGTCCACATACATGCGGAACAAGTACCCGCCCTCGCGCGGGATCAGCAGGATGCTGCCTTTTTCGCCCTGGATGGCGCACTTGGTGCGGATGTCGGGGAAGTCGGTCACGGCGAGCGCGTCCATCACGCCCCAGGCATGGTTGGCCTGGTCCCCGGCGAGGGTGCAGCCAATCGCTGCGCGCACTTTGCTCCGGGCGCCGTCGGCACCAATAACGTACTTCGCCCGGACTACGCGCTCCTGGCCCTCGTTCGGTCCGTCGGTATGCAGCAGCGTTACGCTGACGGGATATTCGTCCCCTTCCGTGATGTTGAGGGACTGGAAGTCGTAGCCGTAGTCGGGCGTCATGCGGGTGGGTGCGTTGGCCATATACTCGGCGAAGTAGTCCAGCACACGGGCCTGGTTGACGATAAGGTGCGGGAACTCGCTGATGCCCATCTCGTCGTCGACGGCCCGGGCGGCCCGGGCGATGTTGGCGCGGTTCGCGGGGTCCGGCTTCCAGAACGCCATCTCGGTGATGTGGTAGGCCTCGGCAATGATCCGCTCAGCGAAGCCGAAGGCCTGGAAGGTCTCGACGCTGCGCGCCTGGATGCCGTCAGCCTGGCCGATGGCGAGGCGGCCCGGACGGCGCTCAATGATCCGGGTGGTGATGTTCGGGAAGCGGGACAGCTGCGCTGCCGCAAGCATTCCCGCAGGCCCGGTGCCAACAATCAGCACGTCGACTTCCTCCGGAAGCTCCTGGGGCCGGTTCAGGCCAACGCCGGCGGCGGGCAGGACTCGCGGGTCTCCGGATACGTAGCCGTGGTGGTGGAATTGCACGGGATTTCCTCACTTCGTTGTGGTGGATTATCGCTACTTCGCAGCAGTTACCTGCCCCGTCGATTGGTGTTCTATATAAGAACACCCCATTCGATAATCGAAAACTGGAACTTTGGCTTCAACTGTACGCCGGATGTGATTCAGGCGACAAGTGCCATATTCCCGAAAGCCAAACGCCGGAATTGGGGGTTGACGATCCGCCTCCGACGGACGATAGTGATCGTATACGATTTCGTACCTGATGAGGGAGACAGTTTTGGAGCACGTCAACGGCGACACCTTGGCAGCAGCACGGAAGGTGGTCGCGGTGCACATCAACTACCCAAGCCGGGCAGCCCAGCGCGGCCGGACTCCCGCCCAGCCGTCGTACTTCCTCAAGCCCTCCAGCTCCCTGGCCCTGAGCGGCAGCACGGTGGAGCGGCCTGCAGGCTGTGAACTGCTCGGCTATGAAGGCGAGATCGCCTTGATCATCGGCAAGGCTGCCCGTAGGGTGGGCATCGATGACGCCTGGAGCCACGTTGCGGCAGTGACAGCCAGCAACGACCTCGGTGTCTACGACCTGCGCTGGGCGGACAAGGGTTCCAACCTCCGATCCAAGGGCGGCGACGGTTTCACACCGGTAGGCCCGGCACTGATTCCTGCAGACGCCGTCGACCCCGCCAACCTGCGCATCCGCACCTGGCACAACGGGGAGCTGGTCCAGGACGACACCACGGGGGACCTGCTCTTCCCGTTCGCCCGGCTGGTGGCGGACCTGTCCCAACTGCTCACCCTCGAAGAGGGGGACATCATCCTCACCGGCACCCCGGCCGGCGCCTCCGTCGCCAAGCCGGGGGACGTCCTGGAAGTCGAGGTTTCCGCCGGCGACCTCACCACCGGCCGGCTGGTCACCAGGGTGGAGGAAGGTACGACGCCGTTCGCGGACTTTGGTGCCGGACCCAAGGTTGATGACCTGCAGCGGGAGGAAGCGTACGGTTCGCGGGCAGCGGCGGGGCTGCCGGCGGGGGCAGGCGTCCTCACTCCGGAGCTGAAAGCGAAGCTGGAAAGCGTCGCCACGGCCACCCTGTCCTCCCAGATGCGAAAACGCGGCCTCAACAACGTGAGCATCGACGGCCTGCAGGCCACCCGGCCGGACCGCCGCGTGGTGGGGCTGGCCCGGACCCTGCGCTACGTTCCCAACCGTGAGGACCTCTTCAAGATCCACGGCGGTGGCTTCAACGCCCAGAAACGCGCCATCGATTCCGTGAACGAGGGCGAGATCCTGGTCATGGAAGCGCGGGGCGAGAAGGGCACCGGAACCGTTGGCGACATCCTGGCCCTGCGCGCCCAAGTGCGCGGCGCCGCGGCAATCATTACCGACGGCGGCGTCCGCGACTACACCGCCGTGGCCGGGCTGGAGATGCCCACGTACTTTGCCAACCCGCATCCTGCCGTGCTGGGCCGCCGCCACATCCCGTGGGACACGGATATCACCATCGCCTGCGGCGGCGCCACAGTGCAGCCCGGCGACATCATCGTGGCCGATTCCGACGGCATCCTGGTGGTCCCACCGGCCATCGCCGAAGAACTCGTGGATGATTGCATCGCCCAGGAGCAGGAGGAAACCTTCATCTTCGAGATGGTCAAGCAGGGCAACAGCGTGGACGGCCTCTACCCGATGAACGCCGCCTGGCAGGCACGGTACAAGGAATGGAAAGCGGGCACTGCGGAGGGTAGCCAGCCGAATGACTGAAACAACCTTCACCGACCTCCCCGTCGCAGCCCCTGCCGGCAGCAAGTCCGAGCAGGCCTACCGGGCCGTCAAGGCACGCATTGTCGAGGGCACCTACTCCCCCGGCTACCGCCTGGTCCTCGGCTCTATCGCCAAGGACCTTGGATTCAGCGTGGTTCCGGTCAGGGAAGCGATCCGCCGGCTCGAGGCAGAGGGCCTGGTGACCTTCGAACGCAACGTGGGCGCCACCGTGGCCGGAATCGATCCGACGGAATACCTCTACACCATGCAGACCCTGAGCATCGTGGAAGGTGCCGCCACCGCGCTGTCCGCGCCGCTGGTTGATTCCGTGGCAATTGCCCGGGCCCGTGCGGTGAACGAGGACATGCGCGAATGCCTGGACCACTTCGACCCCGTCCGGTTCACGCAGCTCAACCAGGACTTCCACAGCATCCTGTTCGAGCACTGCCCCAACCCCCACATCCTGGACCTGGTGCACCGCGGCTGGAACCGGTTGGCTTCGCTGCGGTCCTCAACCTTCCGCTTCGTCCCCGGCCGCGCCCGCAATTCCGTGGACGAACACGAGGCACTCCTGAAGCTCATCGAGTCCGGCGCCGACGCCGACGACATCGAGAAAGCCGCCCGGCTCCACCGCTCGGCCACCCTGGACGCCTACCTCGCCCAGGCCAAAACCATCTGAAACTCCCCCGATCCCTTCAGAAGCAGTAAGGAAACAACAATGACGTTCACTGCACCGGAAACCGGCACCCATTACGTGCCGCAGGACCTTCCCACCCATATCCAGCACTACATCAACGGCCGGTTCGTTGACTCCGTGGGTGGAGCGACCTTCGACGTCCTGGACCCGGTATCCAACCGGAACTACGCCACCGCCGCGGCAGGCCAGAAGGAGGATATCGACCTCGCCGTCGCCGCCGCCCGCGAAGCGTTCGCCAACGGCCCGTGGCCGAAGATGAAGCCGCGCGAACGCGCCCGCGTTCTCAACAAGATCGCCGACGCCGTCGAAGCCCAGGAAGCGCGGCTCGCCGAACTCGAGACCTTTGATACCGGCCTGCCGATCACCCAGGCCAAGGGCCAGGCCCTGCGCGCTGCCGAGAACTTCCGGTTCTTCGCGGACCTGATCGTGGCGCAGTTCGATGACGCCATGAAGGTGCCGGGATCGCAGATCAACTACGTGAACCGCAAGCCGATCGGCGTTGCGGGCCTCATCACCCCCTGGAATACCCCGTTCATGCTGGAGTCCTGGAAGCTCGCCCCGGCCCTGGCCACCGGCAACACCGTGGTGCTCAAACCAGCCGAGTTCACGCCGCTCTCGGCCTCGCTGTGGGCAACGATCTTCAAAGACGCCGGCCTGCCCGACGGCGTGTTCAACCTGGTCAACGGCCTCGGCGAGGAAGCCGGTGACGCCCTGGTCAAACATCCGGACGTCCCGCTGATCTCCTTCACGGGCGAGACCACCACCGGCCAGACGATCTTCCGCAACGCCGCCGCCAACCTCAAGGGCCTGTCCATGGAACTCGGCGGCAAGTCCCCCTGCGTGGTGTTCGCCGACGCCGACCTGGACGCCGCCATCGATTCCGCCCTGTTCGGCGTCTTCTCCCTCAACGGTGAACGCTGCACCGCCGGCTCCCGCATCCTCGTTGAGCGCGCCATCTACGACGAGTTCTGCGAGAAGTACGCCGCCCGCGCGAAGAACATCGTGGTGGGCGATCCGCATGACCCCAGGACCGAGGTGGGCGCCCTGGTCCACCCGGAGCACTACGAAAAGGTGGCCTCGTACGTGGAGATCGGCAAGTCCGAAGGCCGGCTGCTGGCCGGCGGCGGACGGCCCGAAGGCCTCCCGGACGGCAACTACATAGCACCCACGGTGTTTGCCGACGTCGCCCCGGATGCGCGGATCTTCCAGGAGGAAATCTTCGGACCCGTCGTGGCCATCACCCCGTTCGAAAATGACGACGAAGCCCTCGCCCTGGCGAACAACACCAAGTACGGGCTGGCGGCCTACATCTGGACCCAGAACCTGACCCGGGCACACAACTTCGCGCAGAACGTGGAGGCCGGCATGGTATGGCTGAACAGCCACAACGTCCGCGACCTGCGCACTCCGTTCGGCGGCGTCAAGGCCTCGGGCCTCGGACACGAGGGCGGCTACCGCTCCATCGATTTCTACACCGACCAGCAGGCCGTGCACATCACGCTCGGAACCGTCCACACCCCCAAATTCGGCGCCTGAACCGCCACCCGTCCCTCATCAAAGAAGAGAGAACACCATGACTGACTTCATTCCCACCCCCACTGTCCCGGCACCGGACATTGTCCGCTGCGCCTACATGGAGATCGTGGTCACCGACCTCGCCAAATCCCGCGAGTTTTACGTGGACATGCTGGGGCTGCACGTCACCGAGGAAGATGAGAACGCCATCTACCTGCGCACCCTGGAAGAGTTCATCCACCACAACCTGGTGCTCCGCAAGGGACCCGTCGCCGCCGTCGCAGCCTTCGCCTACCGGGTAAAGTCCCCCGCCGAAGTGGACGCCGCCGAGGCCTACTACCGCGAACTCGGCTGCCGTGTTGAGCGCCGCAAAGACGGCTTCACCAGGGGCGTCGGCGACTCCGTGCGCGTGGAGGATCCCCTGGGCTTCCCCTACGAGTTCTTCTACGACGTGGAGCACGTGGAGCGCCTCACCCAGCGCTACGACCTGTACTCCGCCGGCGAGCTGGTCCGCCTGGACCACTTCAACCAGGTCACACCGGACGTCCCCCGCGGCCGCAAGTACCTCGAGGACCTGGGTTTCCGCGTCTCCGAGGACATCCAGGATTCCGACGGCGTCACGTACGCCGCGTGGATGCACCGCAAGCAGACGGTCCATGACACCGCGCTGACCGGCGGCAACGGCCCGCGCATGCACCACGTCGCGTTCGCCACGCACGAGAAGCACAACATCATCCAGATCTGCGACAAGATGGGCGCCCTGCGCATCAGTGACCGGATCGAACGCGGCCCCGGCCGGCACGGTGTGTCCAACGCGTTCTACCTCTACATCCTGGACCCGGACGGCCACCGCATCGAGATCTACACCCAGGATTACTACACTGGCGATCCGGACAACCCCACCATCACCTGGGACGTCCACGACAACCAGCGCCGCGACTGGTGGGGCAACCCCGTCGTCCCGTCCTGGTACACCGAGGCCTCCCTGGTCCTGGACCTGGACGGCAACCCGCAGCCGGTCATCGAGCGCGAGGAAAAGAGCGAAATGGCGGTCACCGTAGGTGCCGACGGTTTCTCCTACACCCGAAAGGACGGCTCCCCCGAAGGTGACCGGACCGGGTTCAAGCTGGGAGCGCAGCTGTAGCCATGCTGGATGACAGGACCATCGAAGCCATCGCGGACGAACTGGTGGAAGCCGGCCGGAACCGGAAGCCCGTCCCCCGCCTGACGGCCCGGTACCCGGAGATGACGGTGGAGGACTCCTACGCGGTGCAGCAGTTATGGCGGCGGCGGAACGAGGAGGCCGGCCGGACCCTGGTGGGCCGCAAGATCGGCCTCACGTCCAAAGCCATGCAGGCGGCCACGGGCATCACCGAGCCGGACTACGGCGCCATCTTCGACGACATGGTGCTCGAGACCGGCTGCTCGGTGGAGTGGGACCAGTACACCCACCCGCGGGTGGAAGTGGAGCTGGCGTTCGTCCTGAAGGACGGCCTCAAGGGCCCCGGCGTCACCATCTTCGACGTCCTGAAAGCCACCGACTACGTGGTTCCGGCCCTCGAAATCCTCGATTCCAGGATTGAGATGGAGGGCCGGACCATCGTGGACACCATCTCGGACAACGCCGCCATGGGTGCCATGGTGATCGGCGGCAACCCGGTGAAGCCGGACGCGATGGACCTCCGCTGGGTCTCCGCCATCCTTTACAAGAACCAGACCGTGGAGGAAACCGGCGTGGCCGCCGGGGTCCTGGACCATCCCGCCAACGGGGTGCACTGGCTGGCCAACAAGATCGCCGCCCACGGTGATTCCCTGAAAGCCGGGGACATCATCCTGGCCGGCTCCTTCACCCGGCCCCTCTGGGTCTACAAGGGCGACACTGTCCATGCAGACTACGGACCCCTGGGGAGTGTCACATGCCGCTTCGAATAGACGACACCTTCCGCGACGCCCTCGCCAGCCAAACGGGGGAAACCGGCCGCCCGCTGGCCGGGATGTGGGTCTGTTCCGGCAGCCCGCTGGTCGCTGAGCTGTGCGCCGGGTCCGGCCTGGACTGGCTGCTGGTGGACGCCGAGCACAGCCCCAACGGGCTCGAATCCATCCTCGCCCAACTCCAGGCCATCCACGGCTACCCGGTGCACACCGTGGTGCGTCCGCCGGTCAACGACACCGTGCTGATTAAGCAGTACCTGGACCTGGGTGTGCAGAACCTGCTCGTCCCCATGGTCAACTCCGCTGCTGAGGCGGAAGCCGCCGTGGCCGCAACCCGCTACCCGCCGCAGGGCCTCCGCGGCGTCGGGTCCGCGTTGGCCCGGGCCGCCCGCTGGAACCGGGTCCCGGACTACCTGGCCCGCGCCGGCGAGACCATCAGCGTCACCGTGCAGATCGAATCCGCCGCCGCGGTCACCGTCGTGGAAAACATCCTGGCGGTCGACGGCGTCGACGCGATCTTCGTGGGCCCGTCCGACCTCGCCGCCTCAATGGGCCTGCTGGGACAGCAGGAACACCCGGAGGTGCGCGCCGCCGTCGAACACTGCCTGGCTGCTGCCAAGGCCGCCGGAAAACCGGCGGGCGTCAACGCCTTCAAGCCGGACACGGCCCGCCACTACCTGGACCACGGCGCCAACTTCATCCTGGTGGGGGCCGACGTCGCCCTCCTCGCCCGCGGCTCCGAAGCCCTCGCCGCGAAGTATGTCACCACACGTGACGGCGACACCCCCACCAGCTACTGATCCCTCCCCTCTTAAGGACTATTTCAATGACAGTCACTCCTGCCCTGCCCCCTGCCGTTTCGTCGAAGCGTGAGGCCTCCCTCCTCGCTGCCGTTCCCACCGGCCTGCTGATTGGCGGGCAGTGGCGGGATGCGTCCGACGGCGGCACGTTTGAGGTGCACGACCCCGCCACCGGGGAGGTCCTCGCCACCCTCGCCTCGGCCACCAGCGACGACGCGGTGGCCGCGCTGAACGCCGCCGACGCCGCCCAGGCGTCCTGGGCACGGACCGCACCCCGGGTGCGTGCGGAGATCCTCCGCCGCGCCTTCGACCTGGTCACCGAACGGGCCGAGGACTTCGCCCTGCTGATGACCCTGGAAATGGGCAAGCCCCTGGCCGAAGCCCGCGGCGAAGTGACCTACGGCGCCGAGTTCCTGCGCTGGTTCTCCGAAGAAACCGTCCGCGACTACGGCCGCTACCTCACCACCCCCGAGGGCAAGAACAAGATCCTGGTCCAGCACAAACCCGTCGGCCCCTGC